>JBEPTW010000166.1:0-8267 GCA_041691855.1 Verrucomicrobiota bacterium | reverse complement strand
TTAATCCTTTCGCAATTTCGTGGCTGTGGCGTGGACTGAAGGGTCACAGCGTCACCTTCGCCGCGCTCTTCGCGTCGCTGCTGTTGGGCTGGTCGATTTCAAGTGAACTTCGACATTTACTGACGCGCTTGGGCGTCCACTGGCTCTACGCAATGATTATTCCGGCGGCCCTTTTTTTGTGGCTGGCGAAACACGAGGACCGTTTCATCCGCGACGAATCCCGGCGGAAACTTTACGCGCGGAGTTTGATTGTGGGCTCGATTCTCGTGGCGATCCTGATCGCCAAACTCCGCGCTTAGGCGGCCACGCCGAGGTTGGGCATCGGGCAGTCGACGGTCGCGGCAAGGGCGCGATACAATTCCCCTTCTTCCTCTGAAACAGTGCCATCGCTGGCGATGACACTGCCTGCGGCGACGAGCAGGCGTTGCTTGATGGGCAACGAGCAGACGGCGAGTTTGTCGAGAGCGGCGTCCAATTGCTCCAAGCCACTCGCGGCAGCGTCGAGCAATGCGATCTCATCGCGGATCACCGGGATTTGCGCCGCGCCGTCGGCAAACGCTTCCGCACTGTTTTTCGGGCTGAGGTTGGCGAGCGCGGAGAGGACCACGGCGAATTCGTGGCGGACGGCACTGAACGAATCGAAGGCCACGCGCTGCGACGGTTTTTGCGCGAGCTGGAGTTGACGCAGCAACATTTTCTGCACCGCGTATTCAAATGGCGTGACCTTGCCGTCGGCGTGGACGAGTTCGTCCAAGGTGGTCACAAAACGATTGAGCGCGTCACCCGTAAGTCCGCGCAAGGCGGGAAAGGACAATTGCAAAAGTGGCAGGCGCGCCTCGGGATCGAGCAGGCTTAACGCCGGACGCAGCGCGGCGAGAGCGGCGGCACCGTCCGCTCCGGCGTTTTTTTCCACGAGTTGCTGCTGTTGATCGCGCGCAGCCCGGTCGCCGTTGAGCAATAAACCGTAAACGAGAATTTGCGCCGACGCCGTGTCACGTACGGCTTCGCGTAGACTGTCGGGAATCGATTCGAGCAACGATTGCGCCTGGCGAAAATGAGCTTCAGTCAGCGCGCCCACGCTGGCGACGATCTGCCGCGGTTTGAAAGGTACGGGCACCGTAGCTTTTTGCGGAGGAAGAACGGGCGGCTCCGCTTGAACGCCGGGGGTTGTCGCTTTTGTGGCGCGGCCGACCCCGGAGTTGAATCCGGCGGTGGCGAAGGACTCATTACTGATATCCACAACTTCCTCGGGCTCGAAAAGTTTTCCATCCCAAGTCGGTTCGATCGCGTGGATGCGTTCGTTGAGCGGCGGGTGCGTGGCCCACAGTCCGCCGAAATTCGATTTGAAGGCCTGGGCGAAAAAGAAGTGTCCGATCTGCGCCGTGCCATTGTGCGCGACGGTGCTCCCAATCGCGTAACCACCAATTTTTTTTAGCGCGCCGGTGATGCCGGCCGGATTGCGCGTGAATTGAACCGCCGAGGCATCGGCTAAAAATTCGCGCTGGCGGGAGACCGCGGCTTGGATGAGCCGGCCAAAAAAATAACCCACATAGCCGACGATCATGAGCGCAAGCCCGATGCCGAGCAGCACGGCGACGTTATTGTCCTTTTTGGAGCCGGAGCGGACGCGACCTCCGGCCATCGATTGAAGGACGCCGCGTCCGAGCAGGCCGATGACCAGAATGCCAAAAACAACGGCAGTGATCCGGACATTGAGCCGCATGTCGCCATTCAGGATATGACTGAACTCATGAGCAATCACGCCCTGCAATTCGTCACGCGTCAATCGGTCCAGCGTGCCGCGGGTAACAGTGACTGCTGCGTCGCTGGTCGTGAGGCCGGCGGCGAACGCGTTGAGACCGGGTTCATTTTCGAGAACATAGACGGCAGGCATCGGAATGCCGGAGGCGATCGACATTTCTTCCACGACGTTGAGCAGTTTGCGTTCGCGCAGATCGATCGTTTTCGGATCAACCACGCGTGCGCCGACCATTTCAGCGACGGCCGCGCCGCCGCCGCGCATTTGTGACCATTTGAACAACGAGGCGAGTCCGACCACCGCGCCGGTTCCTCCGGTAATCCAGAGGAGAAGTTGTGGATTCCACCACAAAGACCGGGCGGTCTGGTTGTCGTCGGAATAATAGGAATACGAACGACGGTGCCGGCCATTGAGCTGGCTTCCTTGATTCAATAGCAGAACTGCACTGAGGTAACCGGCGAGAATTGTGCCGATGACGGCGAGCGCGAAAAGCAGGACGAGCCGGGAGGTTCGTTTGCGCGCGCGCTCTTGGGCTTCGAAAAAATCCATCAGGTGGAAAGCGCGAACGATGTAGTCAGAAGATCAGCGCAGATTCCGGAAGCGCCACGTCTTTGATTGGAGCTGAGGCTGGTCATCAGCGGATCACGCGGGTTCGACGAAGACCGCCGTGCCGTAACAAAGCACTTCGGTGACGCTTTGTGCGATCTCGGTCGCATCGTAACGAAGACCAATGATGGCATTGGCTCCAAGATCCTTGGCATGTGCGCACATCCGCTCGTAGGCGTCCTGACGGGCGCGTTCGCAGAGATCAGTGTAAAGCGTGATGTCGCCGCCGAAAAGAGTTTGGATGCTCGCTCCGAAATTGCCGATGACTGAGCGGGAGCGGACGACGATGCCGCGTACCGTGCCGAATTCACGCGTGATGCGGAATCCGGTGAGCGTGAAACCAGTCGTGTTGTACATGGAAGGAGGGAACTGAAGTGAAGTGCGAGGTGCGTTGGCTGGCTCAGGCGAAACTCACTTTGGGCGCGGCGCGTTCAGTGGCGTCATCGATCTGGAACAACTGCGCCTCGCTGAAGTTGAACATGCCGGCGAGAATGTTGGTCGGGAAGGATTCGCGGCGTGTGTTGTAGGTCATGACGGAGTCGTTGAAGGCCTGTCGCGCGAAGGAGATTTTGTTTTCCGTAGAAGTCATTTCTTCCGTCAGCTGCATCATGTTCTGATTGGCCTTCAGGTCGGGATATTGCTCGGAAACGACCATCAGGCGCGACATTGCACCCGCGAGGCCGGACTCGGCGGAGACGAGATTTTTGACGGCGGCGGCGTCAGCCGGATTTGAGGCGGCATTTTGCGAAGCGGTGTACGCTACGTTGCGCGCCTTGATGACGGCTTCGAGTGTACCGCTCTCGTGTTTCATGTAACCCTTGGCTACTTCGACGAGATTGGGGATGAGATCGTAACGCCGCTTGAGTTGAACGTCGATCTGCGCGAACGCATTTTTGAACCGGTTGCGAAGTGAAACGAGGGAGTTGTAGATTCCCGCGATCCAAAGACCGACAACGATGGCAATGACGAGAAGAACTCCGAGAACGATCAGGGCTGCACTCATGGTGAATGGGTTTGGGTTAAACGGACGGGGGGATAATTGGCGGGTCATTTCCGTCGGCGCGAGAAATTTCCGGTTACACGAAGGCGTGATCTTTGGAGTCGGAGGAAATCAGCGAAGTCGCGTTGGCTGGCCGCAAGGCGCTTGCCAGTCGCTGGGAGTGGCTGCACTCTTGCGCGGACGTCCATGATAAAGTTTACGCGGCTTCTCCTCCTCACAGCACTGCTGGCCACATGGCGGTTGCATGCGCAGATGGCGGGTCCGAGTCCATTGACCGAACCGAACGCGAGTGCTGCGATGGTTCCGGGTGGCTGGATGACGGGAGAACTTCAGGCGGACGCGGCGTTGCAGGCGGGATTTCCGCGGACGGCAGGGGCAATTTATGAGGAGATTCTCCTGAACCCCGCGTTGCCGGCGGACGCCCGTCAGCGAATTATTTTAGGGCGCGTGACGGCGTGGTTGGACGCGGGCGAAACGGCGGAAGCGGAGCGGACATTGAAGAGTTATGACGGGTCGCGAAATGCCGAATACCAATTGCGGGCCGGACTGATCGCGGCGAATTTTCACCGCATGCCGCAAGCCAAAGCGGCATTGGCGGCGAGTAAGCTCGAGGAATTGCCAGCCTCCGACCGGGGCTGGTGGTATTTTTTGGAAGGGACGATTGCTGACGCAGATTTTCTGCAAGGGCCGGCGGCGGAAAAGAAAAACGATCTCGAGAAACGCAACCAAGCTTACGAGAACGCCGCAACGGAGGCGGTGTCGGATTTGCAACGCGCGCGTTTTGCCCTCGCGCAGGAGCAGGCGCGCTTGCGCGGGAGTCAACTGACCGAGGCGCAGCTGAAGGTGTGGCGTGATAATATGGACCGGTTTCAGGGCACCAGCTTTGGCTACGATGCGTTGCGGACTTACGCGGCCGGTCTCGCGGGTGTGGGCCGGGCGTCCGAAGCCCAATCGCTTTTGCTGCGTCAGTTGGCGATCCTGCCCCAGTCCGAACGGAACGTGGCCGACCAATTGCGCTTGGTGCTCGGGTTGGTTTCAGGCGACGGGAGCGTCGCCGGCCAGCAGGCGTTCCGCCAACTTTTGCGCGACGGCCAGAAGCCGGAAACGCAACGCCTCGCGCTTCAATTGCTGACGCACGCGGCAAAAACGCCGGAGGATCGCGAACAGCTGATCCGTGATTTGACGGAGATGATTTCCGCTCCGACGCAGAGTCCGATTATTGAGGATCTTTTACTCGTTAGGGCGCAGACGGAACTGGCCGATAAAAAAGATGCGGCGGCGGATGAGGATGCCCGCGCGTTGCTGGATCGTTATCCGAATTCGAGCCTGAAAGCGGCGGCATTGGGAGTGCGATTGTCAGTGGCTTGGGATTTAAAACGCTATCGGACCGCGGCCGATGTGATTGCCAAATTGCGGGAGATTATACCTCCAGGGCGCGAGCGATCTGAACTTGGCGTCCTGCTGGCGGAAGCTTTCTTTGGCGCGGAAGATTATCGCAATGCCGCCAACGCGTACGATGCGGCCATGCATGAGCGGCCGGCGGCGGTGGCGATGGGCCAGTTGATTTTTCAATTGGTCTTGTCGGACATTCGAGCGGATCAACTGGACACGGCGATTAAGCAACTCGACGAAGCGGCCAAGAATCCCGCATTTGATGCGGAGAGCCGTTGGCAGGCGGAATGGAATCTGATGAAGGAAATGCAGATTCGCGGGCGTACTCGTGAAGCTTACCAGCGGGTGGAGCATTTGCTGCAAGGCGGTGCCGCCGGCGTTCCCGATGATTTGCGCATTCGGCTGATGTGGATGCGGGCGAAGCTCTCGTTCGACAATGATCAGTCGGAGGTAACATTAGGACAAACCGGCGAATTACTTCTCGTCCTCCAATCGGCTCCCCGCATGGAGCCGGGGTTGCTGCGCGAGGTAACGGGCACGACCCAATTGCTCAGGGCGCAGGCGCTGCTGAAACTGAAGCGTGAGGATGAGGGATTTGCGGTGCTTGAAAAATTACGCACGGACTTTCGTGGGACGAAGGCGGCGGAATATTCTTCTTTGGTGCAGGCGGATTATTTAACCGAAAAGGGCGATATGGTCGGCGCGCAAGATGCGTTAATTAAATTCGTCGATGACAAGGACTATGCCACGAGTGAATTCGCGCCACTTGCACTCTATAAAGCGGCGGTAAACCTCGAGCGACAGGGACTGGACCGGCAGCTGAGCGAGGCCAATAAACTGCTGGTCGATTTGATTGAGAAATACCCGCAGGATGATCTGGTTTTTTATGCGCGCCTTAAACAGGGCGATCTTTTCCGGAAGCTAAATGATTTTGCTTCGGCCCGGCAGATTTACGAGTTGCTGAACAATAATTACAGCCAGCATCCGGACATATTGGTGGCGCAGCTGGAACTCGCAGACACGCTTTTTGCTCAAGGAGCGCTGCCAGTTAACGTCGAGAGTGCGGCCACGATTTTTGAGCGATTGCGCGATCTACCGTCGGCTCCCGTGGATTTGCGGGTGGAAGCCGGAGCGATGTGGGGTGTGGCGTTGATTAAGCGCAGCCAAACGGCGGGAACTCCGACGGAGCGCGATCAGGAAATGGCCAAGGCGCAGACCGTATTGTGGTCGGTGGTAAATACTTTTTTGCGCGATCCCGTTCAGGCCGCAAAGCTCGGGGCCACGGGCAGGTACTGGATGTCTCGATCACTCCTGCAACTCGGACAGCTTCATGAGGACGCGGGAAATCTCGATGAAGCGCAGCAGGCGTATCAGCTGATTATTGAATCCAAACTCGGAGGCAGCGCCCAAGCCCGGGATAAGCTGGCCCGGTATCGCGGGCCGGTAACCGCGAAGCCATGAGCTTTGGCATTTACGCCTTTCGTTCGTCCCGCATGATGCGCGCAATTCCATGATGGCATTTATCAGTTACAGCGTTTTTGCGAAAGGCGGCCCAGTGATGTGGCTGCTGGTCATTCTCGGCCTCGCGGCCGTCGTGATTTTTGTGGAGCGAGCGTTGTTTTTGCATCGCGGTCAGATTCGTTCCACCGAATTTCTGAACGGGATCAAGAACCTGTTGGAAAAAGACCGGCTGATGGAAGCGCTGACGCTCGGGGAGGAAACATTCGGCCCGGTGGCAAAGGTGGTCAAAGCTGGACTCAGGCACGCGGGAGATGACGAACAGGCCTTGCGTTTCGCGGTTCAGGAAGCGGCGCTGGTCGAGATTCCTATTCTCGAGCGACGCATCAGCGCATTGGCGGCGATCGCGCAAATTGCCCCATTGTTCGGGTTGCTTGGCACGTTGCTCGGCATGATCGGCGTTTTCCGTCTTTTCAATCAAGGTGGCAGCTACGCCACGCCCGAAGTGCTGGCGGGCGGAATGTGGCAGGCGTTGTTGACCGCCGCTGCTGGTTTGGTGGTGGCGATTCCAGCGCATTTGGGCCGACATTTTTTGTCCGGACGGGTGCGCGCCTTGGTGCAGGACATGGAGTGGGCGGGAAACGAACTGATGCGTTTTCTCCTGCGTGATTACCGTCCCGGCGCGAAAAAAAAGCCATGATTACGCGCCCACTGGAATTGGAATCGCGCTTAAGCCGCCCACCACGCGACTTGGATTTCGTCGCATGGGTGAATGTGGCGGTGGTTGTTTTGTTTTTCAGTTTGCTCGGCTCACGTTTCGTGTTGGCGCCCGGACTTCTAATCGGTGCTGACGGAGAAAAATTTGAGCTGTCGAAAACAGCCGTGTCTCAGTATTCGCGCACTGCGTCGATTGTGGTGAGTTACCGGCGCGACGACGTCATTCTCTTTGAAGGTGCGATCATTAAACTTCCCGAACTTCAACAACGGTTGGCTGACTACGCGAAAAAGCATCCCGGCCAGGTTTTACTCTTGATTGCGGACCGCCACGTTACTTTGGACGCAGTGGCCAAACTTTCCGAGATGGCGCGTTCAGTCGGTTTTGCGTACGTCCAGACAGCCAGCGAGCGTTTGGACTCCGATACCGAAATGGATGCTCAGCGGAAATAGGAATTCCCAATGCAAATCGGAGGACTCGAAGTGAAAAGGCGCGTGTGGTTTTCCTTGGTATTTGCAGGAGGGGCGATTGGCTCGTGGTGGCTTTGGACAAGTTCTGTCGTTCCCTTGGCCCTGGTTAAACCGGTGGCGAATCACCCTTCCATTGTGCTCACCGCCATGACGAAAGGTGCCGGAGATAGCGCACTGCGGGAACAGGCAGAATATTTAGACCCGGCGCCCTTTTTTTTTCCCACTAAATGGAACTTCGCGCCGGAAAATATTATCCGTCAGCCGGGTCAAATATTTGGCTGGATCGATCCGAAACTCGTGTTTTCAGATCAAAATATTAAGTCCTACAGTGCGGAATCTGCGACCGACGTGGCGAATTTGGCAGAGATCGTGAAATCCGGGAACGAAACCCCTTTTGCGGGGATGGGTGGAAGAGAGTTGAACGCGGTCCCGCTGGTGGAGCGCGGTGGCTTTTTGGAAATCAGCAGTTTGCGTGATGGTAAAACCGTCATCGCGCAAAAATTAGAAAAAATCGCGGGAATTGATTCCGACTTTTCTCCACTGGAGTTTCTGGTTTCGGTGGGACCGGCCGGCCTCAATGCGGACCCTGTATTGATGAGCGGCTCCGGCCGGGAAGAAATCGAGATTTTTTTGCGAACGTACCTTGCGAAAACGTTCCGGGTGGGTGAACGTCTGGCGCCGGGGAGGTACCGCATTTTAATTGGACCGTAGATTTCTGGCGAATTCGCCAGAATCTAGTTGACGGACAATTTTAGGGGCTATTCTCTGGCCATTCTTTTCTATTTTGGTCTGTGCCTTGGTCTGCCCAGATAGCTCAGTTGGCAGAGCACGTTCTTGGTAAGGACGAGGTCGCCGGTTCGAATCCGG
>JBEPTW010000165.1:0-8370 GCA_041691855.1 Verrucomicrobiota bacterium | reverse complement strand
CGAGCAGTGCGCGTTCGGTGAAGGCGAGGTGAAGCATGCCTTCGCGCTGATAGGGAAAAAGCGGGACAAGCGTTTCCTGGGCGGGCCACTCGCCGGCCTGAACCTTGGCTTCGTATTCGCGACGCGAGGCGACGCGTTCTGCCGCGCGTTGACGAGCTTCCAACCACGGCCCGGTTTCGAGGCCCAGTCGCACATACTTGGACGGATGATGATCAAGATAACTGGCGACTTCCTCGGGCGACGCGCCGGTGAGCCGATCTTTTTCGTCGAGGGCTGACTGCAGGAAATCGGACAGGAAGAGTTTCCGGCCTTCGAGTTGAAAGGTGGTGCCGTCGGCACTGAGCCCGAGGATGGAAATGTGCGGAGTGCTTCCGGGGAACGTACGCTGCAACGCTTGCTTGCGCACACGCTGCACATGACGGAGCACGGCTTCGACATGTTTGCAGGTACCGAGGCCGTTGATGCGAAAATCCACGCAGGAACAAAATGCCGTCGGCGGCTCTTCCATCGCGCGCAGCTCCACGGTATATTCCCGACGGCTGCGCGAGATGACCGCATAACGTCCGATTACGGTTGGATCGTCATCGAGTGACCGGACTTTTGGCTGTTCCTCAATGGCGCGAGCGCGACGCCGGGCGCGTTCGTGTTCATCGGTGGTGCGCCAGTCGTGGATCGGCGGCAATTCCGGTTTCTTGACGGAAGACTTCGAACGGCGAGCAGGCATAAATCTGTTTTTGCAATGGGCGCAGGCGCTTGTCGAACTGGATTTTTTAAGCCGGCAGCTCGGTGCCTTCACCGAGAATGCGAAGGTAGGCTTGGTAGGCGTAAACGCGGCTGCGTTGCTGACCGGTGATTTCTTCGACGACGCCAAGTTTCACGAGTTGGGCGAGCGCCGCATTGGCGGTCGGTTTTGAAAGGCCGAGTTCTGCGACCAGACGTGGCGACGATACCACCGGCTGACGCTGCATGAATTCGTGGACGCGCGGCGCGGATCCTGCCGCACGGCCCAGTTCGTAAATACGAACACGGTCGGTTTGGAAAAGTTGTAATAGTCGAGCGACGGTGTCGGCTGCTTGACGCGCGGTTTCATCCACGCCAGCCAGAAAGAAATCGACCCAAGTTTCCCAATCACCGGTTTCACGAACATGCTGGAGCAGCTGATAGTAAACTGCGCGATTTTTCTTCAGATAAAGGCTGAGATAAAGCAACGGTTGTGGGATTACGCCATCGTGACAGAGCAGGAGCGTGATGAGCAGACGCCCGACCCGACCATTCCCATCGAGGAAAGGATGGATGGTCTCGAACTGAACGTGTGCGAGCGCGGCTCGGACCAACGACGGAACGGATTCGTCATGCAGGAATTTTTCGAGCGCGCTCAAACAGTCCAGCAATTGATCGGGTGGCGGTGGTACGTAGAGCGCATTGCTGGGACGAGTTCCCCCAATCCAATTTTGCGAGGTGCGGAATTCTCCCGGCTGCTTCTCGCTCCCGCGCCCTTTCATCAAGAGTTCGCGATGAATTTCTTTTAGCAACCGCAGCGAAAGAGGGAATCCTTCACGCAGTCGGGCGAGACCGTGATTCATTGCGGCCACGTAATTCGAGACCTCCTGAACGTCGTCTATTGGAACACCAGCGATGACGTCGTTCTCGAAAAGGAGCAGTTCGGAGAGTGAGGATTGGGTGCCTTCGATCTGCGAAGAGAGCAGTGCTTCTTTGCGGACGTAGCTGTAAAGAAAGAGATGCGGGTCGGGCAGCAGGCTGGTCACGCCACTGAGGCGGCCAAGTGATACACCGGCGCGCTGAAAAAGTGGGGCGTTCCAAACCACTGAAGGAACCGGTGGCAATGGATAAGGCACAAAAGCATAACATGGTTCCCCCACCATGCTGATGGGTTGTTTGTAACCAGTCGGACCACGCTCCATAGTTTAAATGGGAGCACTTTGGCTTTACTAAGTCGAGCGCTAGTAAATCCAGTGTCGATTGGCTTTACTAGCGTCATGTTACGGTAAAGTACACTTTACCAACCAAATCCCACTCATATTCCATTCGATACCAGCTTTTTAATTAACTCAAAATCTGACGCAGGCTGTCGAGGTCGAGGACGTTGGCGAGGGAGTCTTCTTGGACGACGGCGTTGGCCAATGCAGATTTTTCGCGCTGCATCGCGAGGATCTTTTGCTCCACGGTATCAGCGGCGACGAGGCGGTACGCGACGACGGGTTGCGTCTGGCCGATGCGGTGAGTGCGGTCGATTGCCTGCGCTTCCACGGCAGGATTCCACCACGGGTCGCAGAGAATCACATAACTCGCGGCAGTCAGATTCAGGCCGAAACCGGCGGCTTTCAATGACAGCAGAAATACCGTCTGGGTTTTATCGCTCTGAAATTTATCCACGAGCTCGGCGCGGTTTTCCGTTTGACCGGTGAGCATCAGATACGGAATTGCTGCGGCCGCGAGACGCGGGCGGATGAGTTCGAGCAGGCTGACGAACTGGCTGAACACGAGCACTTGCTGGCCTTCGTCGCGGAGTTCTTCCACACGCTCGAGCAGCGCGTCGAGTTTGGCGCTCGGCATGTTGGCGTGGGCGTCACTGACCAGCGCGCCGTGGCAACTGATCTGGCGCAGGCGGAGCAGACTCGCGAGGACGTTGAAGCGTACGCCGTCGAGCGCCTTGTTGGTTTCGATGCCGAGCAATTGCGCGCGGGCGCGTTTCAATTCCGCATCGTACAACACGCGTTGTGGGCCTTCGAGATCGACGACGATCTCGTCCTCGGTGCGCGGCGGCAGTTCGGGCGCAACCTGCGCTTTCGTGCGGCGCAGCAAAAAATGCCTCACGCGTTGATGCAGGCGGGAAGTGGAAGTTTCGTCTTCGATCGGATATTGTCGTTTGAAGGACGCTTGGGCTCCGAGCAGGCCGGGTTGCGCAAAGGCAAACAAACTCCACAGATCGAGCAGGCGGTTTTCAATCGGCGTACCGGTCAGCGCAAGCCGGTGCGACGTGCCGAGCGACCGCGCGATGACGGCAGTCTGGCTCGATGGATTTTTAATAAACTGCGCTTCGTCGAGCACCACCGCGTCCCACGCGTGCGATTTAAACCAGTCGGGTTGCAGGCGGAGTTGGGTATAATTGACGACGAGGAGCGCGGGTTTGTCGGGTGGCCCGGGCATGCGGCGCGCGTAGGCGTGCGTCGGTGCAAACGCGAGGGCGGTCAACGTCGGCGCGAAGCGTTCCGTTTCGGTTAGCCAGCCATGCATCACGCTTTTTGGGCAAACAATCAGCGCGCGAAACGGGGTCGTGCGTCCGTTCTCCTTCGTTTGCTGGCTCGCGATGTCCGCGAGATGCAGCAGCCACGCGAGCGCCTGCACGGTTTTGCCGAGACCCATGTCGTCGGCGAGGACGCCGCCGAAACTGTGGGTGGAAAGATGGCTGAGGAATTGAAATCCCTCCAACTGATACGGGCGCAGCGTCGCGCGGAGCGTGCCGGGAAGTTCCGCGGGTGGCATCGCAATGATCGCGGCGGCGCGTTCGCGCAGGCGGAGAACCAGAGCGGAATCGCGCACGGCGAACGCCTCGGCTTCGGCGGCGAGTTGAATCGCGTGCAGGCGATGCGTGGTCGGACGCCCGCCGGCGATGACATCCTCGGCGTGAAGACCGAGACGCGCGAGCGCCGCGGCGCCGGGATTTCCCTCGGCGCTGTGATCGAGTTCGAGCCGGCGCCAGCCGTGTTTGGCGAGACGGACCCATTTGCCGCGTGCTTTCAGGAGCAACGCGAGTTCCTCGGCGGAGAACGTCGTGTCTTCCACACGCAGCGCGACGGTGAGATCGAACCAGTCGCGATGCCCGGAGCCGTCGACGGGCGACGCGGAAATTTCCACGCTGGCGCGCAACGGCGGACCGAGCAGGCCGGCGAGTTCCAACGACGCGTCGATGACGAGTCCGGGCGGGAGCGAGGCGTGCCACGAGAGAAATTCGTCGGGGAAATTCTTGGAAATGTAACGTGTCCATTCGCCCGTGTCGTTTTGCCACACGAGTCGGAATTGGACGAAGCGCGAACTCGCGGCTTCCGCGACGCCGAGATCGAACTCGATTAACGGATCATCCGGGGTGCGCGGAGGCGGGGTCAGGTTTTTGGCCCACTGCCAGCCGCTGCCGGTCCATTGCTGCTCGCAACGAGGTTGTTCGGCCGCCGCCGTCAGCTGTGCGTGAAAATGCACCGCTTCGTATTCCGAGCTGGTTTCGCTGAGCCAGCATTTCAGCACGGGGCGAAGTGGAACGCGTCGCACTTTTACCTCAAGCGCGGAGGGAAGTCGCAGGCCCGCAGCGCGGAGCCGACTCATGATGCGCGCATCGCCGAGCGCGGAAGTGGGGAGCTGGGCCGAAGGTGTCGGTGGCGGTCCACGCCACACCCGACCGTCGAACAGATACAGCGTTTCGGGATGCTGGGTGATGATCGGCGCTTTTGTGACGGTTCGCCCATCGGGCGCCACGAGTCGCAAATCGAGTTGGTCGCGGACGGTTGGCGATAGGGTTGCTTCCGGCACGAGCGGCTCGGCTTCGACGGTAAAGGGTTTGCCGTTAGGTAAAACCACCGCCGCGCGCGCGGCGGTGGTCCGCAGGATGTTCCGGGCGGCGTCCGCCGGGAGCGGCGGTTGGGAAAAAAGATCGTACATTCCGCCGAGACATTCGGCGGTGAGCGCGCTGCCGAGGGCGGCTTCGGCGGCCGGGAGATGTTCAAAATCCGCCGGGCGCGCGCCGCGCAAGGCTTTGAACCATTTGTGCGCGGGAATTTTCCAAGGCTTGTCGTCTGAAGCGCGCACCTCGATTACGAGTCCGCCGGCGGGAGTGATGCGTGCGCGGATCCCGCCGATGTCTGCGGTGGGACTGAGGGTGATGGAAACAGCGGGATCGAGCGCCTTGTGCCAGAGCGCGAGTTCCTTTTGCACCAAGCGGTCGTGAATCGCGGCATGAACTACTTTGGTGTTGGTCAGCGGGCGGAATACTTCCGGGATTTCGCGGCCCGCAAGTTCGTAGTCGTACGCAATAAATTGCCAGAGTTCCCATGGGTCCGCGGGCGGCCGGCCGTGTTCCCACCAGTCGGCGAAGGCCGGCGCGTAGTCGGGCACGCCTTGCGGAAGGGTGTGCTCGAAGCCATGACGATTGATCGCACCGGGATAAAGCGTGTGGTGCGACTGCGTGAACTCAGCGAAAAGCGCGGCGAGATTGGCGAGTTGGCGGCCTTCCGTCTCGGTGAGGGAACGGCCGAGTTTTTCGACAAGGACCGGCGTCCATTGATTCCGGAAAGAGGTTTTCTTTTGCGCGGTGCGCGCGGATTTTGCGGTGGTCGCGGGTGCGGCCGGAGCATTGTCGTCCACGTTGATCGGGACATCGATGTCAGCGAGCCACGCCAGCCCGGCGGCGCAGCCGTGTTTGCAGTTCACGCGGACATCGCAGGTGCAGCGCGAATCCCATTTGCCGCGGGTCAGGAAAAGTTTGACCGCGTATTGCTCGTCATCGGTGACCTTGGCCTCAACATAGTGGTCGGCATCGGCCCACACATCCTCGACTTGGAGATTTGCGTAGAGCGTTTCGCCCTGTTCCCGCTTCGTGGCATCGATCGAGTCAATCCACGTGCGCAACGCACGGAGAGCCTCCGGCGTTTTGACACTGCGTATGACTGGCTGGCGTGGTTTGGCGGGCATGAAAGGGTGGTTAGGAGAGAATGCGCTTTAAACTGTCCAAGTCCAGAACCTGCGCGAGGGATTCTTCTTGCACGACGGAGGCAGCGAGGGCGGCTTTTTCTTTTTGCAGAGCGCGGATTTTTTCTTCCACGGTATCGCGAGCGAGGAGCCGATACGCGATCACGCGCGAGGTCTGGCCGATGCGATGCGTGCGGTCAATGGCTTGCGCCTCGACGGCGGGATTCCACCACGGGTCGTAAAGGACGACGTAACTGGCGGCAGTGAGGTTGAGCCCGGCACCGGCGGCCTTGAGCGAGAGAAGAAAAACCGGCGGTCCTTCCGGCGACTGAAATTGTTGCACGAGTTCCTGCCGGTTTTCTGTCTGGCCGGTGAGCATCAGGTACTTGATTTCGCGCGCGACGAGCTCGTCGCGGATTAGTTCCAGCATCGTGACAAACTGGGAAAAAACCAATACGCGGTGACCCTCGGCAAGCAGGGGTTCTAAAGTATCGAGCAACGCCTCAAGTTTTGCGCTCGCCGGTGTTTCAGCGGGAGCGGGATCTGCGGCTGGCGTCGCCTTTTTTCGCGGGGAGCGTTTGGGCGAACTCAACTCCGCGCCGACGAGCCGCGGATCGCAACAAATCTGGCGGAGGCGCAAGAGGGATTGCAGAATGTTGAAGCGCTGGGTGTCGAATTCGCGTTTGGTCTCGACGCCGAGGAGCATCTGTCGGGCGCGTTTCAGTTCGGCTTCGTAGAGCTTGCGCTGATCGCCATCGAGTTCGACGACGATGTCCTCCTCCATACGCGGCGGCAAATCTTGCGCGACTTGGGCTTTGGTGCGCCGCAGGAGAAAATGTCGCACCCGCGTCGCGAGGCGTGCGTGCGCAGCGACCGGATCGTCGCGATCGTTGTAGAGTCGCTTGAAAGCGGTCTGGCCCCCGAGGAGTCCGGGTTGCGCGAAGGCGAAAAGACTCCACAGGTCGAGCAACCGGTTTTCAATGGGCGTGCCGCTGAGTACGATCCGATTGGCGGCCTTCAGCGACCGCGCGGCCTGGGCGGTGGCGCTCGCCGGATTTTTAATGTTCTGGCCTTCGTCGAGAATGACGGCGTCCCAACTCATTTCGGCGAGCGTGGTGGCGTTCAGGCGAAGCTGCGTGTAGTTGACCACGACGATTGAAACCTCCGTCGGGACGGGCGAAGCGCGGCGCGGCGCGAGCCGCCCGGTCGTCAGCGTCGGGGCGAAGCGCGCGGTTTCGGTTTCCCAATTAAACACGACGGATTTCGGACACACGACGAGGACGCGGAATTCTCGGCCTTCGGCGACCGCGCGCTCGGCGAGCCACAGCAGCCACGCGAGCGCCTGCAGGGTTTTGCCCAGGCCCATGTCGTCGGCGAGCACTCCGCCAAAACGGTTTTCGGCGAGATGCGCGAGGAAGTGAAAACCCTCGAGTTGGTAAGGACGCATTTCCGCGCGCAAGCCGGCGGGCAGCGCGGGCGGTGCGATCTGACGCACGCTGGCGGCGCGATCACGAATTTGTCGCCAGAGTTTTTCGGGCAGCACTTCGCCGAGCGCCTCATCGGCGAGTTGGAGTGCGTGGAATTGCGGTGCTTCGCGTCCGACCATTGCGGCGGTGGTCGGATCGAGGCCGAGCCGTTCAAAACGCGCGCTGTCCTCCGGCGCAATCGTCAACTCCAGCCGTTGCCAACCGCGGCCGGGCAGGCGAATGAAACGGCCTTTGGCCTGTCGCAGCAGATTAATTTCCTCTTCGGTAAGCGTGGTGTCCTCGACGCGCAAGGAGACGTGCACGTCAAACCAGTCGATGGTGCTTTCCGATACTTCGAGCGTGAAGTGCGCGCGCGTCGGCTGGGCCGTAAAGGCGGCGAGTTCGGGACTCAGCTCAATTTCCGTCCCTGCGGGAACGGTCGCCAGCCAGGTGGAAAACTGATCGGCAAAATTGGTGCCGGTGATTTCGCCCACGAAGCGCCCTCCGTCGGCGTCCCACTCATCCCAGCGCAACAAGGACAATCGCCCGAGGTGATCAACCGTCGGCTGAAGCGGCGAATAGTCATGAATGACAAACGCCGCGTTGGCGGCGCGTTTCAGGCCCTTCGACTCAGTCGTCCAGCGTTGGCCCCGCCAGGCCGCTCGCGCGCCGCCGTCAGGGGCAAGCGCGTGCAAGTTAACCGCGAGCACTTCATCGGGGGTTCCGGGACGGCGCGGCGACAGTTCCGCGCGCAATCGCGGGCGGAGTTCCTCGCGGCGGAATTTTGCCGCGATCTTCGAGGGCAGCGCTACGCCGGTCCGTGCGGCGAAACGCCCCGCGTCGGACGACTCGAGCGCTTTCCTCGGCATCTCGGTCGCAAAGCAGTCGTGGTCGGTGGTCTTTAGCGGATGCGCCGGCGGCGGCAGTCCTTCGTAGAGGGTGTTGCCGCTGAGATAGTGAGCAGGCTGACCCGGCAGATAAAGCAGGGGTGACGGGGCGAGCGTGCCGTCGGCAAACCCGAGTCGGACCACGACCAATTCCGGTTCCGACGAATGGTCAATGAACTGCCACGTGAGTGGACGCGGAGCCGTAGTAAACGCCTCGCCCTGATCCGTGACGATCTGCCGGCTGATGAACGGATGGGCGAGCAGCCGTCCGAGCAACGCGCAGTCTTCGAGATCGGTCAATGTGACCGACGTACGGCCTC
>JBEPTW010000164.1:0-8383 GCA_041691855.1 Verrucomicrobiota bacterium | reverse complement strand
GGCAGCAAGTTTGATGACATTGTCGTTGTTTTGACTTAACGTAGTAATACTAGGTCTTTAATGCCGCTGAACTATCTTCCGGCACTTTTCGAACCCACGCTCCGCCCGTCACGACCTGACGGTCCGCTGTCTGCTGGATGGCGGCCTTGCTGACGTTGACGCTCACCTCCGAGGCCTCGTAATTAATCCGGCCGATCATGCTCGGGGCGATCAGGATTTCGCGGCCCGAATACCAATGACCGGTCTCAACGGTCATCCCGTCAATGGCCCAGCTCCGGTCGTCCACCGTAAAGCCACTGACCACGCCAATCTCGCCGTCAGTGGCGTGAATCGCGTAGCCCGTCACTCCCTTGGCACTGCGCAGATGAGGGTCGTCCGACTGATGCTCTTGAGCGGCCTCAAGCACATCTTTCGCCCGGGGCAAGACCAACGGATAACCTCCGACGCCCCACAATGCATCGCCATTCCAATAGGGCGGCAAACCGTAGTACCGGTAATAATCGATTTCGAATTGGCGGGAAACCGGCTTGTGCGTTTCGATCGAGGGACTGCTTTCGATCTGCTTTTTGTGCAGCTTGACGTGCAGGATCTTTCCATAGTCGTCCAATTTACCCAAAGCATGGGGTGAAAGCAGGACGAGGCGACTTCTCAACCATGAACCTGTGTCCACGACGAAATAGCGAATCGCCCACATCACGTCGTCAAAATAGAAGTCTTTCACGTGGCCGATTTCGCCATCCAAGGCGGCAAGCTTCGCACCGTAAATGTCTTTGATATTTTTATTCATAACCATCCCTCCGTATTGTTGTTTGGATCGTCCAAGGCGGAGCCGATCCTCGTGTTTTTGCCCGCTCAGTGTACTCGCGAAGGCGCTCCGGGCCTATGGGGTATTGACCTACACTAAACTTTCGCGGTTGGTGCGAACTGTTCCCTCCAACATTGATTTCAATCCGAATGCGCGCGCTGAATGCGGGAACGCCGTGACCTTGTCCCACACGCCCGGATAGTTCACTCCATTTAAGACAAGAAACTTTTCCCAAGCAAACCGGAAGCCAATCCCGGAGGGCACAGAGAAACACAGGTCAACCAATCACGACAAAATTATCCACCAGGCTATCGCCGCAAATCCGAGCTCACTCTACACCGTGTATACTCCTTCCTCCTCTGTGTCGGCACTCGGTGTCCTCGGTGAAACTGAATGATGGATTCCTCAGGTGTGATCTATTCGGACAAGCTCCCATTGCATGGTTCCGCACCGGATCAAGGTGGGCCAACACCCCATAGCATGCACGGACGGAAGGGTACATAGTGATACTTCCCTCGGGACGCGGCCTTCACGGCGTGAACTTCAACCATCATCGAACACGCCCATGAGCACTTCCTTTCCGCCCGCCACAGACTCGATCATCTCTCCCACTCACGAGGAAATTGCGGAGTGCGCGCGCCAGCACTGGACGGAGGCCGGCCAACCGCACGGCCGCGATGACGAATTTTGGCTAGAGGCCGAACGCCGTCTGCGACTAGTTCACGGGGCACCCGATGTGACGGCGGTGATCTTGGCGACGTTGAGCCAGCCGATCACGCGTCGAAGATAGAGACGGATCTGTGCCGTGACCGGCCACGCCGGGAAACGCCGAATAAACCGACCCTCAACCCCGGAACCAACCGGTGGCGACAGAACAAAATTATTATGAACCAAAACAACGCGATCCTCGCGATCTACCAGACACACGCCGACGCCGAAGCGGCCATCAAAGAGCTCCAGCAATCCGGCTTCGATTTGAAGAAGCTCTCCATTGTTGGACGCGACTACCACACGGACGAAAACGTCGTTGGCTACTACAACGCCGGCGACCGCATGAAATCATGGGGAAAATCCGGCGCGTTTTGGGGCGGAATCTGGGGCATGCTTTTTGGGTCCGCCTTCTTTTTCATTCCGGGGATTGGACCTCTCGCCGTGGCCGGACCGCTGGTGGCTTGGATCGTCGGAGGCTTGGAGGGCGCGGTGGTCGTGGGTGGCTTGAGCGCGCTGGGCGCGGGTCTCTTCAGCTTGGGCATCCCGAAAGATAGCATCCTGCAATACGAGACCGCGCTCAAGTCGGACAAGTTTGTCCTCATCGCCCACGGTTCAAACGACGAACTGGCGCAAGCCCGCACCATCATCGGTCGCACTGCCACCGAGTCGGTCGTGGAGCATCCGCTCACGCCCGTTCCATTAAAAGGAGCACACGCCGCCTAGGTTTTGATGCGTGCGCACGAACCACCTGCCAATTAGGCGTGTCCATGCAATAGGAACTGCCCACGAACCATCACGAAATGCACGAAACAAACCGGTCGTGAAAAAAGCCAGAACCCAGATTCATTCACCCACCGGTAATGACTACTCAGCGGCGGCGTCATGCCTTTCCTCCGCTGACTTTCGTGTCATTCGTGTGTTTCGTTTGCCATCTTCCGAAGCGTCACGATTTCGCACTGCCAACGAATTGGCCCCGCAATGAAAACGAGTCCCCTTGCCGGCAAGCCCGCCAATGCGTCGCTACTCGTCGACGTGGCGAAACTTCTCGCGGCGTATTACTCGGAGAAGCCGGATCCGACAGTCGCGGCGCAACGGGTCGCGTTCGGCACCTCAGGTCACCGCGGCTCCTCGTTTACGACGACCTTCAACGAGGATCACGTCCTGGCGATCAGTCAGGCAATCTGTCTGTATCGGAAAAGCCATCACATCGATGGTCCGCTTTTCCTGGGCAAGGATACGCACGCCCTCTCCGTACCCGCCCTCGCCACCGCTCTGGGGGTGCTCGCCGCCAACGGCGTCGAAGTAATGACGGCGGAAAGCGACGAATTTACCCCGACGCCGGCGATTTCGTGGGCGATCCTGACGTACAATCGCGGCCGTAAAACCGGACTCGCCGACGGGATCGTCATCACGCCGTCGCACAATCCGCCGCACGACGGCGGTTTCAAATACAACCCGCCGCATGGTGGTCCCGCGGAGCAGGCGGTGACGGCTTGGATCGAGGCGAAAGCCAACGAATTTCTCACCAACAAACTCTCGGAGGTAAAACGCATCCCGATCGCGCAAGCGCGCCGCGCCGCCACGACGCATCGCTACGATTTTCTGCACGAGTACGTCGATGATTTGCACAGTGTGATCGATTTCGACGCGATTCGCGGCGCCACACTCAAACTCGGCGTTGATCCGCTCGGCGGCGCCAGTGTGCATTATTGGGCGCCAATCGCCGAACGCTACGGTCTGAACCTCACGGTCGTTAATGAAGCGGTTGATCCCACCTTTGGCTTCATGACGGTCGATTGGGACGGGCAGATCCGCATGGATCCATCGTCTCCTTTTGCGATGCAGCGCTTGATCGCGATGAAGGACAAATTCGACCTAGCCTTCGCGTGCGATCCGGATTCGGACCGGCACGGCATCGTCACGCGCAGCGCGGGTTTGATGCCGCCTAATCATTATTTGTCGGTGGCGGTTTCCTATCTGTTTCAGCATCGGCCGAACTGGCGCGCCGATGCCGCCGTGGGCAAAACCGTCGTGACGACGCAGCTGATCGATCGCATCGCCGCGAAACTCGGTCGCCGGCACTACGACGTTCCGGTTGGCTTCAAATGGTTTGTCCCAGGTTTGCTCGATGGCTCGCTTGGTTTCTGCGGCGAAGAAAGCGCCGGCGCTTCGTTCTCCCGCTTGGATGGAAGTGTCTGGACCACGGACAAGGACGGACTGATTCCAGCGCTGCTTGCCGCGGAGATCACCGCGAAGCTCGGCCGCGATCCCGGGCAACTCTACGGCGATCTGACGCGTGAATTGGGTGAACCAGCCTACGACCGCGTTGAAGCACCCGCCACCATCGCGCAAAAGACTGCGCTCGCAAAACTCTCCCCGACGCAAGTCAAAGCCACGGAGCTCGCCGGGGAAAAAATCGAGGCGCTGTTGACGGAGGCTCCGGGAAATGGCGCGCCCATTGGCGGATTGAAGGCGGTGACGAAGAGTGGCTGGTTCGCCGCGCGCCCCTCCGGCACAGAAGCCATCTACAAAATTTACGGGGAAAGTTTTCGCGGTGAATCCCATCTCAAACAAATCCTCGCGGAAGCCCAGACGCTCGTCAGCGCAACGCTGGCCGGAAAAGGCGATTCCAACTGATTCCCTCCGCGCGGATCTTTTTGAAAAAAATGCCCAACGAGTTCATCGTCTCTAACCCGGCAACGACTAATGGGACGCCTTCGTGTCGTGAGCATGACCCCTTCAAAATATATGAAAAAGCAACCGACTGATAACTCACGATCATCCCCCGCCCCGCAACCGTCGGAGGCGGAGATTCGCGACTACGCGAAACACCTCTTTGTGCAACACGGCTGCATCGACGGCCATGCCCACGAGGACTGGCTGGAGGCCGAGGCGTGCCTCCGCGCTAATATCCCGAAGGAATCCTCGCGCACCCGCTTGCATCATCACACGCAAATTACCGAGCGGGCCCAGGTCGGTTTGGTCAAGCACGGTAAATCATAGCTCACCACGGCAAAGGTGCGGCGCGGATAATATCCGCGTCCCTCGGGCTGATCGTCGCCGCGGTCATGTGGTGGAGGTCGTGCTCGTGACTATTTCGAGCGCCCATCGGCGCATTTCGACCCGAACTCGACCGCCACGCCCATCTTCGAGGATAGAAAAAAAACAACAACTATGCAAAACGAACCTTCATCCAAACCCAAGGGACTGGCCGGTGCTCACGTGACCACGGCGGCCGACTTCGTCAGCTATCAGGACGGCGCGGTAGTAAGCCGCGAGATCGTCAAGAAACCGACGGGCAACGTGACGCTCTTCGCCTTCGACGAAGGTCAAGGGCTGAGCGAACACACGGCACCGTTTGACGCGCTCGCGCAGGTGCTGGATGGTGAAGCGGAGATCACGATCTCCGGAAAGGTGCATCAGCTAAAGAGCGGCGATGATTCTCATGCCCGCCGGTCAGCCCCACGCAGTGAAGGCGCTCCAGCGCTTCAAAATGATGCTTATGATGATTCGGTCCTGAACTAGGGAACGAGGGCAAGAACCTGCCAGCGAGCGCAGAGCGTCCTCCACCGTGCGCACGGGCTCCACTGCTTCGAAGATGATAAGCACGCCGTGCGCGGCGGGTATCCGCACCCCCAAATCGTAGCGTCTAGAGCGGTTCCAATTAAGTCGTAGCCGATTTCAGACAATTGATTTTAGCCGCGAAAGAACGCAAAGATCTCATAGATCATTCGCTTGAACGCTTCTTCCTTTGTGTTCTCTGCGTTCTTTTGCGGCTACACTTCAGTTTGAACCGCTCTAACATCGGCGCCTCGCGGTCCTAATCCTCCTCGCTAACAGCCCTGCTCTTTCGTCGGTCTTGCGCCGAATTCGTCCGATAAATTACCGGCTAATATCAGCCGCCAAAACCCCGCAGCCAGCGAGTCGTGCGGAGGCCGACACCGATGCGATCCGCGCGACGGACTCATGGGACGAGAACCGCCGCCCCTTCGAAACGACCGGCGCGGAGATCGGCGAGGGCTTGGTTGGCCTGTTTCAGCGGATACCGCGTGGTCTTGGTGACGATCCCCACCTTCGGAACAACGGCCAGAAAATCGAGGCCATCCTGCCGGGTGAGATTGGCCACCGAAACGAGCTGCCGCTCCTCCCAAAGGATCTGATAAGGAAAACTCGGAATATCGCTCATGTGGATTCCCGCGCAGACCACGCGACCGCCTTTGCGCACGGCTTTCAGCGCGAGCGGCACGAGGTCGCCCACGGTCGCGAAAATAATCGCCGCATCGAGCAACTCCGGCGGCATCTGGTCCGATCCGCCTGCCCAGGTCGCACCCAAGCTGCGCGCAAACTTCTGCGTGGCCGCGTCGCCCGGGCGCGTAAACGCATACACGGATCGGCCCTGCCACTTCGCCACCTGCTCAATGATATGCGCGGCGGCGCCAAAGCCGTAGAGTCCGATCCGCTTGCCTTCGCCCGCGATCGTGAGCGAACGCCACCCAATCAGGCCGGCGCAGAGCAACGGTGCGAGCGCCACGTCTTCCCCCGCCTCGCCGAGCGGAAAGGCAAAACGCGCATCAGCGATCACCGCCGTCGCAAATCCGCCGTCGCGCGTGTAGCCAGTAAAGATCGGTCGGTCGCAAAGATTTTCCCGATGCTGCACGCAATACGGACAGACGCCGCAGGTGTGGCCGAGCCACGGCACGCCCACGCGTTCGCCGAGCTTCAGTCCTTCCACGCCCGCGCCGAGCAGGTCGATCCGTCCGACGATTTCGTGGCCGAGGATGATCGGCACCTGCGGATCGGGCAGTTCGCCGTCGACGACATGGAGGTCCGTGCGGCATACGCCGCACGCGGAAACCTTGACGCGGACTTCGCCGGGACCGGGCTGGCGGTCGGGGAGCTCGGTCCAGACCAAGGCGGTCTTAAGCTTTTTCAGCACCATCGCATGCATAGTGTTTTATCGTTCCCCGGGTCTGCCCGCAGTGACTGTGAGGGTAAAATTTATGAACGCTGGCCGGGCAACGCTCCGATTCTCTCAACGTCCCGAGTTGCCGGAATACTTCGGGAAGAAGGTCAGGAAGATCCTCGGCAATGAGGCCGGGGCCAAATTGCGTGGCCGCGGCACCGTGCAACCAGACTCCCGCAGCGGCGGCGAGGAAGGGAATCATGCCTTGCGCGAGCAGTCCGAGAATGATTCCGCTCAGCACATCGCCAGCGCCCGCCGTGGCCAATGTGGCCGGGGCGTTGGCGTTGATAATCGCGCGGCCATCGGGATCGACGATGACGGTGTCACTGCCTTTGAGCACAACGATCGCTCCGCTGCGGCGCGCCGCAGTGCGCGCCCGCGTGAGTTTGTCTCCGTGCGGATCAAACAGGCGCGCAAATTCACCATCGTGCGGAGTCAGCACGCATGGTCCTGAAATTCCTCGATCAAGTGCCGAAGGATTTTCCTGGAACGACGAGAGTGCGTCCGCGTCGAGCAGAGTCGGCCGCCCGGTCGCGAGCATCGCCATCGCCCGGCTCCGCGTCTCGTCCCCCACTCCCGCTCCCGGCCCGATCATCAGCGCGGTCAGGCGGCGATCCTCCAAAAGAATGCCGAACTGCTCAGGCAGCATGAGCGGTTTAACCATGACGCTGTCGAGCGCCGTGGCGTAAATGGGGAGTGCGACTTCGGGTACAGCAACGGTGACCAATCCGGCCCCGGCTCGGGCGGCAGCGCGCGCCGACATCCGGCTGGCTCCCGTGACGGGATAACCACCGGAAATGAGCGCGTGTCCCCGCGTATATTTATTACTGTCGTCATCGGGTCGCGGGAGAGCGCCCAACCAAAGCTCCGGGCCATTTTCAAAAGTGTCGGGCGCAACCTGCTCCAAGGCGGCATCGGGTGTGCCAATGTCGGCGACGACGACTTCGCCGCACAACCGCCGGCCGGGCAGCAACAGATGGCCCGGTTTCTTGCGTAAGAAAGTGACGGTAAGAACCGCGCTCACGGCGCCCAGCGTGCTGCCGGTATCGCCCATCAGTCCGCTGGGGACATCGATCGCGATGATCGGTATTCCCCTGCGCTCAGCCGCGAGCAGGACTTCCTTGCTCGCGCCCTCGAGCGCGCGATTGAGCCCGGCGCCAAACAGCGCATCGACGACCAGTGACGCTTCGTTGAGGACCGTGGCGGCGAGCGGTTCCACGGTTCCTTGCCAGAGTCCCGCGTGATGACCCACCGCGCCGGAAAGTTCATCGATCCGGCCGAGCAGCGCCAGACGGACGGGCCAGCCCGCGGCGGAGAGATGCCGCGCCGTGACAACACCGTCGCCCCCGTTTCCACCGGAGCCGCAAAGGACGGTGATCTTACACGGATTCCACCGTTGGGTGATTTCCCGTGCGACCGCCCTGCCGGCATTCTCCATCAGGGCGATCGTAGACGTGCCAGCGGCAACGGTGAGGAGATCCGCCTCGTTCATTTGCCGGACAGTGAGCAGCGAGGTCGCAAGGTTCATGGCCGCTCCTTCTTGATTGCCGGGAGCGACGTCCGAACGACTTCACCCGCGAGGTTATTTTCAGGGAAATTCATGGCGTTGTCAGAGCAGGTTTTCTCCGACCGGCTTCAATCTGACTCGGTGACGCCACCCAGTTTCGGAAGCAGTCATCGCACGAAGATTTAGTTTTCACTGGACGCTAGCTTAGCGTGAGCGTGGCACCAAATTGGATGATGCCGATTGCAAGGGCATAACGGGTGAGTCCGGCGGTGTCATGGATCCGGAGCTTGTCCATCAGGCTCTGCCGGTGTTTCTCCACGGTCTTTATACTGATGACGAGTTCCGCCGCGATTTGTTTGTTGGCCAGGCCTTCAGCCACGAGCTGCAGCACTTCCCC
>JBEPTW010000163.1:0-8394 GCA_041691855.1 Verrucomicrobiota bacterium | reverse complement strand
TGCTCAGACCAAGGATCATGCCCCGCAGCTGACCAGGCTGGTTGACGACAAAAACTAAGCGCTGCCGGACGCGAGGAAATATAGCTAAACCAAAAGGCAGGTTGCACAGGTGTCGAACTGGCCATTTAGAGCGCCAAAAGCAACAGGCGCTTGCAGAGCACATACACGTTCTTTCCAAACCATCGACCGAACAGCTTATCCAAGAAGCGGCTTGGCGGAAATAGCCAGCGATCATAAAAGCTAATTGCTGTAGTCGTCACCGTCGACGCGCTTCTATTGAGCACCCGAAAAACAAGCGCGGCAACAAACCCTAGACAATCAGCATATCGAACGTGTTCAATCGCGAAACCTTCTTGCGCGACAAGACGCTGAAGGGTCGTTTTTGTGTAGCGTCGATAGTGACACAGCTTTTCATCCAGACTTGTCCAGAGACACTCAAAGGCAGGAACGTAGATCAGGAGAGCGCCGCCTGGTTTTAGTTTTTGGCGAACCTCTCGTATCGCGATCGTGTCGTGTTCGATGTGCTCAAAAACGTTCAGCGAGAAAATGAATGACGCCGAATCATCCGGAACCGGAGCAATATTGTCCAAAGTGTCAAAACCTTGTTCCTCGAGTATTTGCCTCTGTACAGGATCGGGTTCGATACATTTAACTTGGTAACCGGCCGTCCGTAACCGTTTGGAGAACGTCCCAATGCCCGCGCCGAAGTCGATCAGATCCTTTGATTCGGTCGATTCGCAAATCAAGCGAGTCAAGTAATCGTTGTAGTTGTGCGCGCTTTCGAGCGCTTCGAGGACATCGACTCCTGAATATCGCTCTTCCATATAACTTTGTTCCTCCGAAATAGGTTATGCTTAACAATCACGTAAACAGCTCTCACGCCGTCACGCCATCCTATCTTTTTTCCCTCTTCGTATGTTCGGCCATTATACGAAATGCCGACCTCGAAAACTCTACAGCCGGCTTTCGCTACCTTCGCGGTAATCTCAGGTTCAAACCCAAACCGGTTCTCTTCAATAGTAATGCCATCCAGGAATTCGCGCCGAAACACTTTGTAACATGTTTCCATGTCAGTGAGGTTCAAGTTTGTAAACATGTTAGACAGTAACGTGAGAAACCGGTTTCCAACCATATGCCAGAAGTAAACCACCCGATGAGGCCTGCCGCCCAGGAACCGGGAACCGAACACAACATCGGCATGACCCTCGAGAATCGGTGAAAGAAGTATGGGGTATTCACCCGGGTCATACTCCAGGTCCGCATCTTGAACGATGACCAAGTCGCCGGTCGCTGCCTGGAAACCCGCACGCAAAGCTGCTCCCTTGCCAAAATTGCGCTGCTGCAGCACGAGTTTATGGACCCACCCATGGGGCTTCGCTTCAAGAAGTTCCCTCGTTCCATCGGTCGATCCGTCATCCACGACGATGATTTCAACGTCCTCGACCGGTGCTGTGCGGACCGCATCTACCACAGCTTCGATCGTCGCTCGCTCATTGTAACAAGGGATAACGACAGATAGCTTCATTTGTCACCACTCCACTAAGCAAAACGCGAGTTTCAACGTCAGAGGCGAGGCATCCTTTGTCAATGTCATGATCACGGCTGCTGTATCGGTCCTGTTGCTTCGTTTCCAACTATAACCTTGGATCACAGGCAAGCGCTTGATGTCTTGATCCACATCTTTTGACGGCAATAGAAGAGCGTAGACAGGAGTCGCCCGACCAAGGCCATTTGCGGCTAGTTGAACCGCCTCGGGCTTCCCATAGTGCCACAGTTGGCTGTAAGGGTAGTAATGGTTACCGTCGATGGGGGCCGCTACAAATGGCTTCGGTAATAGGGCATTCAAATAGGCGGGATCGATGTCGGATAAAACAATACCAGGTTCGTCCTTGAAAGTTCGAGCAAATTCCTTCTGCGCCTCGTACCACCGCGATTTTCTGTTGCCGTGTGGGTAATGAAGGGCGTCCCAGGCTTGTGATCGATTACTCTTAGGCTTAAAACCTGATTGTGACGGATAACCGATACAGCTGAGCAGAAATACCGCTAGCACTCCAACACCCCAGATCGAAAAGCGCCCCTTGAAAGCTTGGCCCACTGCCCATTCCGAAGGCAGCACGGCGAGCCCGACCAAAAGCAAAAAAACAGGGACGTAGAACCGCCCCTCAACGTAGCTGAAAGCCAGGGTCGCCATAATGTAGACAGTTCCCGCTAAAAATGCGCTGATCTCAAACGGCCGCAGCCGGACGAACGCCAGACCAAGGGCAGAGAGAAAAATAAAAGCCGGCACTACGTATGTGCCCGTGCCAAAGAGGTTCGCTACCCGAAATTGATCCCAGCTGGCCGTAATCTCAGACCAGATCATAACAACTTGGGGAGGCATATTGTGCAAGGAAAAAGCAGCTTGCTTGTCCGCCAATCCTGGTACCCAGAATTCATAACCGGTCCTTAGTGGATGGCCAAATTCCAAAGTGTTCAGAATGAAGTACGGGCTCGCGGCCACCGCAAATACAACAAGTACAAAGCCGCAATGCATGAACCACCTCGTCCGAGATACGTTAGCCGGAAAGAGAGCCATAGCTATTAACAAGGGAGCCATGAATAATAACTGTGGCCGAATGCACAAAGACAATCCAAGAACAACGGCAGCGAAGTAAATTAACCAACGACGGCGCCAGCGGAGTCCCAAGTATACCAGTGCAAAAGCGAGCACCATAACAGCCCCACCGCTGAGGTCGCTCATCGACGATCGGCTAAAGGTGATGAACGCTGGTTGAGTTGCGATCAACAGAGTTGCCAATCCTCCAGCGAGCGGCCTTCCGATCGCAAAATAAAACATGAAGCTGCCTGCCAAGAGCAACAGGCCGATCGTCTGATTTGTTCTAAATGGGGCCAGAATCCCGTTGTGGGGCAGAAATCTGAGCCAAGGGATCATCAAGATTGGGTAGCCTGGCGGGTATCGGGAGGGTAATTTGTCATAGCCAATCTGAATCGTCGGCGCGCCTTCTTTCAAGATCGAGTTAGCCTGCGCGAAATATTCCACCCCATCCGTATAAGGACCAAGATCAAGGAAGCCCGTCCGCTTAAAATCGATGCGAAGAACCGCACCATAGTAAAAGAGAAGCGCGAGAACAAAGCAGAAAATACCTATTGCTACATGAAGTGAAAATCGACGGGAACCGGTTGGCAAAGACGGGAAGCTCGCTTCTGTTGCGCCGTCTTCCAGTTTATCGTTGGCTCTCATTTCCCGAAGTCGGGCCGAAGTCTAATACTCAGGTGTGTCATTGTCGATCAACGCCGGTTGTCGATTTTCTTGCCGCCGAGGCCAATAGAAGATTTTGATTTTTTACATAAAAGTTCAAGGCCGAAGTCGTGGTTGCGTCGCGCTTCTTCGGCTCACTCTCGACGCCAAAGCGCCTCCAAAAGCCATTTTCCGAGGCGTCGCTGTCCGCACCGGCATTCGGATGAATGCGTGGCAGAACAGCCCCGGGCCCCGTCTATTTTACATAGCCATCTCGCCGCGCGTCTCAATTCGACAAGCTCCAAAAATAAATGCGTCTCGTCGAAATTTTTGCTGGACTTGAAGCGCCTTCTTTGACACCCTCGGCACCTTATTAGGAGAAAACATCTAAAAACAAACGTGTAATGAAAGCATGCTCACTAATCATTGGCGGCGCGGTCTTCATGGTCTTCACCCATCTCGCCAGCGCAACCCAGGCAGATGACACCACGATTACAATCACAGGCCACACGGCGGGTGCTACGCCTTTTATCAATAAATTGACCCTGGACGTCAGCAATACAACCGTTCTGAAGAGCATTCAGTTCGCGATCGACCCGAAACCGGGCTTCGGCGCTCGTCCATTATCAGGCACTTATTCCAACGACTACCTTGTGAGCCGGGGATTTGAACATCCGCCAGAGATTATTTTGCCAGTCTCCGGACTTTACGCTGGTTATCAAAATATCGTAAGACTGACTTATCGCTTTCAGGACGGTTCTTCAAAGCAAACTGTGACGTCGATCACGACCGCCGCTTTCGATGATCAGGGCTGCGGCTACAACACTCCGACCAAGCTTCAACCCAGGACAAACAGCACTCAATTGAGTTATGATTATTTCTTTGACAGGTCTGCTTGCGGTGATTACTCACCTGTGATTCTTGATTCCGATGGAGCATTGCGCTGGGTGAGCCCGCTGCCCACGCTGAACGCTCTTTTTGCCGCTTCCACGTTCATCGACAACGGGGTATACAGGACGCAAGGCAGCCAGTTGGTTCGCATCGAGCTTGATGGGACGGTCCTCGTGGTTGCAGACTATAGCAATATCGGCGCCGTCCACTTCCATCATAATATCGATCCCGGGAAAACAGGACTACTCCTTGAGCCGGATACGACGACCTACTTCGAGTCCACAATCCTGGAAGTTGATAAAACAGACGGTCACGTGCTGAAGACGTTTAACATGGCTCACATCATCAGCGCAGCGATGATTGCTGGAGGTGACGATCCGAGCCAATTCGTCTTCCCAACGCCGACCGATTGGTTCCATAACAACGGTGCCACATACAACCGGGCCGACAACTCGCTGGTCGTTTCAAGCCGCGAAAACTTCGTCATATGTCTCGATTATAATACAACCGCTATCAAATGGATTCTCGGCGATCCCACCAAAAAGTGGTTCCAATTTCCGTCTCTGAGGAAATTTAGAATGGGGGTCGCGCCCGGCAGCCTGGCACCGATCGGGCAACACTCTCCTTCGATTACCTTTGATCAAAGTCTTTTGCTTTTTGATAACGGTCAAATGAGTCAGTTCCAGAAGCCTAAAGGGGCTCAACGGGACTACGCGAGTCCCCGCAAGTATACCTTGGATCTGGTAGCAAACGTTGCGACTGAAGTGTGGAACTATCCCGCGAACCAGAACATCCACTGCCCGTTCTGCTCAAGCATCTATGAGGATCAGCCGTTTAACTACTTGATCGATTACGCGTTCGTTAACGGCGGTGGACCGCCCAATATTCCCACCTTCGCGCAACTGCTGGGCCTGGATGCTGCCGGCGAAAGGATTTTTTATTATCAATATCCAACCGTCGGCTGCAATACTGCGTACAACTCCATTCCGATTCATTTGGAAAATTCAAAGTTCCCGGCAGTGGGGCCTCAAGCGCTCAACGTCTCTACTAGGGCGCTCGTTGGGACAGGTGACAACGTTCTAATCGGTGGCTTTATCATTACCGGAACCGATCGCAAGACCGTAGTGCTTCGCGCGCTAGGGCCATCGCTCAGCGGGTTTGGACTTTCCGGTGTGCTCGCCGATCCGGTTCTCAGCGTGTATAACTCTTCCGGCACTCTCATCGCGACCAACGACAATTGGCAATCCGATCCAAACCACTTTGTAGTCGAGTCCAACGGACTCGCGCCGTCCGATCTATTGGAATCGGCCGCTGCACTGAGCTTGGTGCCGGGCGCCTACACTGTGATAGTCACTGGAAAGGACCCAACCCCCGGGATTGGCTTGGTCGAGCTTTACGATCTCTCGCCGCTATCCAACTCTACGTTGAGCAACATGAGCACTCGAGGTTCGGTCGGCACGCTGGATAACGTACTGATCAGTGGCTTTATCGTTGGAGACGTGGGAAGTTCGACCGTGGTCGTGCGCGCCCTTGGCCCATCGCTCGCTTCTCACGGTGTGAGCGGAGTGCTAAGCGATCCCACACTGGAAATCTTCGATTCGACTGGCTCTATCATCGCGAGCAACGACAACTGGCTAGACAATATTAACTGGATCGACGTCCGGAAGAATGCACTCTCGCCGGTAGATCAGCACGAATCGGCACTCGTGCTTCACCTGCCCGCCGGAACTTATACCGCCATCGTGCGCGGAGTCAATGACGGCACAGGCATTGGCTTAGTCGAAGTCTATACCCTCCATTAATCCGTACGTGGTCTAACAACTTAAATTCATTCGGTTTCGAAATCGACTCGCGCTGTATTGCTACTCGGCTTTACGGCCCTGGCATAAGTATCAAACTCTCCGCCGGGGCTTTGTATGGACCGGAAATGGATTTTAATTGGGGCCAGCGACTGGGAAGCGGTTTGCCGCGCTGTTCCTGTTTGGGCGTGAGCATCTGTCTCCCGGTTGTGTTGATCTCATACGGCACTTTCGCGTTAGGGTATACAGTCGTCCGCAGGAATGGCGTCTCATTGAAGATTTTTGCTGGACTCGAGCAGGCCTCCTCTGACATGCTCGGGCACTCTTTTCGGAGAAAACTCCTATAAAAAGAACGCCTTATGAAAACATTTTCATCAATCGTCGTCGCCGCCGCCATCATGGTCTTGTCCCATCTTGCCGGCGCCAATCAGGCAGATGACACCACGATAAGAATCACAGGCCACACGGCGGGTGCTACGCCCTTCATCAGTAAATTGACCTTGGAGGTCAGCAATACAACCGTTCTGAAGAGCATTCAGTTCGCGATCGATCCGAAACCGAGCTCGGTCACCCGTCCACTGTCAGCCACTTATTCCAACGACTACCTCGTGAGCAGGGGGTTTGAACATCCGCCACAGATTATTTTGCCGGTCTACGGACTTTACGCTGGACGCGCGAATATCGTAAGGCTGACTTATCGCTTTCTGGACGGCTCTTCAAAGCAAGCTGTCACCTCCATCGCCACCGCCACTTTCAATGATCCATGCGGATACGACAATCCAACGATCCTGCAACGACGTACAAATGCCACCGATTTGAGCTACGACTACGTCATGGTTAAAGGGTCCTGTAGCAACTTCGAACCTGCTATCATCGATACGGACGGCGCGTTGCGGTGGGTGGGCATGGCTGGCTTGTCGATCGGTACTGTCACCTTCTTCGATAACGCAGTCTATTTCGGTCATGGCCACCACCTGTCTCGAATCGACCTCGATGGCACTGTCACCCTGCTTGGCGATTACAGCAGTCTCCGAGTTATTAATTTCCATCACAACATCGACCTCGGCAAAGTTGGAATTATCTTGGATGCCGATACCACCACAGACTACAATTCGGTGAATATTGAAGTGGACGCTTCAGGAAGGGTTTTGAAGACGTGGAACATGGCCAATATCATCAGCGCGGCCATGATCGCCGGAGGAGACGATCCCAGCCAGTTCGTTCATCGTTCGCCGACCGATTGGTTCCATCTCAACGGCGTGACATACAACAGAGCAGACGACTCATTGATCGTTTCAAGCCGGGAAAATTTCCTTATATGCCTCGATTATGAAACAAGCGCGATCAAATGGATCATGGGAGATCCGACGAAAAAGTGGCACCAATTTCCGTCTTTGAGGAGATTTGCGCTGACGCTCCCATCCGGCAGCCTGCCGCCAATTGGTCAACACGCGCCTTCGATTGCTTACGATCAGAACCTATTAATGTTTGATAACGGACAAAGCAGCGTCTTTCAGGTGCCACGGGGAGAGCAACGTGGCTATGCCAGTCCGCGTAAGTACGAGGTGGATTTGAACGCAAAAATCGCAACCGAAGTCTGGAATTTCGAGATGGGTCAAAGCATCGTTTGTCCCTTCTGCGGGTCTGTCTATGAGGACGCGCCCCTGAACTACCTCGTCGACTATGCATTTGAATACCCCAATGGACAAAACGCGTTCGCGCAGCTACTCGGCTTAAATGTCGCTGGCGAGACGATTTTTTCGTACCGCTACCCAACCTTTAGCTGTACGACGGCTTATCGCGCCTTCCCAATTCATCTGGAAAACACGAAGTTCCCCACAGTAGGACCCCAGGCGCTCAACCTCTCTACCCGCGGGCTCTCTTCCACCGGTGACAATGTTCTGATTGGTGGCTTTATCGTTAGCGGGACCCAACCCAAGATGTTAGTGCTTCGCGCGCTGGGGCCATCGCTTAGCGGCTTTGGGCTTTCCGGCGTGCTTAGCGATCCGGTTCTGAGGGTGTATAACTCTTCCGGCACTCTCATTGCAGCCAACGACAACTGGCAGTCCGATCCGAACCACTCTGTGGTAGAAGCCAACGGACTCGCGCCGGCCAATCTCTTGGAATCAGCCATTGCGCAGACCTTGGCGCCGGGCACCTACACTGTGATAGTCAGGGGAAAGCAAGCGACCCCGGAGATTGGCTTGGTCGAGCTTTACGATCTCTCGCCGCTATCCAACTCTAAGTTGGAGAACATGAGTACCCGCGGTTCAGTCGGCACGCTGGATAACGTACTTATCACTGGTTTTATCGTTGGTGACGTAGACAGCGCCACCGTGGTCGTGCGCGCCCTTGGTCCGTCGCTCGCTTCTCACGGCGTGAGCGGAGTGCTAAGCGACCCCGTGCTGACCATCTACGATTCGAACGGAACTGCGATCGCCGCCAACGACAACTGGCACGACAATG
>JBEPTW010000162.1:0-8553 GCA_041691855.1 Verrucomicrobiota bacterium | reverse complement strand
TCATACGCCGACAGGTTGACGCTTTTTGCGCCGCCTGTCGGCACATGTCATCTACAGCAAGCCACGCAAGTTATTTCCCAGACACGCCATAACTGACAAAGAGAGTGATGAAGGGAGGTATTCATTGGTTGGTGTATTTGCGTCGGGTTTAGTACCCGTGGCTTGACGCTGACCGCGTGCGGAGCCGAATCGGCCCCGGCGTGATTGTAGCAGCGGTGTAGTACCGTTAACCAGCCCCTCGACCGACTCTGCTTGGAGCCTATTTAGCGTCCGATTAAAATAACCGCGTAAACATCGCCCTTGTGCCCAGTGGACGGGCCGCCAATGACCGCTGGCACGCCCGGGCGCAGCGCGAGGCCAGTGGACATCAGCGTGCGGCCGTTTTTCAGCCAACGAACCTTAATCCGGATCGATCTACCGTCGGAGGATTCGGTTTGAATTTCCAATTCGTTTCCTTCGCCCAACGCAAGATGGCCAGTCGCCGGTACGTCGAGCGAGGCACTGTCATCGCCAAGAAACCGGTAGCTCTCGAAGCGCAAAATTCGACGGAGGGTCGGCTCATAGGCGGAAAGCCGTCGATCAGTTTCCCCGCGATCGCTGGAGGCCGAGATCAGGAGTCCTTGGATTCGCGCGTGCTCGGCGGCATGTGCGATGGGCGCGAGCGTGACGGCCAACGCGAACAGAAAGAGCGAAAATAGGGGCCGGTTTGTTTTCATGGATGATCCTTTAATTTTTGCGTCAATAGGCGGCGGGCGTGATAAAGTCGGGACATAACCGTTCCGGTCGGAACTCCGGTGGCTTGGGCAATTTCTTCATAAGACAGCCCCTCGACCTCACGCAAGGCAAGTGCCGCGCGCAATTTCGGCGGGAGACTGTCAAGAATCTGCCGGAGGCGGGTGAGCCGTTCATTGCCCTCGGCTTGATGGCGGGCGTCATCGGTCGTGGTTGGCTCCGGGGTCGACTCGACCGTGTCGTCATCGACCGAGAACGGAAGAAACCGACGATACCAGCGCTGTTGTTTCCTCAAGTGATCAATGGCGCGGCGCACCGCGATCGGATGAATCCACGTCGTGAATTTGGCGTCGCCGCGAAATTGCGGCAGCCGCTTCCAGATCGTCAGCCAGACTTCCTGACAAACATCACGCGAGTCATGTTCGTTGCGCACGATGGCCTGGACGAGTCGGAAGACGTGCGCATAGTGCTCTCGCATGAGGACGCCGAATGCGCCTTCGTCACCCGCTTGGGCGCGACGCAGGATCTCGGGATCGGTCGTGAGAAAGGTTGGCTTGGCCACCGCAGCGGGAAAACGTCGAGGATTGTTACGGATGCAGCTGAGCCTCGGCAGCGATGGGCAGATCAAGGTGGATCAGGCTTTGATTCAATGCAGCAGGATTTAGTGCAGTGAGGCAAAATTCATAACCCGCGCCGAGCGCGATATGATTGCAGGCATTTTCATCGAGCAGCACATGGTGGAAAAAACGCTCCTTGTTCCGTTTGAAAGATGGCGAGCGGGCAGGAGAATCGGAGGGCGGGGAATCGAGCACGATTGCAACTTCGCCCAGTCGAGGAGAACCACGATCGGTATCGAGCAACTGAAACAGCAGTGCTTCATTTTGCCTCGCGCCGGCGCTGACCACGATGCCGTCGCGAAATTCCAATTCGATCCCGTCGATCACCGTGCCGGCAAACACGACTGGTCGCGCCACCCGCACGATGCCGTTGGCGGTATCCTTGTGCGGTAAGGTGAATACTTCCTCCGTCGGCAGATTGGCGAGGAACGATAGGCCGGAGCGGGTGCGCATCGCGGCGGTGCACCAGCGATGTTCCGGGGGCAGCGAGACGGTGAGATGGGTGCCTATGCCTATATACGAAAGTGACGTGAACCGGTTCGCGTTTAGCTCGTCGGTGCGCATACGCAATTTCCGCAAATGAAGCTCCCACTGGGAAAACATTTCTTCCTCTGCGGTATTTCCCGATGTCTTCGCTTCGCAATCCGGGATGCGCATCGTGTCGAATACAGCATCCCATAAGACCGGGAGCCTTTGGGTCGCGGACAACTCGGGAAAAACGACATCGGCCCATTCCTGCGTCGGCGACGGAACGGCGGTCCAGTTGGTTGCGGCTTGCATCAATTGTTGCACCACCGGGCCGATGTATTCGTTGCCGATCCGTCTCGTTTTCCCGGCATGCGCGGGAGGAATTTTGTTCATCGCGCCAGAGAGGCCACCGAGCAAAAACAGGACGGCGTCCCGTCGGCCGATATGGTCGTTAATCTTGTGGGCATTCGCGGCGACGAGCTGCGAGAGACCGCGCCAATTTCCTTTGGTGGCAAATTCGCGCAGTCGTTTGGGATCACTCCAGATGATTTCAATCATGCCCGGAGCGGTGCCGGCAAACTTGTGTGCGGCGGCGCGGATCGCCGCGACGAGCGGCTCAACACTGCGAGGGACGCCGTGATCTTCGTAGGGCTCGGCGATAATCAAACGCTGTCCGGGTTGCAGGTTTAATCCGGTGCGCACAATCAACTCGGAATAAGCCGCCAGGCGGATGGGGAAATCCAATGGCATGTTCAAGAGGCGAAGAGTTTTCGTTGAGTCGCTTTGCGAAACATGACCGCGCACGGTAGACGTGATCGCGCGAGCGTCAATCGAGGAGGCGATTGAGGTTTTCGCGCGGTCTCGCTAACGCGCGTTGTGCCGGTTGTAGCGCGGGGCGCTGACCCCGGTCTGAGAGCAAGAGACGCAACCACCGGGGTCAGCGCCCCCCGGCTACAGTTTTAATGAAACTGATCTAACGATTATAATTTTCGCTCGCTCAGTTCAAAATCAGCGACGATCTGCCGCGCGGCTTCGTCGGCTGAATTTTTCTCGGTGTTGATCCGCAAGTCTGATCGGGGAATCGCGGGGGAGTTAAATGCGCCGCGACTTCGCAGTTCACGATACAGGGAAAGCTCCGTGATTTTTTTGAAATGTTTTCGCTGGCTCGCGCCGAGCCGGGCCTCGACGGCCGTTTCGCTTGCGAGCAATTCGACGGATAGTAGCCGGATTCCGATCGCCGACCATTCGCCGAATAGCCAGTCGATGAATGACTGCGGCACCGAGCTCTCGGGAGAAAAAGTAAAGATTACGCCCGACGGAAGTTGTTTGGCGGCCCGGATGAAAAATTCCCGCCACAACTGCTCGCGTCGCTGAATGAATCCGGGGGTTCCAAATGCGTATAGTTGCAGGGCATCGTCCACGGCGACGTGATTGTGATAAAGCTGATAGCCGGTCAGGGTAACCAGCTTGCGGGCAATCGTCAGTTTACCCGTGGCCGGTCGGCCGTGGAGGAAAACCAGGTTCATGACGCTGAAGTTACGGGCGTGTCGTCCACCTCAGCCGTGCTGAACCTCTAGCAGAACCGCATCGTCGAGATAGTGGTGCAGATACCCATAGGTCACGGTGCCGTAGCCGCCCTGGCCCCATTGCGGCCCCCAGGAATTTTTGAAAATGAAATAAGCGTCTTCGATTCGCCCGGTTGGCGATTTATAACCGACCAAGGTCACGGCGTGTCCTAGATCGCTACTGGCTTTCTGGCCGCTCAGATAGCCATTGATGATGCGAGCATTCGGCCAAGCCATCCCGACGGCTACGGGCAGACCACTATTGAGGGTGAGGACGATATTGTTGAGCAACGTCGTCCGGTCGCGTCCGGGGAGTTGATGTGCAAAAACCCGCTGGTGATCGCGCGCTTCCTGGACGATCGCCGGCGGCGGATTACCGATCGATTTGATTGAGCTGCCGAAGGTGTTTGGCATCTCCGATTGCAACGGAATCCCATACGCGCGCAACGCCGAGACCACTTCCGCCAGCGAAAATCCTTCGTCGCGAAATTCCTTCGCGCCAGCATCGTCGCTTCCAACCGTGCCGACCGCCGGCATCCGCTGCACGGACTTGCGGACGGCCCAGATCAGGTATTCCTCGGAGAATTTTTCCACGTGACCCGAGAGTTCGGCGTTTTGGAATTCCAACGCGCTCACGATTGCAAACACGGCGCAGCTGGGGCGAGCGCCTTGATTCTTCACGCCCAATTCCAATTTGAAAAATTGCGGTCGCAAATCGACCTCCGGCAAAAGCGTCGCGGGCTGACCGAATTGTTGTAGCAGGGCGTCAAACGGCGAGAGGCCTCTCTTGGCAACGTGGAGGTGGTGCACGATGGACGGAGGAGGAGGTGGCGGTGAAATCCTGGCGGCTTCGTCCGCGGCCTGCTCGGTTGCCGGATCATAGTTAAACCGTGACTGCCATTCCGGCGAAAGATCGCGGAGACGAACGGAGGCCATGCCGCCCGCGTGGGTAATCATCACCGAATGGACGCTGATCGAGCGGATGGTTACTCCATGGTAAATGACTTTGCCGACGGGAAGTTCGTCGATTCGCACTCCGGCCTTGAGTAGTTCGTTGGCCGAAGCAAGCGAAGCGCAAGCGAGTGCGATGCTTGCGATCACGACGGCGAAACGGCGGAAAGGTCTCATGGGTGGCGGGTGAAGCGTACAAGCGGACGTTGCGCCAACGCAATCCGCCAAAACAAAAGTGCGGCCGTTGCGGGCCGCACTTGGGTGAAATCGGTGAGATTTAAAATTTCCTTACTTGCCGAGGCTCGCGCGAAGGTCGTCGAGCTGGCCGGCGGAACCGAGGAGGACATTGCGGCTAGCGATGAACTTGGCGTATTCCTCGATGAAGATTTTGCCCGGCGGGCGGAAATCGAACTCCTTGGGATTGTCGCGGAAGAACTCGCGGTGAACGCGGGTCCAGACGAGACGACCGTCGGTATCGATGTTGATCTTGGTGACGCCGAGCTTGGCGGCGGGAAGATATTCGTTGGCGTCGACGCCGACGGAACCGGCGATTTCGCCACCGGCAGCGTTGATGCGGGCAACTTCGTCTTGGGGAACCGAGGACGAGCCGTGCATGACGAGTGGGAAGCCAGGGATGAGATTCTTGATCTTTTCGAGAACGTCGAAATGCAGCGACTGCTTGCCCTTGAATTTGAAGGCGCCGTGCGAGGTGCCGATGGCGCAGGCGAGGGAATCGCAGCCCGTCTTTTTAACGAAATCCTGAGCTTCCTCGGGATTGGTGAGGGTGGCGTGGCCGTCCTCCACCTTGATGTCTTCCTCGACACCACCGAGCATGCCGAGTTCTGCTTCGACCGAAATGCCCTTGGCGTGAGCTTTCTCAACCACGCGCTTGGTGATCTCGACGTTCTTGTCGAACGGATCATGCGACGCATCGATCATCACAGAACTGAAAAAGCCGGAATCGATGCAATCGTAGCAGGTTTCCTCGTCCCCGTGGTCCAGATGCACCGCGAATATTGCCTCGGGGAAAATTTCAGCAGCCGAGCGGATGATCGCCTCCAACATGCGCTTGTCGGTGTATTTGCGCGCGCCCTTGGAAATCTGGATGATGAACGGAGCCTTCGATTGGATGGCGCCCTTGAAGAGGCCCATGGCCTGCTCGGCGTTGTTGATATTGAAGGCGCCGACGGCATATTTGCCATAGGCGTGTTTGAAGAGCTGGGCGGTGGTGACGATCATGGTTAAATAATTATCCGACAGATAGCCGTTCGCGGAAAGCTCCTACAAGCCTATAGTTGGCCAGCCGACCCACGTTCATGTGTCATACTGGGCGAAATTAGCCGCGCTAAAGCAGTTAACGCGGCGGTGAAGCTTAACGCGGTGGGAATTCGAACTCCGCCTTGTCCTGTTTTTGCGACAAAACGAGATAAGCGCTGAACTTGTTGCCGCGCTTGGAGACGAAATTCTCGATGAGATTTGAGCGGCCTTCTTCCAATAAACGTCGCACTTCTTCCACGGGAATTTCGACGTCGCACAACTTCTTGGAGAGCTTGAATACCTGACGGTTTTCCTGGTCGGGTTTGCGCACATAATACGCGTCGCCAAGTTCGACCAGTTCGCCGACGGGAGTTTTGCTTTCGCCGAGTACATGCGCCTTGGAAAGATCCACCTTGGCGCGGGCCTTGCGCTCGATCGGTTTGCCGTCCTTGCCGATTTTTGCCGCGCGAGGAGGAAACTCCCACGACATCTTTCCGGCCTCTCGTTTCAGGAACGCATCGAATGGCCGGCCTTTCTTCGAGATGAAACCCTGGATGAGGTCGGTTTTTCCCTCGGAAACCATCTTGATTGCCTGTTCGGGTGGAATCGGTTTCTGACACATAATCCGGCCCACGCGGAATGTCTGCTTCCAGCCTTCGCCCTCGGGCTCGCGCAAAATATAACTGCTGCCGTTTTCGCAGAGTTGCGCGCCGGTCGTCGCGTCCGTCCAAAAGGGCGTGAGCGTGGCGATGTCGGCTTTATCGCCGAAATCGAATTCGGTTTTCCACTTCTTAACCGTGACGTCCTTCTTTGTTTCCTCGACTTGACCGAGCTTCAGCAATGCGGAAAAACGATTGCGCGTTTTGTTGGAAATAAATCCATCGAGAGGACCAACCTGCCTTTTCTCGATGAGTTCTTTGACCTCGGTTTCCTCCATGCGGCGTCCGCCGATGATCTTGTAAACCATGAGTTCGCCGTCTTGCGATTTGTATCCGCGGAGGGTTTCTCGCATCGTTTTTCCGTCGGTGGGCGAGATAATCTCGGTCATGCGCGCGACGGAATCGTCCTCCTCGAAACCCTTCACGCGCTCGACCATGCCCTTCGTCTCCTTGACGATTTCGTCCATGAATTTCTCGCGTGAGAACTTCCCCTGTTCCATCTGACGGAGGTTGAATTCCCATTCACCGGTCATTGCCGGGCTGGTAATCTCTTCTGCTTTTACGGCGGCCAAAAATTGCAACAATTGCTCGGCCTTCGTCGTGGGCATCAGCTCGCGCTGATTCCGGTCGATATACTTTTGGTTCACGAGTCCCTCGATCGTGTCGGCGCGTGTCGCCGGGGTACCGAGGCCGCGGTCCTTCATGGCTTCCGCGAGTTCCTCGTCATCGACGAGCTTGCCGGCGCCTTCCATCGCGGAAAGCAACGTGGCTTCCGTGTAGCGGGGCGGTGGACGGGTGGTTTCGCTGTGCAGCACGGGATCGACCGTCTTCGCCTTGGCTTTGTCCTCGGGCGACATCGCGGGGAGAGCTTTGGAATCGGGGGAATCTTCTTCGACGGTCGTCTTGCCATAGACCGCGAGCCAGCCGGGAGAAGTTAGGACTTTGCCTTCGGTTTTGAAAGTGTGGGTCGCGACCACGCTGAGCCGGGTCGTGATGTCGAATTCCGCCGCCGGATGAAACGTCGCGACGAAGCGCCGTGCGATCATGTCGAACAACTTGGCCTCGGATTCGTCGAGATTCTTCGCTTCGTGTTGCGTTGGGATGATCGCAAAGTGATCGGAAACCTGGGCGTTGTTGAAAATCCGCTTGTTTGGATGAACCCAGCCGGATTCGAGCACGCGTTTGGCGTGTACTTCCAAACCGCCGCTCAAATTTCCGAGCGTCTCCCGAACGAGCGGAATATAATCCTCCGGCAGCGCGCGCGAATCCGTACGCGGATAAGTAATCATCTTGTGCCGTTCGTAGAGCGCCTGCGCGATCTGCAACGTTCGTTTGGCGGGAAACCCAAAACGGCCGTTCGCCTCGCGTTGCAAGGTCGTTAAATCGTAGAGGCGCGGCGCGGTCTGCGTGCTGGCCTTTTTTTCCTCGGAAACCACCGCCATGGGTTGGCCTTGGCAGGCGGCGACAATCGCCTCGGCGGTTTTCTTGGCCCAAAGACGATCCACGCGGTCATGCTCGTCGTCGTTCTTTCTGAAATCGGGCCGCTGGTAGTTGCCCTCGTAGTTGCCCTTGGCGATTTCAAACGTGGCGGTGACGCGCCAATAATCGCGCGGCTTGAAATTACGGATTTCCAATTCGCGGTTGAAAACGATGGCGAGGGTGGGGGTTTGCACGCGACCCACGGAGGCGACGTTGCCGGCGCGCGAGCCAAACATGCGCTTCGTGAGCGCGCGGGTGCCATTGATGCCGATCAACCAGTCGCTCTCGCTGCGGCAGCGGGCGGCGTCGGCGAGACCTTGCATTTGCTCGGCCGTGCGGAGGTGTTTGAAGGCTTCCTTGATGCCCTCGTTGGTCATCGACGACATCCACAGGCGCTGGAAGGGCTTTTTGCACTTCGTGAGCTGATAGATATAAGTGAAGATCAATTCGCCTTCGCGGCCGGCGTCGCAGGCATTGATGACGGTCGTGACGTCCTTGCGGGCGAGGAGTTTTTTGAGTTGATCGAACCGTGATTTTGAATCCGGGATCGGCTGCAGCTCAAATTTTTCGGGGATGATAGGCAGTGTCTCCAGCCGCCAGAACCCGTATTTTTTCTTGTCGATGTCTTCGGGCATTTGCAGTCCGACCAAGTGACCGACGGCCGACGAAATCACATATTCGTCGTTTTCAAAATGGTCGCCCTGTTTCGGTATTTTGCCCAAAGCGCGCGCCAGATCGGCGGCAACAGAGGGCTTTTCTGCAATAATGAGACACTTCATGTGGGGGAGGACCCGTTAGCTCCCCCGCGCCGAATTTCAAGCAATA
>JBEPTW010000161.1:0-8597 GCA_041691855.1 Verrucomicrobiota bacterium | reverse complement strand
CTTCGAGTGGCGCGCCGCCGGTTGCTCGATGTGCCTCGCGATGAATCCCGACAAATTGATCGGCGATCAACTCTGCGCCAGTTCGTCGAATCGCAATTTCAAAGGCCGCCAAGGTTCGACCACCGGTCGCACGTTGCTGATGAGCCCTGTCATGGTCGCCGCCGCCGCCGTCACCGGCGCCGTCGCCGACGCCCGCGAAGTCTTCGCGGTAAACTAATCAACCCAACCTATCACCACAGAAAACACTGAACACACAGAATCTGAAACGTCTTTCCGCGTATTCTGAGTATTCTGTGGTTTAAAAATTCTCTCATCCCATGGCTCTCGCTAAAATCACCTCCGTCTCCGGCCGCGCGGTCACCGTTCCGGGCAATGACATCGACACCGACCGCATCATTCCCGCGCGTTTCATGAAATGCGTCACCTTCGACGGTCTCGGCGAATTTCTCTTCTATGATGTCCGCAAAAATGCTGACGGTACCGATCGCGTCCATCCGCTGAATGACGCCCGTTTCAAAGGCGCGACCATTCTGATTTCCGGTGCAAACTTCGGTTGCGGTTCCTCCCGCGAACACGCTCCGCAGGCGATCCAGAAATACGGTTTCAAGGCTGTCATTGCAGAAAACTTCGCCGAGATCTTTTTTGGCAACAGCGTGACGCTCGGCATTCCGTGCGCGTGCGCCAAGCGCGAAGACATCGCTAAAATCAGCGCGGCCATCGGAAAAGATCCGCAGACGGAAGTCGTGATCGACGTCGCAAAACAGGAAATCCGTTTCGGCGGTCAAACCGTTCCCGCGACTTTCCGTGAAACCGCCCGCGACGCGCTGATCAACGGCCGTTGGGACGCGATCGGCGAACTTCTCGACGGTATTCCAGCAGTGAAGGAAACGGCGAAAAAATTACCGTACCTCGCCGCCTGAAGCGGACCGAATTTCAATCCCACCAAGCGCGGTTTCGACCGCGCTTTTTTCTGGTTAGAGCCGTTTCATTAAACTGTAGCCGGGGGCGCCGACCCCGGCGGTCGCGTGTCTTGCTCTCAGACCGGGGTCAGCGCTCCCGGCTACAATCGGCACGAAATGCTTTTCGCAGGGACGCACGCCTTCAGCTCACACAAACTTTCCGTTCTGCAAAAACAACTGGCGCGCGGTTTTCTTCGCGTGAACGGGATTATGCGTCACCAGCACGATCGCGGCTTTTTCCTCGGCGCAGACTTCGAGCAGCAGACTTATCACTTCGTCGCCGGTGCGCTCGTCGAGGTTTCCCGTCGGTTCGTCGGCCAGAATAAGCTTGGGCCGGTTCATCAGCGCCCGCGCGACCGCTACGCGTTGGCGTTCGCCGCCGGAAAGATGAGCTGGCAAATGATGGCCGCGCTCCCCCAACCCAACCCGGTTCAACAGCGCCGCCGCTCGATCACGCTCGACCTTTCCAATTCTCCCCACCAACCGCGCACTCATGATCACGTTGGCGAGGGCGTCGATTTCCGGGATCAGATAATACGCCTGAAACACCATGCCGAGAAACAACCCGCGCCGCTGAGTGAGTTCGCCCAAGCTGAGCCGGTGCGCCGCTTCTCCGTTCCAAAATAGTTCGCCAGCATCTGGCCGATCCAGGCCCGCGAGAATGTTGAGCAGCGTGCTTTTTCCCGAGCCGGATTCGCCGCGAATACTTACGCTCTCGCCCAAGGCCACGGAAAAATCCACGCCTTGCAACACTTCAAGCGTGCGGTCGCCGCTGAGATAATTCTTCCGCAGGCCAACCGCCCGGAGCATCGAAGCAGATCCCGATTCATTCATTGCGCAACGCCTCCACCGGTTTCAAACGGGCCGCACGCCACGCCGGAATCAGACCCGCGAGCGTCGACGCAACGAGGGAAAAAACAATGATCGTCACCACATTTTTCGCGACCGTGTGTTCGGGCAGCGAACTGAATTGATAAAACTTCACGAACGTCTCCTGGCCCACGGTCATCCGGGCGATGAAATGAACAATGTTGTCGCGAAAACGCAGCATCGTGAAACCGAGCGCGAGACCAAGGACCGTACCCGCCGTGCCCAGAAAAAGTCCCTGCGCACAAAAGCAGAGCGCGACGTCCTTCGCTCTTCCGCCCATTGCACCGAGCAGGCCGATCTCACGCGTTTTCCGGATCACCGACATCAACAGAGAACTGGTGATCGAAAAGGCCGCCACGAGAATAATGAATGTCATGAGGAAGAAAATCATGTTGGCCTCGAACGTCACTATGGACTGAAACTCCGCGTTGGTTTCGCGCCACGTCGCCGCCCGCACGCCCAGCGGAAGCGTTTGCTCAAGTTTCGCGGCCACCACGTCGACGTCGGCTCCGGCTTTCAAGCGGAGGTTATAGCCGTGAAACTGATGATTGAGTCCGTAAAGATCCTGCATGAGGCGCAACGAACAGAGCACAGTGGAACTATCGAGTTGCTGGTGACCAATCTGGAAAATCCCCGCGACGCGGACTTCGCGCGGATATAAAATCTCATTCTGGGTGATCCGCTCCATCATTAACGGCGAATAAACACTGACCATGCTGCCAACGTCGGCACCAATTGAGTTCGCGAGAATCGAACTGAGAATAACCGAATCGTCATCCAGATCCTCCAGCGATCCGGCAATAATGTACTTTTCGAGCGGTAGTACCTTCTTCATCTGCTCAACGGAAAACCCCTGGATATTCGGAATATCCGCGCGCTTGTGATATTCGATCATCACCTTCCCCGCAGCGTAGGGCGCCGATGCGAAAATCTCCGGCGTGGACGCCAGTACTTTTTCGATCTGCGACGCCTTGTTAGGATCAATCGGCGTCGATGCCGTCACCTGAATATCGCCCTGCGTATCGACGATCATCCGCCCGATCTGATAACCGAATCCGCCCATGATACTCGTCACCATCAGCATGATCGTCACGCCAAGCATGATTCCCGTCGTCGCAATAATCGTGAACAACGAAATCCGTCCCGACGGGAAAAGCTGTTTCAGCGCGAGATAAAGGGGCCAGGACATGTGGGAAATGACGAATTTCGAATGACGAATGTGCGGTGACGTCGATTGCCTAAATCGTCATTCGTTATTCGTCGTTCATCATTTCGCATCCGACGGTCTCAGCGACGGAAACAGGATCACGTCGCGAATGCTCTCCGCTCCGGTGAGCAAAATGCAAAGCCGGTCAATGCCGACGCCCATTCCGCCGGCGGGCGGCATGCCGTGCTCGAGAGCGAGCAAGAAATCGGTGTCCATCTTCTGCTGCTCCTCGCCCGCTTGTTTTTCGAACATCTCACGCTGAACGAACGGATCGTTTTGCTCCGAGTAAGCCGGCGCCACTTCCATGCCGCCGATGCAAAGTTCAAACACGTCGATCAATCCGGAATCCTGCTGGTTGATTTTGGCCAGCGGACAAAGTTCCTTCGGCAGATGCGTGACGAAAGTCGGCTGGATCAACGTCGGCTCGATTTTCTTGGAGAAAATTTCGTTCACCACTTCGAACGTTTCCCAACCCGGATGGATTTCCAAACCGAGTTTTTGGGCGGCTTCCGTCGCCCTCGCCTTATAGTCGTCAGCACTGCGCTGTTCGCTGAGCTTGAATCCGACCGCTTCGTCGATGAGGTCAAAGTAACGCGCGGTGCGCCAATCGCCGGCGAAGTTGATCATCTGTCCACTCGCGGCGTGCTTGATCTCGAAAGTACCGATCACATCGCGACAGAGGTCGTTAAAGATCGCTTTGATCAACTCCATCATGCCCTCGAAATCGCTGTACGCTTGGTAAACCTCGAGCATGGTGAACTCGGGATTGTGCTTCCGCGAAACGCCCTCGTTACGAAAAATCCGGCCGATCTCAAAAACCCGGTCGTAACCACCCACGAGCAAACGCTTCAAGCGCAGTTCAAGCGCAATTCGCAGATAGAAGTCCGCGCCCAGTGCATTATGGTGAGTCACGAACGGACGGGCCGCCGCCCCGCCGGCCACGCCTTCGAGCACGGGCGTTTCCACTTCGATAAATTTGCGCACGGCGAGGGTTTGCCGGATGCTCGACACGATCCGGCTGCGCTTCATTAGGCGATCACGCGATTCCGGATTCACGATCAAGTCGAGATAACGCTGACGGTAAACCTGCTCCGAATCCGTCAGGCCATGCCACTTCTCGGGCAGCGGACGCAGCGCTTTCGAAACGAGCGTAAACGAATCGACGCGCACGGTAACTTCACCGGTCTTCGTCTTAAATAACGCTCCCGTGGCGCCGATGATATCGCCGAGATCGAGCGACTTCTTGAAATTCCCGTAGCGTTCCTCCCCGATCACATCCCGACGGAAGTAGAGTTGGATCGGCCCTTGCTGATCCTGAATTTTCACAAACGAGCTGCCACCTTGAACGCGAAAGGTCACCAGCCGTCCCGCGACGGAAACCACCGGGCCGTATTCCTGCCCTTCCATATAGAGGGCTTTGGCGTCTTGCGAAAAATGGGTTTGTTGCGCGTTGGCGCGGAACGGGTCGAACCCTCCGGCGCGCATTTCCTGCAGCTTCTTCAGCCGCACGGCATACTGGTCGTGGGAAATATCCTGGGGAATGTCGCTCATGGAACGGCGCAGGCTTGAAGGCTGGGGCGACGGGAGCAATTGGAAATTATTGCCGCCGTTAAACTCCGCAGCTTTTGACCGCCGATGCCCGATCATCCGGGCTCACAGCCGTGAGTGTCGGTTTCGATCACGGAGACAGCAGGTCGATTGCAGTTCGACCCACGCGCTATCTGCTTATCCGTGAAATTCTCCTCTCGGCGCGGTCGATCAGGAAGCCTGCTTTGGCCAGATCCAGAACGCGGTTTCTTTCAATTTCCAGTTATTATTCTCGGCCCACACTTGGTCAGCTTTGTCGATCAGCCATAGATTTCTCCAATCCCGCACAAAATGGTAGACGGGAACCATCTTTGGCGACAGCTGGGTGGTGGCAACTTGGCCCATCACGCCTTCGAGCGTATAACCGGCTTTTTTTGCTGCAGCAGCTTGCTCGGCAGTAACGGCAAAAATCCGGTCATTGCCTTTGTCGAAGCCTTTAACCCAACGCTGAAGACCCACGGTTCTTGGTTTCGGTTGGCCGAGCAGTGTGCCGATGGCATTGATTTTCCAACCTGAGGCGGCGAGCCGGGTGTATTCAGCGGGATCGGTGGCAAAACAAGTCTCTTGGGAAGATTCGCTCAACATCAGCCACGTTTTCACGGCTTGAGCATGCGCAAAGATGGAGCCAAGGAAAATAAACGCCGCGGCGGATGCCATTCGAAAGGTTCTGCGAGTAATCATAAGAGAAAAAGTTGAGTGCAATTTGATCCAAGTCACAAGACCTGCTTTAAATATATTTGTGCCAGTGTTAGTTCTGGCGCACGTTGCTCGTGCCATGAGCAATTCATCCGCCACCATTGCACCCCGCACGATCGACTGGGACCGCACCGCGTATGAAATTGCCTGGAAAAAACAGGACGCGCTGGTCACCCAGCGCAACTCCGGAGAGATCGGGGACACCCTCGTATTCACCGAACATGAACCGGTCTATACCCTCGGTGTACGCAAAGACTCATCCGATCATTTGCTCTGGAGCTCGGCGGAACTGGACAGACGCGGCATCACTTTGAGCCAAACTAATCGCGGCGGAGATATTACTTATCACGGCCCGGGACAGATTGTCGGTTACCCAATCATAAATCTCAGCCAGCGCAAAGACCTCCACGCCTATTTGCGCCTGCTCGAACAAATATTGATCAACACGGTGGGCACTTTCGGTCTCGCGGCGGATCGGCGGGCCGGAAAGACCGGCATCTGGCTTGGCACTCGAAAAATCGCCGCCATCGGCGTAGCGGTCAAAAGGTGGACCGCCTACCACGGTTTTGCGCTTAACGTAAATCCAGACCTCACCCCGTTCAGCGGCATCGTCCCTTGCGGCATTACGGACGGCACCGTCACTTCCATGCAACTTGAACTCGGCCACCCCGTAAATCTGACCGAGGTCCGGCAGGTTCTCACTGATGAGTTCTGGCGGTTGTTGCAGGATTTTTTTGCAAACCGCTAATCTGCGCATATCTCCGCCGCTCCGGAAACTGCGCGGTCAACCACACGGTCACTCACTTGAAGATTTGCGTGGATTAGCCCTTATTTATAGCACTTTCTTTCTCAATTCATGACCGCTCCCCGCAAACCCGACTGGCTCCGCGCCAAACTGCCCAACGGGCCCGCCTATCAGGCAACCCGTCGACTCGTCGAGGAGAACAAACTCCACACGGTCTGCCAAAGCGCGCAATGCCCCAATATTGGGGAATGCTGGTCCCGCGGCACCGCGACCGTGATGATCCTCGGAAACATCTGCACGCGTTCATGTAATTTCTGCGCCATTCAGACCGGACGTCCCACCGAGTTCGATCTCGGTGAACCCGCCCGCGTCGCCGATGCGGTCGCGAAAATGGGACTGCGCCACTGCGTCATCACTTCCGTCGCCCGCGATGATCTCAAGGACGGCGGCGCGAGCGTGTGGGCCGCCACTATCCGCGCGACGAAATACAAAAACCCCCAGTGCGCCATCGAGGTGCTCGTGCCGGATTTCAAGGGTCATCTCGATCAAGTCGACATCGTGCTCGACGCAAAGCCCGACATTTTCAACCACAACGTCGAAACGGTAGAACGCCTCCAACGCCCCGTCCGCGTCCAAGCCCGCTATGATCGCAGCCGCAGCGTGCTCCGCCACGCCAAGAGTCGCGGGTTCATCACGAAAACCGGCATCATGCTCGGCTTGGGCGAAACGCAGGACGAGATCGCGCAAACCCTGCGCGACATCGCCAGCGACAAAACGGATATTCTCACGCTCGGCCAATACCTGCAGCCCACGCCGCAACATTGGAAAATCGACCGGTGGGCTCCGCCTGAAGAATTCGCGCAATGGAAAACATTCGCGCTGGAGCATGGGATTGGCGTCGTTGAGTCAGGCCCACTCGTTCGCTCCAGCTATCATGCGGATGAACAGTCGCAGAAATATACCGGCGTCGAGCATCTCAATACCGCCAACCTTCTGACCAACGCCTGAGCCAGCAAGTGTGCGCAGGGCGCCAGATAGCGGACCCGGGCGCGAGAATCAATGCGCTGGTCCTGATCGCTTGCGATCAACTGACAACAACTCGTTACGGACCGGCCAGCAGTCGAAGCATGTCGAGCGGCATGTTACCGAATTCAACGTAGAGATAGCGCCCCATGAGCGCACCCGATCCCGCGAGCAACAACAGTCCGGCGAACAATCGCACCGAATAACTCAGAACAAACACGTTCATCTTGGGCACCGCGCCACGATCAAAATAGGGTCAGGCCGCTAGGTGCTACCGCGTGGCGAAACTTAAATCCGCTACCATGCCACCCAGCGAACCTCCGATGACGATTCAATAGTAGCACCTAGCGGCCTGACCCCCTCGGAATTCCCCTGGTGCCGAGCTAGCGGCTTTTGATTGTGCGGTCGAACAGGTTGTGATCGACCTTTACCGTCTTGAACAAGTCGAGTTCGGCTGGACTCAGAATCGGGCCGAGGCGCTCAATCACTCGATTGTCATAGGCCGTCAAGCCAGTCTCCGGGTTGATGATATTGTCGTAAGACTCGTGCGTCACATCGGTGATCGCCGCATCCATCTCCCCGATTTTGTCGTTACTCAGGTGCATTCCGTTGGCGTAAGCTTCGCCGACAAATTCAACTGAATAGATCAGCGATGGCAGGCGATGGATTCCGTCGGTGATTTCTTGAAGTGCAGCATCCCCGACTAGGACGCGAATCTGCTCGTCTAGCTGTTTGGCTTCAGATTCCTTCAGCGCGCGGACATCATCCGAATTCTTGTCAAAGCCGGCCGCCTCTGCCGCGTCGGCGACGTCGACCCTTACCAGCAATTTCGCCATGAGCAAGTTTGCCAACTTCTTCCGATCCGCTTCGGGTAGTCCGGCTCCCTCGACAAATCGCTCGATTTGCGCGAGGGACACGCGTCGATGCTCGCGCTCGGCGCGGGCCATCTTTTCGTCGTGCGTCCATGCTTTCCTTCGCGCCTCCCAGGCATCTCGGGCCTGATCCTCCGCACTCGGCCCTTTCGATAAGGGGGGGGCATAGTCAGACGGCGATCGACGAAAGTCACCCGTAATAGGCTTCGGCGGTTGTTTCGGTGGCAGCGCCGGCAGCGCCGGCAACGCCGCGCTGGCCGGGTGCCAGAACCAAGGCCAGCCAGCGGGCCAACGGGTCAGCAGGATGCATATCGTGACTACAACGATTGCTACAAAGAATCTAAATCGCCATTTGGAGGTCATAGAGTATTCCGGTTGACACCTGCCGCATCGCTGTGGGTGGCCTGAAGAACAAGCCAAAAAACGGGTCCAACCTCGATTTTGAACAGGCCTCCGTCAAAGGACAAGGAGATCAACAACGAGATCAGTAAGGCTTGGAAAATGAGGGTAAACGAGTCACTCCGTTCGCGCAAAGCCGCGCCTCCGGAGAACAGCGGCCAAACCGTCGCAAGCATGAACGCCACTAGTATTACTACGTTAAGTCAAAACAACGACAATGTCATCAAACTTGCTGCCGC
>JBEPTW010000160.1:0-8885 GCA_041691855.1 Verrucomicrobiota bacterium | reverse complement strand
GCGGAATTGGAAACTTTGGCGGAATTGCCGACGCGCGAAATTTTGCAGGCACAATTGCTGGGGCTGCTGTTGTCCCCGGCGACGCGTCTAGTGAGTCTGTTCAATGAACCGGCCGCGGCGTTAGCGCGACTATTGAGCGCGAAAGCTGAAAAGGAGGGCGCACCCGCGGCATGAATTTTGTACGGCAGGCATTTTGTCTGTCGGACAAATCCAACACAAACGAAATTGTCCGAGCTGGTGGCTACCGGCTTTAATTCTTCGAAGGCTTTCGGAGGCGGCAACTGGAGGAAAAACTAAAATGGCAGATACAGATAAATTAGTAGAGCAACTCAGTAACCTTTCGGTCTTGGAGATTGCTGGATTGGTCAAGCAGCTTGAGGAAAAATGGGGCGTCAGCGCCGCTGCGCCAGTAGCAGTCGCGGCGGGACCCGCTGCGGGGGCACTTGCGGGAGCAGCCCCAGCAGCCGAAGAGAAGACTACGTTTGACGTGATCTTGACAGAAATGGGCGCAAACAAGATTGCAGTGATCAAAGAAGTGCGGAGCGCGGTTCCTGGACTTGGCCTTGCGGAGGCGAAAGCGCTTGTAGAAGGCGCGCCCAAAACGATCAAGGAAGGTGTGACCAAGCAAGAGGCGGATGAGATCAAGAAAAAGATCGAGGCCGCAGGTGCAAAGGTCGAAATCAAATAAACAAATCGAAATTTAGGCGCTGTCGGAGCACGAAATCTGTTGCGCGGCGCCAGATCCATAATAAGGTTAGAACCCACTACAGCCCGCCAGACGTATTTTTAACCCGGCGCTAACGAGGCAAATCACATTACCGGCTACGAGACGGAGGTCGTCGATTTGACAGGTCACCGTTTTGGTGGCATTTTTGCGCCCTTCGCCCCTCCCAGAATCGGTAAATCTGCCCGCGTTGGCCCGCGTTTGGCGGAGTCGGTGTGAGGTTTTAGCTCGTCAGCTTAAGCACTATGTCGGAACGTATTTACTTCGGAAGTATCAAGGAAGCCATCGAACCACCTAACCTCATTGAGGTTCAGGCGAATTCATACTTCGATTTTCTTCAGAAAGACGTCCAGTATTCGAAGCGCAAAAATCAGGGGCTTCAGGCTGTTTTCAAAGAAGTTTTCCCTATCGAAAGCTACGATGAAAAGGCCGTCCTTGATTTTAGCCATTACGATATCGGTGAGCCAAAATTGACGCCACTTGAAGCGCAGCGCGAAGGGCAAACCTACAGCGCGCCGCTGCACGTGACGTTCCAATTGCGGGAGGAGAAAGGCACGAAGGAAGAGAAAGTGTACATGGGTGAGATCCCGCTCATGACGCCGCAGGGTACCTTCGTCATCAATGGTGCGGAACGCGTTGTGGTGAGTCAACTGCATCGTTCTCCCGGCATCGCGTTCGAATCCACCGTCCACGTCAACGGGAAGGTCCTCTATAGCTTCCGCATCATTCCAGACCGCGGCTCGTGGATTGAGGTGCAGTTCGATACGGCTGACCTGCTTTACATTTATCTCGATCGACGCAAGCGCCGTCGAAAATTCCTCGCGACGACTTTCCTGCGCGCACTGGGCTATGGCTCTGACGAGGAGGTCATTAAACTTTTTTACAACATCGAGAACCTGAAGCTGAGCGACAAACTCGACGAAGAACAGCTCGCCAGCAAAGTGCTTACCGCGGATATCCGCGATGGTGAGGTGACGGTCGCGCGCGCGTTTGAGCCCCTGACTCTGGCCACCGTTCGCCAGATCATGGCGCTGAATATTCACGAGGCCAAAGTCATCGACATCTCGAACGATGACACGGTCGTGAAGGCGCTTAGAAAGGATCCGGCGCACGATCAGGAAGAGGCTCTCAAAGACATTTACCGGCGTCTCCGTCCAGGCGATCCGCCGACCGTGGCCAACGCCCGCGCTTTACTCAAGCGACTCTTTTTCGATCCGAAGAAATACGATCTTGGGCGAGTAGGCCGCTACAAAATCAATCAGAAACTCGGGATTAACGTCGATTCTTCCGAGCGCATCCTGACCGACAAAGACTTTATCGCAGCGATCAAGTATTTGATCAATCTGCGACGGGGCGAAGGCACGCTCGATGACATTGACCACCTTGGCAGCCGGCGTGTCCGCACTGTGGGCGAATTACTGGCCAACCAGTGCCGGGTCGGTCTTGCTCGCACCGAACGTCTCGTAAAGGAGCGAATGACTCTGTTCGACATCAACGTGGATGGGATGACGCCGCAAAAGCTCATCAATCCCAAAGCTCTCAGCGCGGTCATCAGGGATTTCTTCGGTCGGTCACAGCTGTCGCAATTCATGGATCAGACGAATCCGCTCGCAGAATTGACGCACAAGCGGCGTTTGTCCGCTCTCGGTCCTGGAGGTCTGAGCCGCGAGCGCGCCGGCTTTGAAGTGCGCGACGTTCATCCGTCGCACTACGGCCGTATTTGTCCGATCGAGACGCCCGAAGGCCCTAACATTGGCTTGATCAGCTCAATGAGCACCTTCGCGCGCATCAATGAGTTTGGTTTTATCGAAACACCGTATCGCAAGGTGACGAACGGCCGGGTCACCGATGAGATTGAGTATCTCACTGCTGACCGTGAAGAGAACTTCCTGGTCGCGCAGGCGAATGCGCCCATCGATGGGCGCGGCCATTTCACCGGTGAAAAAGTTTCGGTGCGTTATCGTGGCGATTTCCTCGAAGTCGATCCGTCAAAGGTGAATTACATGGATGTCTCGCCGAAGCAGCTCGTTTCGGTAGCGGCCGGCCTCATCCCGTTTCTAGAACACGACGACGCGAACCGGGCGCTGATGGGTTCCAATATGCAACGCCAAGGCGTGCCGCTGATTGTTTCCGAGATGCCACTCGTCGGCACTGGTCTTGAAGAAAAAGTTGCGCGCGATTCGCACGCAGTTGTTCTGGCGGTCGACAGCGGCAAGGTCGCTTCAGTCACGGCTGACCAAATTATTATCACAAAGGACGGCCATTTGCCCGAGAGCAAAAAGAAGGTAAAAACCGATTCCGAGTCCGGCATCTACGTTTACGAGCTCCGGAAATTCATGCGGTCGAACGCCGGCACCTGCGTGAATCAGAAACCGATCGTTCGCAAAGGCCAGCATGTGAAGCGCGGCCAAGTCATCGCTGATGGACCGAACACCGATCGTGGCGAACTGGCCCTCGGTCGCAACGTGCTCGTCGCGTTCATGCCGTGGAACGGCTACAACTTCGAGGACGCGATCATGATCTCGGAGAAGGTCGTGAAGGAAGATATTTACACTTCCATTCACATCGATGAGTTCGAGATCGGCGCGCGCGATACAAAGTTGGGCCCCGAGGAAATTACGCGCGATATCCCCAATGTAAGCGAAGAGGCTTTACGCAACTTGGGTCCGGACGGCGTCGTGCGGGTGGGTGCGGAGATAAAGCCAGGGGATATTTTAGTCGGGAAAATTACGCCCAAAAGCGAGACGGAACTGGCTCCAGAAGAGCGGCTGCTTCGGGCCATCTTTGGAGAGAAAGCCGCCGATGTAAAAGACACGTCACTTACGGTGCCCTCCGGTACGTACGGCATCGTGATGGACGTGAAGGTGTCATCCCGCCGGGAAGTTTCACACGAGAAACTTACACCGGCCGAAACCAAACGGCAGCTCAAGACCATCGGCGAAGAACATAAGCGCAAGAGAGAGGGGCTCATTGAGCAGCTCACCGATTCACTTTCCAACGTCCTGCTGGGCGAAAAAATTCCTCTCGACGTCGTAAATGCCAAGAGCGGTGAAATCATTATCCCGTCCAATCGCAAAATCACGAAGACGCTTTTGCGAAAATTGGCGACCGCGCACGATCACATCGAGATCGACCCCAGCCCGATCCGAAACAGGATCCGGGAAATCATTGGCGGATACGAACACAAGTTCGCCGAGCTGGAGCTCGAACGAGATCGCGCGACCGACCGCGTGGAAAGCGGCGAGGAGGTCGAACCCGGGATCATCAAACAGGTGAAAGTTTACATCGCCAGCAAGCGCAAGCTCAGTGTCGGCGACAAAATGGCGGGCCGTCACGGGAACAAAGGCGTTGTGGCGCGCATTGTACCCGAGGAAGATATGCCGTTCCTCGCGGACGGAACACCGGTCGAGATTGTGCTTAATCCGTTAGGCGTCCCGAGCCGTATGAATGTGGGTCAGGTTTTGGAAACGCACCTCGGCGTTGCTGCCAAAGCACTTGGATTCAAAGTGGCCACTCCGGTCTTCGATGGAATCAAGGAAAAACAAATTCGCGACTATTTGAAGGAGGCCAAAAAGAAGGAAGGCTTCACGTGGGTCCAGGAAAACGGAAAGGCGCGCCTATTCGATGGGCGCACCGGCGATCCATTCGATCAGGAAGTCGTAGTTGGCCATATCTACATGATGAAGCTCGGCCACCTTGTGGCGGACAAGATTCATGCGCGGGCGGTGGGACCGTATTCGCTTGTCACTCAACAGCCGCTCGGCGGTAAAGCGCAATATGGCGGACAACGCTTCGGCGAGATGGAGGTCTGGGCGCTCGAGGCCTATGGTGCTGCCTATACGTTGCAGGAATTGCTGACGGTTAAGTCCGACGACGTGCAGGGCCGGACGCGCATCTACGAGTCAATCGTTAAGGGCGACAACTCGCTCGAAGCTGGCACGCCCGAATCCTTCAACGTGTTGATCAAGGAAATGCAGAGCCTTGGCCTCGACGTGAAGGTCGGAAGTCAGGCGCCCACCTTTATGGAAAGCGTCGCGTAATTTTTACATTCACAACTTATTCGAGAAATCATGAACGAACATTCCTGGCGTGAGTTAGTGGGCGAAGAGCGCCCAGTAGGTTTTGATCAAGTCGCAATTGGCATCGCCTCGAGCGACACCATGCGCTCGTGGAGCAAAGGCGAAGTCAAGAATCCGGAGACAATTAATTACCGCACGTTTAAACCTGAGAAGGGCGGACTTTTCTGCGAACGGATTTTTGGGCCGACCCGCGACTGGGAGTGTTCGTGCGGAAAATACAAGCGCATCAAGCACAAAGGCGTGATCTGCGACCGTTGCGGTGTGGAAGTTACACTCGCGCGTGTCCGTCGTGAACGGATGGGCCACATAGAACTGGCCGTGCCGGTTTCGCACATCTGGTTTTACAAATGCATGCCTTCGCGCATCGGACTGATGCTGGACATGAGTGCGCGTCAGCTTGAGCGCGTGATTTACTACGAAGACTACATCGTCATCGATCCTGGCAAGACGCCATTGCAGAAAACACAACTGCTGAACGAAGTCGAATATCGTGAGGCGCAGGAACAATACGGCGAAGATTTCGTCGCCGGGATGGGCGCTGAGGCGATCAAGAAACTTCTCTCCGAGATCGACCTCAACAAGCTCAATAAAGAGCTGGAGAAAGCCATGGGAGCGACAAAGAGCAAGCAGATTCGCAAGAAACTGGCGAAACGTACCAAGCTTGTTCAAGGCTTTCAGAGTTCACGTGCGCGACCCGAGTGGATGATCCTGGAGGTGCTGCCGGTGATTCCGCCGGATTTGCGTCCCTTGGTCCCACTTGAAGGTGGACGCTTCGCGACTTCGGACCTCAATGATCTTTATCGTCGCGTGATCAATCGTAACAATCGGCTCAAGAATCTGCTGATGCTGAAGACGCCGGATGTCATCATTCGAAACGAGAAACGCATGTTGCAGGAAGCCGTCGACGCTTTGTTCGACAATGGCAGGCACGGTCGCGCCGTGACTGGCGCAGGCAATCGTCCTCTCAAATCGCTGAGCGACATGCTCAAGGGCAAAGGCGGGCGGTTCCGTCAGAACTTGTTAGGCAAACGCGTCGATTACTCGGGCCGCTCGGTGATTGTCATCGGACCTGAGCTCAAGCTGAATCAATGCGGGCTGCCGAAGAAGATGGCGTTGGTTCTTTTCGAGCCGTTCATCATTCGTCGGCTGAAAGATCTCGGGTACGTCCACACGGTGCGCAGCGCGAAAAAGATGATCGAACGCCAGACGCCTGAAGTGTGGGACATTCTCGATGAAGTAACCAGAGGCCATCCGGTGCTCCTGAATCGTGCTCCGACTTTGCACCGTCTCTCGATTCAGGCGTTTGAACCGCAGTTGATCGAAGGCGAGGCCATTCGCATTCATCCGCTTGTTTGCACCGCTTACAACGCCGACTTCGACGGCGACCAAATGGCGGTACACGTGCCGTTATCGGTCGAGGCGCAGTTGGAAGCGCGCATGCTGATGCTCGCGCCGAACAATATTTTCTCTCCATCGAGCGGTAGACCGATTACCACGCCAAGTCAGGACATCACCCTGGGTTGCTATTACATAACTCAAAATCCGCGAGCGCCGAAGAAGGATGGGCGTCATCTATCGCTATTTGCAGAAGCGTACGAAGTCGAATTCGCGATGGTCGAAGGCACGATCAAAACGCATGATCGGATTTTGTTCAAGAACCCCGATCGCGGGCGGCAAACTATTTTTGGAAATTCTGATATCAACGTTATCGAGACAACTGCCGGGCGCGTCATCTTTAATCAAATTTGGCCGAAAGAACTTGGTTTCTTCAACAAAGCAGCGGGCAAGAAACAACTCAGCGATATCATTTGGCGCTGCTATCAAATTGCCGGTCCCGCAGTAACGGTTACCACGCTGGATAAACTCAAAGAGCTCGGGTTTAACGAAGCTACCCGCGCTGGTATCTCGATTGGCATTGAGGACATGATCATTCCGAAACGGAAAGAATCCGAGTTGGCGAATGCGTACAAGCAAGTCAAACAGGTGGACCAGCAATATCGCCGCGGTATCATCACCGACGGCGAGCGGTATAACAAAATCATCGATATTTGGACGCACGCCGGCGATCAAATCTCCAACGTGATGTTCCGCGAGATCGAGGAAAATCAGGATCGCAAGGAGTTCAATCCGATCCATTTGATGGTCGATTCAGGCGCGCGCGGCAATCGCCAGCAAGTGCGGCAGCTCGCCGGCATGCGCGGTTTGATGGCCAAGCCAAGCGGCGAAATCATCGAGCGTCCCATTACGTCAAATTTCCGCGAAGGCTTGACCGTGCTGGAGTACTTTATTTCCACTCACGGTGCGCGCAAAGGTCTCGCCGATACGGCGCTGAAAACTGCCGACTCCGGTTATCTCACCCGCAAACTCGTGGATGCGGCGCAGGATGTGATCATCGTCAGGGACGATTGCGGAACCGTAAACGGAATCGTGGTGCGCTCGATTTACGAAGGCGACGAGGAAGTCGTCGACCTTGGCCAGCGCATCATTGGGCGTGTGAGCTGCGAAACAATTGGCGACCCGGTGGAAAAAAAGAAAAAGATCGTCAAAGCAAACCAATACGTCGACGAGAAGATCGCAGCTGAGTTACAGCGCATCGGCGTCGAGCAACTCAAGATCCGGTCGGTGCTCACATGCGAGTGCGGCCGGGGCGTGTGCGCGATGTGCTACGGTCGCAACCTCGCCACCGGCGATTTCGTGAAACTCGGTGAAGCCGTCGGTATTATCGCCGCGCAGTCCATCGGCGAGCCGGGGACGCAGTTAACGATGCGCACGTTCCACATCGGTGGCACGGCCAGCCAGACATTTAAGCAACCGATCATTAAGGCGAAGAACGACGGCACGGTGCAGTTCAATGATTTGCGGACCGTGCAGGCACTCGACGGAAGTTGGATCGTGTTGAACAAAAACGGCTCGATCAGCGTGCATAACGAAGAAGGTCGCGAATTGGAGCGCTACAACGTCGTCATCGGTTCAGTGATTTCCAAGGGGGACGGCGCGTCTGTGAAGAAGGGCGAAACGTTTGTGCAATGGGATCCATACAACGTGCCGATCCTCACCGACAAGGGCGGAAAGATCGAATTCCGCGACATGATTGCCGGAGTGACAATTAAACGGGAAGTCGATGAAGCAACCGGCCTTATGGGGACCATGGTCATCGAGCACAAGGAGGACCTGCATCCGCAAGTGGTTATTGTAGATGACAAGAAGGATGTCCTTGCTAGCTATTCAATTCCCGCTGGCGCTCACGTCATCGTCGAGGAGGGTCAGAAGATACGGGCAGGCGCGTTGCTGGCGAAAACCCCACGCAAAGTCGCAAAGACAAAGGATATCACAGGCGGTCTGCCGCGGGTTGCGGAATTGTTCGAAGCTCGACGGCCGAAGGATGCGGCTGAGATTGCCAAAATCGACGGCATCGTCGAGTTCGGCGGAACCGTACGCGGCAAACGGAGTTTGGTTCTGAAAGATCCGGACACGGGCGCTGAGGAAGAGCATCTCATTTCGCTTACCAAGCACATCATCGTATTCAAAGGCGATTTCGTGAAGAAGGGTCAACAACTGACCGAAGGCCCCGTTGTGCCGCACGAGATTTTGGAGGTGTGCGGTCCGCAGGAGTTGCAGGAGCACCTGGTGAACGAAGTGCAGGAGGTGTATCGGCTCCAGGGCGTGGAGATCAACGATAAGCACATCGAGATCATCGTGCGTCAGATGTTGCGCAAGGTGAAGATTACCGATCCCGGCGATACATCGCTGCTCTGGGGCGATCAGGTCGATAAACTCGACTTCGATGAAGAGAACAAGAAAGTCGTGGAGAAAGGCGGCAAACCGGCGGAGGCTGTTCCGGTGCTGCTCGGCATTACTAAGGCTTCGTTGGAAACCGACAGCTTTATTTCTGCGGCTTCATTCCAGGATACGACACGTGTGCTCACTGAAGCGGCTACGCTGGGCAAAATCGATAGGCTGCGCGGCTTCAAGGAAAACGTGATCATGGGACACCTAATTCCTGCCGGAACTGGGTTCCCGGAACATCGGCAGCTCAAGCTGGTGGAAAAAGGCGAGCCGGTTGGCGCGCCAGTGATGGAAGA
>JBEPTW010000159.1:0-8934 GCA_041691855.1 Verrucomicrobiota bacterium | reverse complement strand
GGGCGGAGCGGCAACGAGCGGCGGAGAAAGACCGCGGTCATCAAGGCGAACTATGTCATTACCCTGAGCCAGAGGACGCCGACTGCGAAAGCATCGGCGAAGTCTGAAACGAAACGGTAATACGAACGGAACCGCCGTGTACGGCTGCGTCGGGCCGTAGCCTTGCGCGAAGGCTGAACCCGTACGCACGGTGGTGTGGGGGCCGGGGGCTAATTACCTCAGGCTACCCGATTCGGCTCCTTCTTTCTGGTCAGGTAAGGTACGAAAATGAAAAACACGGCAAGAAGAGGAGAAAACAGGTACCAACCTTCGATGGCAAACCAAGACATGGACTGATTCAAACTATAGTGCCGATTCCACGATGTGTAATATTCCGAGGACTCGCCCAACCAATCCCAAAGCACCCATCCGCCAGATGCAGGCCACAAAATCCTCCCACCGCGCCGCGGCCAAGGAATGTCCCCTACAGTAGAGATATGAAAATCATTGCCTGGAGCGTTTTGGAACGTGCTCCATAATTGAGGCAAATCTTGCTCTTCAGGGAGCCGCCCAAAGTGCGCCTCAAACTGCTCAACGGCGTCCACCCGTAGCTTGAACTCTTCGAGCAATTTTCGGTCCTCCCGGGCCAGCGTCACTAAATCCAAGATGATCAGAAACGAAATGCATGCGAAAATGCCTGCCGCCGTGTAGCTCAGAATATTAAGAAGTAGTCGCCACATTCTTTCTGCCGATCGCCATCAGTCAGACACGATGGGGCGAAGCCCCGTCGTTGTCTGTAGTGATCTTGATCGGCTGTTTTGGAGTTTGGGATCTTTCGAAGGAAATGCCACCTCGCTCCACAAGGCTGTAGGATTGGCTCGTGTGATGAGCTGGCTGATGACGAACAAACTGCGAGTAGCCAGTGGCCCAAAATGAAAGCTCGCCTTCATTTCCGTCGAGGGTCCATCGACACTCTTCTTTTCTTCCTTCTGGGACCGGATGCGGTCGAAGGCGCGTTTCACCTCGAACAATACCCTGAAGCTGAAAACCAAGCGATGCGTCATACTGGATTTTCAACTCCCATACTTCGTGAAACACCAATGTCGCCGGAGCCAACCAGAAGCTAAAAGATTCCGAGGGCGGTGATGGATCAACCCACGCAAACATGTAATCGACGTCGAACAGAAGCTCGTGCGGCTCGGTGTCAAACGCGACCGCGTGAACCACAACATCATGCCAGCCCATCTTCTCGAAGTCGGCATTGGACCAGATGCCCTTCTCAAGCTGGTATGTATCTGTGGGTGCGAGTGCCATCTTTCTTCCGCCGATCGCTACCGATGAGACACGCGCGGGCGAGCGTGGAGTAAGCCCTTTTGAAAAACGGAAGATGCTGAGCGGAGAAGGTGCATGCGATTTAGGTCACATCCCGCGCGTTGTTCTCTGGCGGTCTGGATCGGCTCTTTCGTCATTTCCAGAAGTGACCGGCAAACTCGGTTACGGCCCAAACGACGAAGATCGCCCACGCAATGGCAAAACCGAAATTCGTCAGCGCGAACATCAAACCCACGCTCCACTTCTTTCTTAGGGTATAGATACCGGATACCACGCAGATGATGGAATAACCAAAATCGCCGAACCACCCGCCGATCCCCAATTTCTTCGCAGCCAGCGGACAAATCATAAATGCCCATAGGAAACTGAACGCGGCGAGCCAGAATAACCACGTGGGATAGGTCTTGGTCTCGCTCATCTTCTTCCGCCGATCGCTTCAGATCAGCAACGCCCGGCGAGCGGGGAAGCCGAACTTTTGATTAAGGGGGCCATGTTGAGCGGAGATATGATCGACGATTCAGGTGGCATCAAGGGCGTTCGCTGTGGCTGACTGGTTCTGCGGTCAGACTTCGTCACGTGATAGCTCACTGAATGACTCGGTGTGATAGCCGGCGTGAATCTTTCCGCTCGCTCGCTCAGCGACAACGCAATGTCCGGGCATATTCGGTATCTCGCCGAGGAAGACATAGGCTTCGTCTTTCTTGAACGGATAACGCGCCGGCTTCGTGCCGCGGCTGAACTTCGGAGCAACAAACTTCACAAGAGCCAAGCGTCGGGGTTTTGCGGCCATCTTTCTTTGCAGAACGCCATCAGTCAGACACGATGGGGCGAAGCCCCGTCGTTGTCTGTAGTGATCTTGATCGGCTGTTTTGGAGTTTGGGATCTTTCGAAGGAAATGCCACCTCGCTCCACAAGGCTGTAGGATTGGCTCGTGTGATGAGCTGGCTGATGACGAACAAACTGCGAGTAGCCAGTGGCCCAAAATGAAAGCTCGCCTTCATTTCCGTCGAGGGTCCATCGACACTCTTCTTTTCTTCCTTCTGGGACCGGATGCGGTCGAAGGCGCGTTTCACCTCGAACAATACCCTGAAGCTGAAAACCAAGCGATGCGTCATACTGGATTTTCAACTCCCATACTTCGTGAAACACCAATGTCGCCGGAGCCAACCAGAAGCTAAAAGATTCCGAGGGCGGTGATGGATCAACCCACGCAAACATGTAATCGACGTCGAACAGAAGCTCGTGCGGCTCGGTGTCAAACGCGACCGCGTGAACCACAACATCATGCCAGCCCATCTTCTCGAAGTCGGCATTGGACCAGATGCCCTTCTCAAGCTGGTATGTATCTGTGGGTGCGAGTGCCATCTTTCTTCCGCCGATCAGTATATTAGGACCAACTGAGTTGATGTAGAACAGTTCGGTGCATTTACAAAATGACAGGGTGTAAGATTCTGAATGGCAACAGCCGATTCCGCTGGGTTGAGCTTTTGCAGGTTGATTTTCTGACCTGTAAAAGCTCAACTCGTTTTTACACGGGCCAATTCGTGCATGAATGAAAAACAGCCCGTTTCGTTCCCCGGTTGGAAAAGTGCTTTGGCGCTTTCGAACCTCCCTCCGCTCGTCACCGCATCTCACACCCGGGAGATCCTGACTTTCTTGCACCACTGCAAGAAGACTCGCTCGCCGGCGACGGTGGTATTGATCAAACAATGGCTGGGTGGTCGCGAAACGACGGCCAACGGACCTGCCCACGTTGCCTTGAGATGGTTTTATCGAACAGCACCCAAGGCCGCCCGTGCAGAGAGGTCGACCAACGAAATCCTGCCCGTTCCGGCTTTGGAGAATAAAGCAACGGAGCATGCGACCGGGGAGGCGCGCCCTTGGCGCGGAGGGCACCACAAAATGCGGCCGGCTTCGCGACCGATGGAACCTCGGCCGGCTGGTCAAGACCGAGGCGGACCCGATTGGGAGCAGGCGCTAGTGGGGATCCTGCGGGTGCGTGGGCTGCTCTCGCGAACTGAGGATACCTACCGATCATGGGCGAAACGTTTCGCGGCCTTCATCGCCCCCAAGACACCGCATGCAGCGGGAGCAGAGGAAGTCGGCGCATTTCTTACCGATTTGGCGGTCAATAACCGCGCCAGTCCATCCAATCAGCGCCAGGCCTTGAACGCCTTGGTGTTTCTCATGCAGGAGTCGCTGGGCCGGAACTTGGGGGAACTCGATTTCAAGCGGGCGTATCCAAAGACACGCGTGCCGATCATGCTCACGCCGGAGGAGTGCCAGCGAATGTTCCATCAGATGGAAGGCACCACGCGCCTCATGGCCGAACTGATGTACGGCTCGGGGATTCGCCTCATGGAGTTGCTGCGTTTGCGCGTGCAGCATTTGGACTTGGATCGCGGGCAACTCACCGTGCGGTCGGGTAAACGAGACAAGGACAGGATCACGGTCATCCCCCAGTCCTTGAACACAGTGTTGACGCGCCAGTTCGAACGTCTGCGTCAGCTCCATGACGACGATATCAAAGCCGGGCTACCCGGGGTGTGGTTGCCGGAAGGGCTCGCAAAGAAATACCAGCGCGCAGGCGAGCGCTGGGAATGGCAGTGGTTCTTCCCCTCGCGCGAGGCCAGCTTGGATTCGACCACGGGGATCACCCGTCGCCATCATACCTCAGATGGGGCGTTTCAGAATGCGGTGCGCAAAGCCGCAGCCCGTGCCGGAATCAACAAACGCGTGACGCCGCATGTGCTACGACACTCATTCGCCACGCATCTGTTGGAGAGCGGGACAGATATCCGCACGGTGCAGGAACTGATGGGCCACGATAGCATCGAGACGACCCAAATTTATCTGCATTGTATGCGAAAGCCGGGACTCGGCGTGAAAAGCCCATTCGACCAGCTCGGCCAATGGGCACCGCCGACAGGTAAGCCGGGCGTTCCATTCGGCAGGCTGGGAAACTGAGGGCACGCGCGTGATGGTTTCGATCCGATCGAAAAGTCCAAGACCCCGAACAAGGCCCGTCCATCCCCGGATGGAAATATCCGATTGGACGACAGCGCTCCCGGAGCTGCAAAGAAGGAGGTGGTACGGGTTGCGCTGGCCCACGTCATCTTCCCATCCGCAGATTGGGAACCGCCGGCCAAATCCGTCAGGACTTTCGGAATAAAGTACGTGGATGGAGGTAGGGAGTGTTTTCAAACTCGTTTGTCATTCTGAACGAAGTGAAGTCTAGCCAGCAGGCTGGTATTACATCCACGGCAGCGAGCGTAATGCCGCGAGCGAGCACATGGATTCTTCGCTGCGCTCAGAATGACGGTAAACGAGGGATCATGGGGTTTGAAGACACTCCCTAATCCGTGGGGTCCGGATTTTTCCAGTGAGAATCGAGGGCCGAGCTGGGGCTCGGCGTTCGCGTGAGACCATCGAGGCTCGTTGCGCGGCGAGCGCGCAACCCACGGGGATGACGGCGGGGAAACTGCAGCGGGGTCGCTGCAGCTCCAGAGGCGGAGGGGACATTTTAGCGCAGCAGCCACTTCACGTCACACTCCCGGCACTGCAACCTTGTTTCTTCCCCACATCGGGAGTTTCGTTAGCTCTATTATTCCGACTTTTTGTGGCAATAATCAGATCGGTCCCTACCGATTCAGCATCCACGAGATGACCGGACTGTTCGCGACGGGGACGATGATTTGCAGGCCGCCGGTCATTCCTGATGGCAACGGCACGGGGATGCTCAACACGGGCAATCCACCCAAGCTTGCCGGTGCGGTCAGGCGAATAATGCTGCGACGTAATTCCACTGTGCAATCGGCCTTGCGCGGGGCCGGGCAGGGGGCGGCGGGCAGTATGAGATAGTCGTAGTCGAAAAAGAACTGCCGCCACGCAGCCCAGATTTCTTTTTGTTTTGCCCGGGCTGTCGCGATTTTTCCGAGTGGGTAATTTCCGGCATCGTGGAATCGTTGCCAGATTAACGGATCGTAATGGTCTCGGTAAGGTCCGAGCCAATCGCGGTGCACGGCATTGGCTTCGCTCATGCCGATCGTCAGGTAGGCATCGGTCGAGCCTTCCCACGATTCGAGTAAAAGATTTTCGGTGCGCGAATCGGCGCGTTCGCCCCACTGCGCGGCGGCCTGATCGCAGGCCTGCGCAATCTCCGGATCGGCCGACGTGAGCAGCACGCTCATCGGCAAATAACAACCGCGGGGCGTGGCTTGCGACGGCGCTCCGCCAACCATCGCGGTCCACGCGGTAAGCATATCCGCCGCATTGGCCGTAAACCAACCGGCGGTGTCCATCGTCGGCGCGAGCGAAAACGCATCTGCGATCAGGGCATCGCGCGGCGTGAGTCGAAATCCGTGGAGCCCGCAGAACGCTGCCGGCACGCGGACCGAACCGCCGGTGTCTGTCCCGATACTTAAGGGCACGACGCCCGCCGCGACCAACGCTGCCGAGCCGCTGCTCGAGCCGCCGCTGAGTCGATCAGGAAATTGCGGATGCGGACAATCGCCGTAGTGCGGATTTTCGCCGGTGAGTCCCGAGGCGAATTCGACGAGTTGCGATTTCCCCGCGCAGCTCGCGCCTCGTTCGCGCAGGCGCGTGGCGATCTCGCTGTCGCGTGTGGACAACGGACGGACTTGTTCAAGGAAAGTGGAGCCCGCCAGCATCGGCACGCCCGTGAGATCGAAAAGATCTTTCAATAAATACGGCACGCCATGCAGGGGTTGACTTGCATCGGCCGCCGCGAGTTCGGCGGCCAGTTCGATTTCCGGTCGCAGCCATGCGAGCGCGGCTTTCCGAAAGTCCGCCGGGAGCGCATTCACTCGCGCATGGACTTCGCGGGCGGCTTGGGTCGGAGGCATTGCCTGCCACGTCTTAAACGGCAAAGTGGCTGGCGTTTTGAGCGCGTTTGTGTCCATTCGTCACGATTCATGGAGACAGTTTCACCCATCGTCAATTTTACCTCGCTACAAAAAAGCTATGGTGACGGACCGGTGGTGCTGGATGAGATCAACCTCGCCGTGATGCCGGGGGATTTTATTTCGCTCATCGGGCCGAGCGGATGCGGAAAATCCACCGTTTTGAAATTGGTGTCCGGGCTCAGTCCATGGACCAAAGGCGGGCTGACGGTGGCGGGTATGAAACCGCGGCAGGCACGGGACCGGCAGGCATTTATTTTTCAAGACGCCACATTGCTGCCGTGGTTGACGGCGCAACATAACGTCGAACTTCCGTTGCGATTGCGACGCGTGCCAGCGGGCGAGCGCGTGGCAAAAGCACGGCAGATGCTGGCGCTGGTGGGTTTGGCCGATGTGCGCGAGTATTACCCGCGACAGCTTTCCGGCGGAATGAAGATGCGCGTCTCGATTGCCCGCGCATTGACGCTCGCGCCCGAACTATTGCTGCTCGACGAACCGTTTGGCGCGCTCGATGAAATGACGCGTAATCGCTTGAACGAAGAACTGCTCGCGCTGCGGGAGCAATCACCGTTCACCGCGATGTTCGTTACGCATTCCGTGGCCGAGGCCGTTTTTCTGTCGAATCGCATCGTCGTGATGGCGGCACATCCCGGGCGCTTTCACGCCGAGGTGCAGGTTGAGTTTCCTTATCCGCGGCGGCCGGAGCTTCGGGCGCGCGCTGAGTTTCAAGCGAAAGTAAATGAAGTGTCCGGCCTGTTGCATGAAGTGGAGATGCCGGCGCGATCATGAAGAAATTTCCTGCGATTTTCGTCTGGTTGCTGCCGCTCGCGAGCGGCGTGCTGTTCGTGGCGTTGTGGGACGGAATTCGCGCGGTGAGCGGATTGCAGAGTTGGATTTTGCCGACGCCGTGGGAAATCGTCGAAGCGGCTTGGCGTGAGCGCGGTCACCTGGCCGTGGCAGCGGCGCATACGGCCGTGGGTGCGTTGGGCGGATTTTTATTGGCGGCGGCATTTGGCTTTTTGACGTCACTGCTGCTCGGCGTTTCGCGGGTGTTGCGCGCGGGATTTTATCCGTGGCTGCTCGTGTTGCAGATGACACCAGTAATCGTGCTGACGCCGATTATCATGTTGTGGGCTGGGCCGGGATTGCCGGGGATCATCACGATAACCTGGTTGATCAGCTATTTTCCGATCGTCGCGAACATGACACAGGGAATGCTTTCAACCGATATGAATCACGTGGCGCTTTTCCGGATGTGCAACGCGAGTCGGAGTCAGGAAATGCTTTTGCTGCGTCTGCCGTCGGCGATGCCGTACTTCCTGGCCGGTTTGCGTATTGCCGCGACGCTCGCTCCGATCGGCGCGATCTTCGGCGAATATATGGTCGGAAATTCCGCGGGCGACAGCGGCGGTCTGGGGTTTCTCGTCTACAGCTATAATAGTCAGATAAAAATTCCCGCGTTGTTCGCGACGGCCATTGCGAGTTGTCTGCTGGGCTTTATTTTTGTCGCGGCAGTCGCGGGGCTCAATTGGGCGGTGCTGCACAAATGGCATGATTCCTATGAGCGCGATGATCACTGAGTTGAATTTGAAGGCTGTCATTGGATTCAATTTCGTGTTCGGTGCTGTCTGAGTTATTTCCCTCCATGAAAAAATCCCTTTCGCACCTCGCTCTTTCACTTTCTGCGTTTGCCGTTCTGCTGTTTAGTGCGGGCGTCGCGAAGAAAACGGAGCCGACAGCAGTCGCGGCGCCGGCCCTGATCAAGGTGCGCTTTCAGACGGACTGGTATCCGCAACCGGAGCATGGCGGCTATTATCAGGCGTTGGCCAAGGGTTATTATGCGGCGGAAGGGCTCGACGTGGAAATAATTTCCGGCGGTCCCAACGCGCAAGTGATGGCCGGGGTGGCGACCGGCCGGGCGGATCTCGGCATGACTAATGGTGACGACGTGATTGTCGCCGTGGCGCGGGGGATTCCGATCAAGATGGTTGCCGCCGAGATGCAGCGTGACCCGCAGGGCATTCTTTTTCACGAGGAAAATCCCTTGCATAGCTTGAAGGATCTTCAGGGGAAAACGCTGATGGCCGGTGCCGGTTCGACGTGGATTCAGGTGGTGCAAAAGAAAATGGGCATTCAATTTAATCTGATTCCACTCGTGGGCGACCTCGCGCGATTCATGAACAATCCGGAGTTCGTCCAGCAATGCTTTGTGACGAACGAACCCTACTTTGCCCGCCAGCGCGGGGCGAAAGTCGGCGCGTTGCTGATCGCGAGCGACGACTACGAGCCTTACCGCGTGATGTTTGCCAGCACGGATTTCATCGCGAAGCATCCCGACATCGTCGGAAAATTTGTTCGCGCGAGCATCAAGGGCTGGGTGGATTATTTGCATAGCGATCCTGAGCCGGCCAACGCGTTGCTCAGGACGAAACGCAACGATCTTACCCCGGAATTTATGGCCTACAGCATCAAGGCCATGAACGACTATAAGTTGGTCGCGGGCGATCCGGCAAAAGGGGAAGAGACGGGGCAATTGACGAGTGCTCGACTGGAAAAACAAATCAAATTACTGCAAGAAGTAGGAGTGCTCGACAAACCCATCTCGGTGGCAGACGTCGCTACTTTTAAATTCCTGCCAAAGCCGAGTAATTCTAAATAGCTTTCAAGATGAGCCTAAAAGTGATAGATGGTCCGGTATGTC
>JBEPTW010000158.1:0-8981 GCA_041691855.1 Verrucomicrobiota bacterium | reverse complement strand
CCCACGACCATTTCCGTGATCATCGCGCCGTAGCCCACCGCGCGAATATGGCTTTCGCGCATCAGCATCTTGGGCGTCGTGCCCGAGGAAATCAGCGCGTGGAATCCCGACACGGCCGCGCAGGCGATGGTGATAAAACAAAATGGAAACACCGAGCCCGCCACCACCGGACCGGTGCCGTCGATGAATTTGGTGAGCGCGGGCATCTTGAGCACGGGACCGATCACCACGATCGCCACCCCGAGCGCGGCGACCGTGCCGATCTTCATAAAAGTGCTGAGGTAATCGCGCGGGGCGAGCAGCAGCCACACCGGAAAAATCGAGGCCACGACGCCGTAACCCATGATCCACCACGCGAGTGTCGTGCCGCGCAGCGTCAACCAACCCTCGAACATTGTGCCGTGAAGAAATTGCCCTGCCCACACCGCCGCGAGCAATGCCACCACGCCAAAAACACTCGCGCCCGCCAGCCATTTTCCACCCCCTCCGCCGAAGCGCATCGCACAGCCCATCACCACCGCAATCGGCATCGTGGCCGCAATCGTGAATAATCCCCACGGACTTTCTGCGAGCGCGTTAACCACGACCAGGCCGAGTACCGCCAGTAGGATCACCATGATGGCAATGATGCTCACCAGCGCCGCCAGTCCCGCAAAAGGACCGACTTCCTCGCGAACCATTTGTGCGAGCGACTTTCCGCTTCTTCGCACCGAGCAAAACATAATCACGCAATCGTGCACCGCACCGCCCAGCGTCGCACCGATCAACATCCACAGCATGCCGGGCAAAAAACCGAATTGAGCCGCGAGCACCGGTCCGACAAGCGGCCCCGGTCCGGCGATGGCGGCAAAATGATGCCCGAATACCACCCATTTATTGGTGCGGACAAAATCGTGACCATCATCGTGAACCACCGCAGGCGTCGCCCGCATTTCGTCGAGCGTAAGCACCTTCGCCATCAGCCACGCAGAGTGAAAACGATACGAAACCGCAAAAACGCAAACTGCCGCGACCACCATCCACAGCGCGCTGACCGGTTCACCGCGCGACCACGCCAGAACCGCAATCGAGCCGGCTCCGACGAGGACGACCGAGGTCCAGACGACAATTTGAAGCCAACGCGGGGTTTTCATCGAACGAATCAAAAACGCTCTGACGTAATGAAGGATCGGGGAATTCCGAATCAGCTCAGAGCTTCGGGAATTTCACCCACTTCGCGCCCTGTCGCGAACTCTTCACGGTTGTTTCGATGAACACCATGCCCTCCACGCCGTCGGCGATGGTCGGAAAATCCACGTCCTTCGGGATCGGTTTCCCATTCACCTCCGCCTCAATCGCACGGAATGCTTCGCGGTAAATATTTCCAAACGCTTCCAGATAACCCTCGGGATGGCCGGCCGGAATTCTAGCAAATCGTGAGGCTGCAGCCCCGACATATCCGTGGCCTCGACCCCAAATCTGGCGCGGCTGATCCGGAAATTTCACGATCAGCTGGTTGGGATGTTCCTGATGCCATTCGATCGCCGCTTTCGTGCCGTAGACCCGAATGTTCAAATTGTTCTCATCGCCCACACAGATTTGCGATGAATGAATAATGCCTTTCGCGCCACCCTTGAAACGGACAAGAATATTGCCGTCATCGTCCAACGCGCGTCCTTTCACGAAGGTCGTCAGGTCCGCGCAAAGCGACTCTATGTGCAGGCCGGTGATGTAGCGCGTGAGATTTTCGGCGTGCGTCCCGATGTCGCCAATGCAACCCGCCGCCCCGCTGCGCTTCGGATCGGTTCGCCAGCCCGCCTGCTTCTGACCGGTTTTTTCCAAAAACGTGCTCAGCCAACCTTGCGGATATTCGGCCACCACTTTGCGGATTTCGCCGAGAAACCCCGACTGCACGAGCTCGCGCGCCTGCTTCACCATGACGTTACCCGTGTAGTTGTGCGTCAGCGCAAAAACCTTCCCGGTCTTCTTCACCACTTTCTGCAGCGCCTTCGCCTCGGCGAGATTGAACGTCACCGGTTTATCGCAAACGACATTGAATCCGCTCTCCAAAAATAATTTCGCCGGAGGGAAATGCTGGAAATTCGGCGTGACGATCACGATGAAATCCAGCCGTTGATCCGCCGGCCGCGCCGACTCGACCTTCGCCATTTCCTGATAGCTGCCGTAGACGCGAGAGGGATCGAGAAAGAGGTCCGCGCCCGAAAGTTTTGAGCGCTCCGCATCAGACGAGAACGCGCCCGCGACCAACTCCGCCTGTCCATCCATTTGCGCGGCGATGCGATGCACCCCGCCAATAAATGCACCGCGACCGCCACCAATCATGCCAAAACGTAATTTCCGATTCATGGAGAAATTCCTTACTGGTTTTTCTTATCGAACGCCGCGTCGAACGACACCGCGTTGGTCGGGAAATCGAGTTTGCGCACGAAAGCCGAGGCCTCGGTCGCACCATGAATGCGATCCATGCGGATGTCTTCCCATTCGACGCTGAGCGGACCGCGGTAACCAATATCGTTCAACGCGACGATGATGTCCTCGAACTTGATATCGCCGTGACCGAGCGAGCGGAAATCCCAGAAGCGGCGCGCATCGCCAAACCCCACATGGCCACCGAAAACGCCCACGCTGCCGTCACCGTGACCCCACCACACGTCTTTCATGTGCGCATGGAAAATACGACCGGCGAACGTGCGGATAAATTTCACGTAATCGACCCCCTGATAGCCAAGATGCGACGGGTCATAGTTGAAACCAAAACGCTTATGCCCCTTCACTGCGGCCAGCGCTTGCTGGGCGCTCGCGATGTCGAACGCGATTTCAGTCGGGTGAACTTCCAACGCGAAGTTTACGTTGTATTTTTCGAAGGTCTCGAGAATCGGCCCGAACCGCTTGCCAAAATCCGCGAAGCCCGCATCCCAAAACGCCTGCGAAGTCGGCGGGAATGCGTACAGCGAATGCCAGATGCTCGAACCGGTAAATCCATTCACGACCGCAGCGGATTTATCACCCGCCTTGCGACCGGGCTGCGCATCGAAAAACGCCCGTGCGGCCTTCGCGGTCAGCGCCATTTTTTTTGCCGCCCGCTTCCGCACGCCCTCGGGCTCGCCGTTGCCCCAGACATCTGCAGGCAAAATGGATTCATGCCGCTCATCGATGCGGTCACAAATCGCCTGGCCGACCAGGTGGTTGGAAACCGCAAAGCAACTGAGGCCGTGATCCGCGAGCAGCGCCCATTTTTCTTGGACGTATTTTTTATTCGTTGAGGCGACATCGACGTTGAAGTGATCGCCCCAGCAGGCGAGCTCCACGCCATCATACCCCATTTGCTTCACGAGCGGGACGAGTTTTTCGAGAGGCAAGTCGGCCCATTGGCCGGTAAAGAGAGTGACTGGACGGGGCATGATTAAACCGGGCTGAGTTACAGTGAAAGAAACCAAAGCGTTTAACGACCTCGGAATTTAGCCAAGCCTGTTCTCACCGTTCCGCCGGAGACATTCTATCTCCCTCATCGAGGTCGGGGAGTAACAGCTTGCGTCGACGGCAGGCGCTTTCTATGCACCACCCGGCGCAGTCCCCGCTCACCCGTTAATCCCTCTTCAACCCCAAACCGGCGTACTCCGGAAAATAAAAGCGTGATCCAGGAAACAAAATTTACCGGCATGTCCCCGGATGTCGTGGTGATCGGCGGAGGTCCCGGTGGCGCGACCACGGCTGCACTATTGGCCGAAAAGGGTTACGACGTGGTAATTTTCGAAAAAGCGCACCACCCGCGCTTTCACATCGGCGAATCGCTGCTGCCAATGAACATGCCGCTCTTCGACCGTCTCGGCGTGCGCCAGGCCGTTGAACGCATCGGGATCAAAAAGTATGGGGCTGAGTTTGTTTCGCCGCACCACGAACACACGAGCGATTTCATGTTCGCGGATGCGCTGGATAAGAGTTTTCCGTACGCCGTCCACGTTCGCCGCTCCGAGCTCGATGAGTTATTGTTTCGCCACGCGGCGGAACGCGGCGCGCGCACTTTCGAAGGCTGTCGTGTGACCGGAGTTGATTTTGAAGCGGACAAGAGCCCGGAGCGCCGGCCCCTCGTAAAGGTCAAAGGCGAGGACGGCAAAGAACAGGAGTGGCGCCCGCGTTTCGTGATCGATGGCAGCGGCCGCGACACGTTGCTCTCGAGTCAGTTCGCCGCGAAAAAAAGGCATCCCCGCCACACCAGCGCGGCGCTTTACGGCCACTTTCGCGGCGCACGCCGGGCCCCGGGACGGCGCGAAGGAAACATCTCGCTGTTCTGGTTTGAACACGGCTGGTTTTGGTACATCCCGCTGCAGGATGGCACCACCAGCATCGGCGCGGTCGCCTCGCCGGCGTATTTCAAGACCCGCCAATCGAACCCTTCCGCATTCCTGATGGAAACCATCGCGCTGGCACCGAAGTTGGCCGAGCGCCTCGCGGGCGCAACCATGCTCGGGCCGGCGATTGCGACGGGAAATTACGCCTACGATTCCGATTTCTGCCGTGGTGATCGTTTCATGTTGGTTGGCGATGCATTTGCGTTTGTTGATCCGATGTTCTCATCGGGAGTCTACCTCGCGATGAACAGCGCTTTCGAAAGCAGCAAAGCCGTCGATTTTTGGCTCAAGGGCGACCTAGCGATGGCCAATAAGTGCTTCAAGCACTACGATCGGATCATGAAGCGCGGTCCGCAGGTTTTCTCGTGGTTTATCTTTCGCATCACCTCGCCGGCCATTCGTAATATTTTCATGTACCCGCGCAATCTTTGGCGCATGCAGGAAGCACTGCTATCCATTCTCGCCGGCGATATTTTCCGCAACACGCCTTGGTGGCCACGGCTCATGGGATTCAAATTTATTTATTACATGTCGTGCCTGGGAATTTTTCCGCAAGCCATTCAAACATGGAAATGGCGCCGCAGCGTGATCCAGGATTCGCTGCACGACCCACTGAAGGTCGAGGAAAAATTCTGACAAGAACTTTCGATGCGCAGCCAAACCACTTTCGGCGGCGCGCCGAGGACCAAACCCCGCTGTTGAAATGGGGAGCTTTTGAAGCAGCCAAAATTCATCCGCCTCCGTGCTCTCGTCGATCCCCACCCCGTTCTCACCTTCGCCACGCGCCCTTTCGTCAGAGAAATCGAGATCATACCCGTCGAGAGCCACCTCCCTGAGGACTAGGGAGTATTTTCAAAATCGTTTGTCATTCTGAACGAAGTGAAGAATCCATGGCTGCGAACAGACATTGTTTGAAAACACACCCGATGACATTTTTCTTGTTGCGGGAGATTCAGCGATGCGGGCCAGAAAAGAGTCTGCCACAATCAAACAAAATTAACCCGGATGCCGTATCCGAAGCATCGGAGAAATTCAGTTTTTTAAACCCTCATCGGTCCGCTCAAGGTGCCGCGGGTGCCGCACCCGCGATTGCCGCCTGCAACTGGGTATAACGCACACGCATCGCATCGTCGTCCACATAGTCGACGCCCCGGTCGAGCAAGTCGACCGCCTCCGCGCGACGTCCGCAGCGGGCCAGCGCGAGCGCGATGCGGTAGCTCACCGCCGGGTTCATGGCGAAATACTTTGCCCCGCGCACGAGCGCCTCGACGTCGGCGGGCGGCGCCGGTTCGCGGGAGCGCAGCCACGCGTCGGCCAGCAGGCCGAAGACTTCCGGCAGTTGCGGTTGTTGGCCGAGGGCGAGGCGCAGCGGTGCGACGACCGACGCGAGTTCGGCGGCGGAAAAAAACCGGTTCGACGCCTGACCGCGCAACAACTCGGCGAACCGCAGCCGCGCCACCTCGTAGCCTGCGGACGGGCGGATTACGCCGGCGGCGATGGCGGGCTCCAGGAAACGCAAGGCTTCCGCCGGCGTACCGGCGTCGATTTCGCACAGGCCGATTTCGGCCAGCAGCCACGGATTTTTTTCCCCCTGTTCGTAGGGACGCATCAAGGTGTCCCGTGCCTGCGTGATGTAGCGCCCCGCGAAGTCAGGTTGCGACTTCTGCACGTAGTCGATTTCGAGCCGCTCCCAGGCGCCTCGCAGCCGCGCGATCTCGATGGGCGTGGCCTCGCGCACCTCGGGCATGGCAAATTTGGGCGACGGGCCGGGATCGAGCTGCAGTGGCTCCTTGGTCGCGAGCGGCAGGTAGTCGTTCAAGCGGTCGCGCAGATCGGAAAAGCCGAAGCCGAAGCACTGGAAAAACATTTCCTCCGTCACGCGCTGCTCGCTCGCCCGCTTCGCAAAGGTCCAGAACGCCGCGCGGGCATTGTTGCGCGGATCGAGCGCCCAGCGCACAAAAAGCCCGACCTGCGCTTGCAACGTCTGCACGCGGCGCGGGTCATGGTTGCCCGCCCCGCGCAAAACGTCCGGCGCAAACATTTCGCCGGCCGGCAGCAACGCGCGTGGGCGCGTCGGGTTGCGCGCGATCGCCCCGCTCTCCGCCAGCGACAGCCAGACGAACGGACCCAGCGTTACCGGTTCGGCCCGCAGGTCGATTTGCCCGTGGACGCTCAACACGCCCTCGATCAGCCACGGTGGCAGCATCGGCGTGCGTCGTTCGAGGAGAAACCGGAGGTAGTTCGCGTTGATCGTGAGCTCCGTCTTCGCGAAGGCCTTCTCGTCGATATAAATGAACAGAGCGGAGAGGTCGCGCCCATCGATCCGGAGGTTGGGCACAATACGAATCGTAGCCGTAGCGAGCACATCGCGCGCCAGGCTGTCGCCGGGATTGGGTTGCTGGGATGAGTCGACAAGAATCGTGACGGTGGGCAGATGGGCCAGAAACTCGTCGGGCACGATCGTGCGGAGCTGATCTAACATGCGCGCGCGCGATTCGATGAAACTCCGCGTGGTCCCCACCGAGCAGCCCGAAAGATATTCGTCGTCGCCCACGCTTGCATACCGCCACTTCGTCGTGTCCCGCGATGCGTTGACGACCAGCGGGGGTAGATCGATAATTGGTCCGACCGGCGGGGCGTCGGACGCCGGCTCGGCCGCGTTTGCAACCAGCGCCAGACTCGCGAGCAGCGAGAGTCGAAAAATCGTTCCGCGGCGTTTCACTTGAATACCTCGATTACCTTCAGGGGCCCGAGCTTCACTCCGTAGTCGTAGAGGTTGAGGTTGAAAAATTCCTCCAGCCGTTCGTAGACGCGGGTGCGGGCCTCAGGCAGCTCGTTACCATAGTCCTCATTGACCTCGATATAATCCGAATTCTTGCCGAGCCGGCGGAGTCGCCCGCGGAGTTGCAGGTTTGCGGTCGCGATTGCATCGGCGCGTCCGGCGTCGACGATCTGGAAGACCGGATGTGTGATCGTTTCGGGGTGGTCGAGCACGGAGACCGGAGCTCCGGCCGTGCCCGCGCGTTCCAGAAATGCCCGGGTCACTTCCTGCGCGAAATCGACTGAGGCTCCCAGATCTGCGCTCACCGTCGGACGGAGCCAAGCTTCTGGATCGAGTGGCGCATTGAATATCACGGCGCAACGGAAGAGGTCAGGCCGAAGTTGCATTGCGCGCACCGCCAGATAACCACCGAAGCCAGATCCAAGGGTGGCGACGCGACGGCGATCGATTGGCCAACGCGCTCCGATCCAGTTCAGCGTCGCGATCGCATCCTCGAGCGGCACCCGATCGATGCCACCTAATATCGCGTCGCGATGTTTGCGGCCCAGGCCGCTCACGCCCCGATGATTTACCCGGATTACCATCAGCCCCATCGAGGCAAGCACCTGCGCCTGACGGTCAAATTCGACCTGGGGCTGCAGCGGGAAACCCTCGGCGAAGCAGATCACCGCCGGAGGCGGGTTAAGTCGCGCACTCTTGGGCAAAGTGATATAACCGCTAAGGTGGACTCCGTCGTTGGTATCGAATTCAAAGAATTTGGTGGAATGCATCTCGGCGGCTTGCAGCCACGGCGCGCGACGCAGAATTTCGAGCGCGAGATTTTCGGCTTTTTTGAAAACAAAATAGCGGCCGGGTTCGGTTCCCCCGGTTACGCGGATCAGAAAAACCGTGCGCAAGTCATCCCATTCCAGAATCTCCAAGGTGCGCTCCGGGAATTTTTGTTCTAACTCCCGTTGGAGCGTGACAAAAAACGGATCGCTCCAGAGGGACACCGGTTTCGACTCCAGAGTGCGAACCCCGACCAATTGGCCGCGAGACTCGTCAAAGATGAGCTGCGGTGCGGGATAAGTCGGTTCGAGCGGTGCCAGATCGATAGTCGAATCCTCGAAGGCCACGCTCAGCCGCTGCTTGGTCTTTAAGTTGAGTGAGTAGATCCCAAAAGTATCCCGGCCGACATTTGACGCTATATATAAAATAGCCGGATCGAAATCGAATCCGAGCGGGTAGGCTCGCTCGCCAAAATAATCTTTCGGTGAAACTTTGAAGTGATGGGCGAGAGCCCCCAGCCATGGCTCATTAAAGCGACTCGCGGGAGAACCCAGCACCTGAAATTGACGCTCTGCAGAATGCGACGTCTGAAAATAGCCGAGGCGCATCTGCCCCTGCCAGTCAGAGCCAAATTTTCCGGAGGCAAATTCCTGGCCAATCTCCGTCTTTTTTCCCGTCATGACATTCACTTTAAAGAGAGATGTCGGCACCGGCACTCTCCCTCCACGACCGAGGGCTCGAACCAACAACTGAGTTCGCTCGCCACCCAAGAAGCCCACGATTTCAGAACGGCGAGTTAAGGTCGCTATTTCAAATTTGGGAGGGGTGGCGGTGTCAACTAACGGAGGAGATTCCGGGGCGAGATCAACTGAGAAATCGCCCCCGTCGGCCAATGTTTTAAGATTTCTTCCGTCCTCATCTATCCCAATAACAGGAGCTATATACTTTGGGGGAATTTGGCGACCGATAAGAGTCGGAGGAAAGCGTATGGTTTGCTCTTCCGGAGAGAATACAAGTCGATGGGGAGTGCTCCATCTTAAGAGTCGAAGATTCAGCCGTTTTTTTTCCTTGGAGAACGTCAG
>JBEPTW010000157.1:0-9078 GCA_041691855.1 Verrucomicrobiota bacterium | reverse complement strand
TCGGCGAATACATCCATGGCCAGCGCAGCGACGAAATCCTTCGCGCCGAGATTCCCCAGACCTCAGACCCTAGATCCCAGACCCAAAACGTCTATTCCCTCGCCGACGCTCTCGGGAGTACCGTCGCCCTCACCGATAAACAAGGAAAGGTCATGCAGCGTTATCGTTACACCGCCTACGGTACGCCAGCCCAATTGACCGCCAGTTACCAGATATCAAATACAGTAATCAGTGCGTATAGATTTTTGTTCACTGGCCGGGAATGGCTTGGGGCAGTGGGCTTGAATGATCATCGCAATAGACATTACTCTCCAAAAATTGGACGTTGGCTAACGAATGATCCGATAGGACATCAGGGAGGGCTGAATTTGTACGCATATATTGGCAATGGAGGAACAAATCTAACGGATCCAACGGGATTTTTTGCAGGTTCTCCCCCTCCAATACCCGGTCCAATCCTTGCTAGTGCTACGACCGGTGCGGCAACCGCGGCGCTTTACACAGGCGGGGTCGTGTTGGTGAGTTTTGCCGCAGGATATGAGATCGGAAAATACATCGACAATGTCACTGGGTTTTCAGACTGGTTCGCTGACTGGTGGACGAGCAGCCCTGATAATCCGACGCCGGTCGCGAGCTCTGATCCTACTTATCCTTCGCACGGTCAAAGTCCAGGAAGAGATAGCTGCGACAATTGCTTGCCCTGCCCCGCTCCCCCTCCACCGTGGCAGCATACAGACCATTCTCATTACCCATGGTACGACCATTGGCATTGGTACGAAATCAACCAAGATCCAGAGACGTGTAATTGCTATGCCTACCGCCAGACAGGCGTGTCGTCTCCATGAACCGCATAGAAATCAAAGACGCACTGGACCGATACCGAGAGGTTTCATGCACACTATGGAATTCCAATTTCTTGCCGGCTAATGGTTGTCGGATTGACCTCTTCGATCAGATCGAAAAATTGCTTTACCGGTCACTAGTTGAGTTCCGAGTCAACTCCGAGTCCTGCGAACGTTTCGAACGGAGTAAAATTATCCTAGCTTCAACCGGAATGATTGATGATATAGAAATTAAAATTGGTCGGAAGAGCGAAGGAAACATCTACTCTTGGGAAGAGAAGGCATTGATTTCTCCTCCCGAGGCTACGGAGTTCATCTTTATGGATTTTTTCGATTGGGATCAGTTGAAGAAAAGAAAGAAGGATTTGGTCAAAGTCAGAATCGGCGGGGCAATCCAACGTGAGAACATTGTCGGCCGCGTTGCCCTATTAAGATGGTGTGACGTTTCGGCTGCATGGTGTGATATGGTGACTGGAAAAACAGGGTCAGCAACGGGCTTGGAGTGACTGAAGAGGGAAATTCCAATGTATCATCATCGATTGAAAGGCATTAGCTCAGGGCTTTTGGCGCTGCTGGCCGCAGTGGCGAGCCACGCAGCGCTTGAGTGGCCGATGATGGCTCTGACGATCAAGGCTGATCCCAAATTGCCGACGGCGGAGGCGGTTTACCCCTTCAAGAATAGCGGTAGTGAACAGGTGGTTATCAAGAGAGTCACGACGTCTTGCGATTGCACCAAGGCGACGTTGGCGAAGGAATATTACGGGCCGGGCGAGGCGGGCGAACTGAAAGTTGTATTCACGCTCGGGGCCCACACCGGCCGTCAGGACAAGGACATCACCGTTACCATGCTGGATGAAACGGGGAAACCGACGGTGCTCCATCTCACGGTGAACATCCCGGAGTCTCCCGTGCGTTTGAGTGCGGCGTCTATCGTTTGGTCAAAAGGTGATCCGGCGACTGAAAAAACGGTGGACGTGATCCTCACCGATCCGACGCACACGCGATTGGAAAATCTGCAATGTGCGGACACTCGATTGGCGGTGAGTTTGGTGCCGGGCAAGGGGCCCGGTAATTACACGTTCATTCTCAAACCAACGACGACCGACGCTTTGATGCAAGCGATGGTGAGACTTCAAGCCACCGTGAACGGTCAACCCCGCGTGTACCTGGTGCAAGCTCAGGTGCGGTGAGCGCGATTGGAGAACGAGAACGAGAACGATTATGAGAACGGGAACGATGAGACGGTCAGCCGGGATAGGGCCCATGGAGTTGGCTGTCTGGCCGACCGAGTCGGGACCAACCAGAGAACGCAATTCAACTTACGCAGTATTGACGATCACGCCCGCGCGGGCACACTGCGCGTGTTCAAGACGCACTCAACTCGCAGCAAAAAACCATGTCCACATCTGAAACTCCACCGGTTACCCCGGTTGCGCCCGCCACGGAGGATCGCACGGTCGCGATTCTGGCCTACATCACCATCATTGGATTCATCATCGCGATTGTCATGCATGGGAGTAAGAAAACGCCACTGGGTTCCTTTCACCTCCGCCAAGTATTGGGATTAGTGGTAACTGGGCTCGCTCTCTGGCTTCCCGGGATTATAATCTCGATGATCCCGGTCGTGAATTTTCTGATGCTTTTGATTTGGCCACTGATCGGGATTTCAATGTTTGTGCTGTGGTTGCTCGGGCTGATCGCGGCTGCCAACGGCCAGAGCAAGCCAGTGCCGGTTCTGGGCGAGAAGTACCAGCAGTGGTTCGCCAGCGCGTTTAACTGAGTTCAAACAACAGTCTGGATTTCAATTGGCCACGGATTTATCCGTAGCCTTTTTATTGATTGATCACTCGGTACTTGGGCTTGCCGGGAAAAAACGATTTTTCCGTCTTACGGCTAAAGCTCAGGCGGTTACGTGCCGAATGGAACAGAGCGTAAAGATTACGACGTTCTATGGTTGATCCTACTACTCCCGGGACGGAGGCGACTGAAGTCCTGAATGCGCCAGCTGGAACAACGTCTCCGGCGGTTTCAGTGCGCCCGTTTCCCTCCAGTCCATGCAAGCTCGTTGCGGGTGAACGCTGGCACGGCTACCAGATCGATGGGCCGTCCAGCACAGGGGAGAACGTGTTCGACGCGACCCATATCGGTCGGATGGAACGAGTGCTGATTTCAGCAAGCTTGCTGAATAAATCGACGGCATCGCGACGCGGCGTATGGGAGCAGCTGAGCACGCAATTGCCCCCGGAAGCAAAAATTCTCACTTGTCTCGAGGCTCATGAGGAAGAGGGTTGGCGTTATGAAGTCGTGAGTCAGCCGCCGGCAACGACGCTGCGGGAATGGATCACCTGTCACCGAGCCGATGGCTCGATGCAGCGGCAATTGCTGGAACAGCTCATGGTCACTTTATCCGCGCTGCATTCGCTGGGTATCGTTCATTTGAACATCCGGCCGGAACTCATTTATTTCGGCGAAGAGAGCGACAAGCCCGAGTTCGTTTTGGGCGGACTCAACAACGCCGTGGTTTACAAGCAGGCGCGAATTCCCTCCGCTACGGTTGATCACTTTTATGCGCCACCGGAGTCGGTCGATGCTGATGGACGCCAGCCAGGCTTCGGTCTTTGCGCTTGGGATTGGTGGTCCGTGGGCCGCGTGATTCAGGAGATGACGATGGGCCGTCACATCATGAGCATGTTGTTCGGCAGTGACGTGGTGCGGAATGCGTCTCCGGAACTGCGCGAACGGGCGAAAAATCTCCTGCTTGAGGCCGAGCCGCCCGGCATGCGGGCGGGCGCGATCGAAGCGATGGGGGAGTTGACTCCCGGAGTGAGAGTCATGCTGCGCGGTCTGCTCACGAGCGCGCGCGATGCCCGTTGGGGTACGGAGTCGGTGCGCCTCTGGCTGTCGAAGGAGAGTGTTTCCAATTATTACGATCTCGCGCGCAATGCCCGTTTTTTCACGTGGAAAGGTCGCGGTCGGAGTCTCTCAGAAGCGGCGCAATTTTTTCGAACGGAGGAACAGTGGGCGGACGGCGAGATGAATCTTTTCGAGCCGGAAAATCCTGAGACCCTCGCCTATTTTCTGGCGACAGTGAAAGAGCACGTTGCCGATCTGGGGAGGGTTCAACAGATCCGAACTCAGATCGAGGTGCCTGAGTTGAGCGGATTTAGCGAGTCGGCGCGACGCTCCGTCACGGCTGCGTTTGTCTGGCTGACACTCGGACCGCAACCCGGGGCGCTCGTGATGAAAGGTCGCCGGATTGACGCGGCGGGCCTTAACGAATTATTGGGAGGTGGGCAGGAATCGTCCAATTTCGAAGTCGTGAAGGCGTTAATGAGCCCACCGTGTCTTGCGATGATCGCCCCGCTCGACGCTTCTGCCGCCGAGGCTTTGACTCAGTTGGCGGCGATCGGCGGTTTTGCCCTGCGCCAGGCCGAGCAACATGCGTGGATTGACCCGAACGATATCGGCGGCCTTGTCCGCGTGTTGAAACTTTCGTTGGAAAGCGAGCCCGCCTTGCGCAAGCGCGCCGATCGCATCCGCAATAATTACGCCACGTGTGAGAATGCGGTTTTGGCGGGCATGCTCGCGGACAAAGCGCCCGCCACGTGGGTTCAGGTACTGCTGGTGGTCACGGCGGAAAATCCGCGCCGTTTCGGTTATGTCACGAAGACGGAATATACCCGTCAAAATGTGACACGCCTGCAAGCGCGGGGCGAACGACTGCAGGTCGCGTTGTTCTGGTTGCATCTCCGAAAAACCCTGCTGGCCGGCAAACCGTGGTCGGCGACATGGCAGACGTTTTCCATCTTCTGGTTGTGTCTGGTCGTGTTTGGTGTGGTCGTCGCCCGCGACGTCCAGTCGACCGCAGCGGTGGCATTTGCCCTGATGGGATTACGCGTGGTCCTTGGCTGGCGCGTGGGCAAACTGGCATCGAAATGCGATCCCAGTGCAGTTCGGCGTTGGACTTGGCGCGACGACCCTGAACGGTGTCAGGCCGAGGCGCAACGACTTTGGCCCGAGGGTGTCCTCGAATTGCCGGTTTTGATTAAACAAGGTGATGAGATGGAAGCAGCAATGGCGGCATTGCAGCCGGCAGAGAAAAAAACTTTCTTCCCGAGTCACGCGCCACGACTGGCGGCGCTTTGGCCGGTCTATGCGCTCGCTGCGGTGGTTTGTATTGTGGGCGCCGTGCAATTGTTGAAAAATCTCGGTCAGCATCTTGGTTATCAAGCGCTCAGTATCGCGTGGACGGATACTCGAAACGAAGGCTCGTCGCCGAATCGCGATGCAGCCGACACGCCGGAGCAAATCGTGGCGCAGTTGCAAAAGTTTCCGCATCTCTCGCCCGAAATGGCGGAGAAAGTTAAGAAAGGCGAATACGAGATTGTGAAGGAATCTTTCGGTTACACGTTGCACGGCCCAATTCAGAAATGGAATTTGACGCCGCCCGCAATTGTTCCGGCATTGCCAATCGAATCGCGCGCGCCGGCGACTTCCGCCCAGCGGGCATTTGCTCTCGTGAGCGGTGAATTGCTGCTACGTCCCTACGGTAAGAAGGGTGTGACCGCGCTCTTTATTGTGCCGATTCCGACCAAGGCCGGCTTTGGACTGATGGTTTACAACGCGAAAGCGCGGAAACTGATGGATAACGTTGCGCTCACGGTGCACGAGGGCCCGGCGACCGACGCGTGGTACCGCGTCGATCATTATAACGTGGTCTATCTTGGGGCGCCGTCGCAGATGGACGCGGACAAAGACGCGTTGCTTTCCCAAAAATAGGAAAACCCTCGGGCCAAAAGGCGCGATTAAAAGGCACGCATTGTCAGGTGTGTCATTTTCAAGCCATGCCTTGACAGCCGCGCCGGCTTGCCAAGGGTAAGCGTTTCCCATGATTGCTCCCGAGACTTTCTCCCACCTTGAAAACATAAAGAAGCGCGCCGGCTACTTATGGAGGTTTCTTTGACGTCGAACAAAAGCAGCGGGAAATAGAGGCGCTGGAAGCGCAAATGGGTGCGCCGGAGTTCTGGAATAGTTCCGAACGCGCCCAGAAACATATCGCCCAGGTGAACAACCTGAAGCGCACGATTAGCGGACTGGTTACTTTCAACAAGCGGATCGACGACGCCGCCCTCATGGTTGAGTTGATCGAATCCGCCAGCCCGGCGGAGCAGGACGATTATGCCAAGGAGCTCAATGCCTCGGTGGCTTCCATGGTGGAAGACCTTGATAAACTGGAAATAGGTTCCTTTCTCACCGGGCAATTTGATCGCAACAACGCGATCTTCAGCATTCAGGCGGGCGCGGGCGGTACGGAATCGAACGACTGGGCGGATATTCTTTTCCGCATGTATTCGCGTTGGACTGAACGCCGGGGTTATCAGGTCGAATTGATGGATGTCCAGCCGGGTGATACTGCGGGAATTTCCAAGGCGACGATTTTGATCAAGGGCGAAAATGCCTATGGTTATGCGAAGGCTGAACGCGGCGTTCACCGGCTGGTTCGCATTAGTCCGTTCGATTCCAACAAACGGCGGCACACCTCATTTTGCGCGATCGACGTGGTGGCCGAAATCACGGAGGAAATCGAAATCGACATTCCCGAGGATGAAATCCGGACGGACGTTTACCGATCTTCCGGTAAGGGCGGACAGGGCGTCAATACCACCGACTCCGCGGTGCGGTTGACGCATACCCCGAGCGGGATCGTGGTCGTTTGCCAAAACGAACGATCACAAATAAAAAACAAGGCGACCGCGATGAAGGTCTTGAAGGCGCGCCTTTATGAAAAACGGCTGGACGACAAACGCAGCGAGATGGAAAAATTCTACGGTGATAAGGGCGAAATCGGCTTCGGCAGTCAGATTCGCAGCTATGTGTTGCAGCCCTACCAAATGGTGAAAGATCTGCGGACCGGCGTAAGCACGAGCGATACCCAGGGAGTTCTCGACGGCGATTTGGATCGATTCATTTATGGCTGGTTGCGCGCCGGCTGCCCACGCCACCGCAACAAGGATATTCAAATCGACGACTAGGAATCGCGTCCGTGCGTTTGCACTTACGGCAGAGAGCGATTAACAAGACGGAAACGATTTTTCCAGCCGATGCCCGATCTTCCTTACGCCACTCTTCGTTCCGCATTCGATAACCAGTCCCTGTTCGAGGATAAGACGTGGCAGCTTTCACCTCAAGCGTGGCCGCTTTCGACCGAACAGGTGACGCAGCTGGACGAAATCGGGGCTGCCTGTCTGGAATTCCACCAAGCGTTGGAAACGCTCTACTTCCGGTCGGTCGCGGGAAAAAATCTTTTGCGCAACAAACCGCTGCTCGCGCCGTGGGTGGCGGATTATCTCGATCGCGGGAAGCCGCCGGAGCTGATCGCCCACGCGCGTGATCCGAAAAATCGCGGCGCTTTTCCCGCGGTGCTTAGGCCGGATCTTTTGCTCACGGACGACGGCTTTGCGTTGACCGAACTCGACTCAGTTCCCGGCGGGATCGGATTGACGGCATTTTTGAACCGTCTCTACGCCGGTGACGGCGATCCGTCTATTTTGGGCGGAAAAGATGCGATGATTGAGAACTTCCATCAATCGCTGGCCGGCTTGCGGCCGGAAATGCGTAATCCGCTGATCGCAATTCTTGTAAGCGATGAGGCGTCGACTTACCGGCCGGAAATGCAATGGCTGGCCGAACGACTACAGCATCTGGGGCGGCGCGTTTTCTGCATGCGGCCTGAGGACGTTTTTCCGCTCGGAGGGGAACTGTTTTTCAACGTCGATGGCACGCCCGAAAAAATCGATATTATCTACCGCTTTTTCGAATTGTTCGACTGGGCGAATGTGAAGATCGCTTCGGATATTCTGGAGGCGTGGCAAAGCGGCGCGGTGGTGATCGCGCCCCCGATGAGGCATTTTCAAGAGGAGAAACTGGCGCTCGCGCTTTTTCATCATCACCTGTTGCAGGACTATTGGGCCGAAGCGATTGGAGGGCGGAATCTGAAATGGTTGCGCCAATTGATCCCGCAGTCGTGGGTGATGGATCCCACGCCGCTGCCGCCAGGAGCGGTGCTTGACGCGCCAAAGGTGGGCGGCCGCATGCCGTCGGATTGGCGCGACTTGATTGCCGCGTCGCAGAAGGAGCGCGATCTGATCATCAAGATCAGTGGTTTTCACGAAACGGCGTGGGGCGCTCGGAGCGTGGTGCTCGGGAGCGATTGTTCGAGGGAGGAATGGCAGCAAGGAATCGAGCAAGCGCTCCGGCTTGCTCCGACCAATTTGCATATTCTGCAGGAATACCGAAAACCGAAGCGCCTCTTCCATCCGATTTACGCCAGCGCCGCGGCGGAGAATGCTTCCGCGATGGAAGTTCAACCGAAGGCTGGCCGCCTGCGATTGTGTCCGTATTATTTTGTGGTCGCAGGGCAGACCCGGCTTTCCGGCGCGCTCGCTACGTTTTGTCCGCCGGATAAAAAAATTATCCACGGGATGCAGGATGCGGCCTTGCTCCCATGCAGGGTTGTCTCCTTAAGTTGAGGCGTGCGTAATTCCGCCGCGTTTACCCGCTTTCCGGTTCCAGCGACGATAGGGCGTGCCGTCATTTGTGCCGCCTTGCTGGGCAATCTTTGTCTCTCAACGCTCCGTGCGCAACCGGCGCAGGCGACCGATCTCGCGCAAGCTCGCGAGCGAGCCGAACGATCAGACCCGGACGCCCAGAATACATTGGGCAATGCCTACTCCAACGGTAACGGCGTGGCGCAGGATTATACGACGGCGTTGACGTGGTTCCGGAAAGCAGTGGAGCAAGGATTTTCTCCGGCGGAATTCAATCTGGGTCTGGCATACGAATTGGGTCGCGGCGTTCCGCTCGACGAGCGGCAGGCTTTCAAATATTACATGATGTCGGCCGCACAGGGATTCGGTCCGGCGCAATTCAACATCGGAAATATGTACTCGGCCGGTCGCGGCGTAGGACAGGATTTGTTCGAGGCGAGTCTTTGGTACCGGCAAGCGGCGGAAAAGGGGATTACAGAAGCGCAATTCAACCTCGGCCTGGCCTACGAGACCGGGCGTGGCGTTAAGAAAGACGAAGCGCAAGCGATGCGGTGGTATCAGCCTGCTGCCGATCACGGCTTCGCGCGGGCGCAGTACAATCTCGGTCTTTTGCTGGAGGAAGGTCGCGGGCTGGAAAAAAATGAAACGGCCGCTGCCGCTCTCTATCGCAAAGCGTCCGACCAGAACTT
>JBEPTW010000156.1:0-9157 GCA_041691855.1 Verrucomicrobiota bacterium | reverse complement strand
CCGGAAACCGTCTACGAGGAAGGCTGCCTTTCCTTTCCCGAAATCCGCGGCGACGTGGTGCGACCGGACCGGATTACCGCGAAATTCAAGGATATCAAAGGGCACGCCCATGTACTCGTCTGCACGGGACTGCTTTCGCGATGCATTCAACATGAAGTCGATCACTTGAACGGGATTCTCTACATCGACCACATGGACAAGGATACGCTCCTAGCCATCGATCCGGATTTAAAAGCGTTAAAGAAACGCACCCGCGAATCCGCGAAAAAGGAGTGAGATGTCCGACCCCGCCGCGCGAACCTCCTACCGCTCCATCGCGACGTGCACCGGCGACGACGGCACGACCGGAATGCTGTACGGACAGCGCGTGGCCAAGAATCATCCGCAAGTCGAAGCCGTGGGCGTGCTCGATGAATTGAACGCGGCCCTCGGTTTTGCCAAAGCGACCCGGCCGGCAGACAGCGATCCGGAAGCGCTGGAGAAAATCCAAAGGGACTTGGTCGCGTTGATGGGCGAACTCAGTTGTGCGGAAAGCGATGCAGGCCGGTATCTGGATTCCAAATTCGCGAAGGTGGGTGAAATCGAATTGAAACGCATTGAGTCCGCCGTGACTGCCATTGAGGCTCGACAGCCGAAATTCGACGGTTGGGCGACGCCCGGCGCGAATTTGCACGCGGCAGCACTGGACCTCGCGCGCACTACGGCCCGGCGCGCGGAACGGCATCTCACAGGCTTGGCCAAGCACGGGCGAACCGTCCGCCCGGTTTTGTCCAAGTACATCAACCGGTTATCGGATCTGCTGTGGTTGATGGCGCGAGAGGCCGAGCAGCCCCAAACCAATCTCTGACCATCGCCTCGGCCGGGCCTGACTGGAAATAATCTGGCATTAAAAAGATCCGTACCAACCTTACCACTTCATGCTGGTCGCGACCCTTCTCATCATTTTCGCGGTACTCTGCCGGGTATTACCGACCTTGGATATATCGCTGTCGAATCTGTCGCCCTTCACAGCGATCGCGTTTTGTACCGCGGTCTATATCCGCAAACCTTGGTTCTGGTGCGCGTCGTTTCTTGCGCTCGAACTGTCGGATATCTACGTGAATAATTTTCACGCTCACGAATACGGTTTCTATTGGTCGCTCAGCGGCTTTGCGCTGCGCTCAGGTTGTTTCGGACTTGCGCTCCTGATCGGTTCAAAAGTCGCGAAACACAAATCGTGGCTCAATCTGCTGAACGGCGCGCTGCTGAGTGCCATCTTGTTCTATTTGATCACCAACACCCAATCATGGGCGACCGATTCCTTTTACGCCAAAACTCTCGCGGGTTGGTGGCAGGCGCTGACCGTCGGTCATCCTGAATACCCTCCGACCATTTTCTTTTTCCGCAACACGCTCCTCGGCGACCTGATGTTCACCGGGTTGTTCAGTGGCGTCATGGAATGGCTCGCCCATCGCAATGAAGAGCCGAGCTTGCTCGACGACGATGAAGAAAAGGCAACCGAATCCGAAGCGATTCCCGTGAAAGCCGAGTCGAAGGACTAAAGCAGGTCAGCCGCCAGCTCGGCGAGTTTGGAACGCTCGCCCTTGGTGAGTTTCACATGCGCCGCGAGCGCCAGCCCCTTCATGCGATTGTGGCAATAAACCAAACCGTTGCTGCGCGAATCGACGTACGGATTATCGATCTGGGCCGGATCGCCGATCAGTACCAGCTTCGAGCTTTCAGAGATGCGAGTGATCACCGTTTTCACTTCGTGCGGCGTGAGCTGTTGCGCTTCGTCCAGAATGAAAAACCTCCGCGCGATTGAGCGACCGCGAATAAAACATAGGGCCTCGATCTCAACCACCCCGCTGCTGATGAGCCGCTCGTAGGGCTTCATGACAGGATGATTGCTGTGAGCGCCCCCGCCATGCACAGGCTGCGGCGCAGTCATCATCGATAGAGTGTCGTCGTGTTTTTTCTTTTTCTTGCCCGTCTTTTTGCTGGCGAACTGGGGTTCCTTGGTGGGCTTGGCAGGCATCAACACCTCCAGCGCATCGTGGTAGGGTTGCAACCACGGCTTCATTTTCTCTTCGAGCGTGCCCGGCAAAAAGCCGATGTCCTTGCCGAGCGCGATCACCGGGCGGGAAATGGAAAGACCATCATATCGCGACTTCTCATCAGTAGTCTGGAAAAGCGCGCACGCCGTGGAAAGAAGTGTCTTTCCCGTGCCGGCCTTACCGAAGCAGGTGACGAGCGAAATCGTATCGTCCATTAACGCATCGACGAAGAATTGCTGTTCGAGATTCCTCGGGCGGATTGGAATACCACCGGGCGCCTTCACAAAATCCGGCAGATGCAGCCGACGCACGAGATTATTGCCATAGTAACGCCCGGGCATCGTTTTCCCCTCGGGAGTCATCAGCAAAACATACTCGTTCAAGTAAAGTTTGGCGACGGCGTCCGCCGGCAATTCCAATTCACCTTCAGAGCAAAAGCGCTGCATCTCATATACGTCCAGAGTGAGCGTCTGGTAACCATCGTCGTCCGCGGTCGCTTCGGGAACCTTGTCATTGAGATAATCTTCAGCTTCCAAGCCCACGGCGCGGGCTTTGAGTTGAACGTTGACGTCCTTCGTCACCAAAATGGTGGGCGGCTGATGAGTTTCCTGCACAAACAGCGCGCTAGCGATGATGCGATTGTCCTTCTTGGTAAAATCGGAAAGCACGGCGCGAAGGCGCTGCATCGCAGGGGACGACCAATTATTTTCGACCAAGTAACGATTGATGACCACGGAGAGCGTACCTCCATTCGGGAGTTTCACCCCTTCGTGCATCGAACGTGAATCCGGAAGCAGCTCCTGGAGGATGCGGTGCACGCGCCGCGCGTTGCGCCCACGCTCGGTGGACTGCTCGCCTTTGATCGCATCGAGCTCCTCAAGAACCTCGACGGGAATCGCCAGGTTATTGTCCTCGAATTTGTAGATCGATTGGGGGTCGTGCAGCAGAACGTTCGTATCGAGAACGTATGTCTTTACCCTCACTTCAATCTGATGCTGCAGTGGATTGTAAACAGCGCTTTTTGGGTTTTCCATCGCGTGGATAACTTGTGAATTACGAATGCATCTGACTCGCAACTTTGTAAATGCAGTAATTGCAAATAACTGAAAATTCCATGTTACGGCTTTTGGGTTAGGATAGTGGATTCGAGGAAGGTTTCCTCGGTTTAGGCGGGGGACCCCACAACCTTAGCACATATTCTGCCAGATTCAAAAGGCTCACCCGACAGACGCCGCCAACATTGAGATTTTTAAACACGGTCACATGCTGACTGCGTTCTGTGAAATAGTCCCACAGATCACGTTCCAAGTCCCTCGCTGTTTCGCCCGGCGCGGCGATAATCCGGGAGGCCGCCATGACTTTGGTTTTCCAAAACTGGAGTTCATCCGGCTGGGTCTGCCAGTAATTGAACATGATTTGCTCGTAGCGATTTAGGCTCATTTTTGAAATATTTCGTGCATAAGGCGGCATTGCATTTGAACATCAGCTCGTTATCGATGTCGGAGTCTGACACACACCCTTAACCAGACATCCCCTACTATCATGTGGCAAAAGTTTAAAGAGCAACTTCCCGCGGTCATACTCACCGCTATTGTTATCGTTGGCGCAGCGTTTTGGTTCTACCAACAAACCGTCACTGAACTCGCCGCAAAGCAACAGGCTGAAATCGCCGCACTTCGCGATCAGACGAATGCCGAAATGAAAGCTTCCGCCGAGGAAACACGCCGGCATATCGAGTCGGTAAATCAATTGCTAAAAGACGCGATTTCCAAACGGCAGGCGGACGTGTTGATGACAGACGAAGAGTTCGCCAAAATTAATGCGGACAAAGTCAATCAACTCGCCGAAGCGATCGCCCACAAGATCCAACCAAACAGTCCCCTGCCCAAGACTCCGGAAGAAGCGGAAAAAATCCAGAACGAGCAGATCGACAAAGTATCGAGCCGGATGGTTGATAAAATTTCCCCGATTCTCGCCGACATGTCGAAGGATCAAAATCTCACACGGGAATCCATCAACGGCTACAGCCAGCGTATCTCTGACCAAATTAGCGGTGTTTTAACGGCCGAGATGTCCCGCAATCAAGAGCTCAACAATCAACTTCTCGCCTCGCAGGCGGTTGGCCAGGACTCGATGAAGCTTTCCCACGAGATCACCGCGTTGTATCTGAGCACCTTCAAGGATCAGGGTCTCATCACGCGACTCCTTTCGCTTCCAGCGAATGTGGTGCGCGACGCGGCGAGCCTGAGCATCGTCACCAGCTCTGATCGCAAGAAAGTCGAGGAGCGTCTCGTGACCGAAATGAACTCCTTGGATAAACGACTCGCCCAAGTGCAGGCGTCCACTCCGAAGAAATAATCGGTTCGTTTATTTTCTGATCCCAAAGCCGCGCTATTTTGCGCGGCTTTTTTTATTTCGTCTGTCGACGATGCCAAGCGGTGCTAGGCCGCCTTCGTAAATGAATCTCTCAACCCCGCGAATTCACCATCGGACGATAATTCTGCTGGGCGATTGACTGAATCGGCTGCGGCGGCTGATCCTCGACGGCCGGCAAATAAATTCGGAAGGACGTGCCTTTTCCAAACACCGTTTGCAAATGGATGAATCCCTTGTGATGGGCAATGATATCGCGAATGGTCGACAAACCCAAACCGGAGCCCTTCCCGGTTTTTTTTGTGGTGACGAATGGTTGCCAGATTTTCGCCATCACCGCCGGCGAAAACCCTGTGCCCGTGTCGTCGACCTGCACCGCGACGAACGAACCGCTGCGTCCGCCAACAATCTTCGCTGCCGTCATCGCATCGAGTATGCAATTTTCCGCGCCAATGCTAAGCGTCCCCCCACGCTGCATCGCATCGCGCGCATTCACACAAAGATTAAGCAATACCTGATGGAGTTGACTCAGGTTCGCATTGACCTGCCACAAGTCCGGCTGCACCCGATCTTCAATCCGGATACTTCGAGGAAACGTTTCTGTGGCAAAGAGGGTAATTTCCTCAAGGAGCTGTTGAATCGGAACCAACTGAAGCTGCCCCCCGACTCCGTCCGCATACTCGAGGATCTGCCTCACCAGCGCCGTGGCCCGTCCCACAGTGCTTTCGAGTGAATCGAGTAAATTGCGTGCATTCGTGTCCACCACGGAGGAGCGAAGCATGGGTATGGCCATCTTCATTGGGGCGAGCATATTGTTCAAATCATGCGCGACCCGCGTAGCCAGTAGCCCCATGTTCTCCAAACGCTCCAGGCGAAGCTCCCGCTCGTCGGGGCGCCCCGCACCCTTGAGTTTGCGTTTTTCATTCGAGGTGTACTCAGCGTCCGACATGAAGAAAATAAATGGAATGGTGCGAGGGAAAATAGGTCATCAAAAAACAACTGATCTCGGAACGGGTTCACCAAAAAAAATAATCGTCGCCGCCATCTAAATATCCGTTCGAAACCGGACGAAGGGCAAAACGCCAAACCGTCGTATAGTCGGACCAAGGCCCCGTGATGTCCCGATCGCAAATCACCGAAGCGGACGGCATGTCGGCCTGAACATCATCGCGCAGTCGGCGGAGAAACAATTCATGCCCTTCCTCCGTTCCAAAAAAAAGACAGCGGCGCTCAAATGGATTCATCGGCGTGCGTTTTTCTCCAGAAACAAAATCCAACCACCATGAGTACAACATGCGCTCGTGCCGGGCCAATTGAACCACCGCACGTTCACATGCCGCACCAAAGGATTCTTCGGCCGCATGACCGTAAACAAACATGCCAAAATGCGTCCGCGAAACCGCGATTACGGTAACGCCACCGAACGGTCCGTCGATCGCCACGGCTGAAACTCCGGGCCAATCCGTATCGAACAATCGCCATCTTCCACTTCCCTCCCACCAAGCACCGATGCTGAAACGCTCCACCGCTTCCAACATCGCTCCCCTCCTCGCGCGCCGCCCGGTAAGTCCCGGAACCGCACACAGTCCAGTGGACGACGGATCGATATCAAAACCGAATTCCTTCGTTCGATCCGACTGTACGGTCGCATGGAACGCCCATTTCTCCATCGCTTCAGAAACCGCAAGCTGGCGGGCAATTCGCACTTCACGATGCGTACCGGTGCCATCAGCGTCCCCGTAAATCGCCGCCTTGCACCCGCAACTAAAATCCGGAGAGAGGGTTGCGTTAGCTTGAACCATCTGGCGCCCGCAAACCGGCAGGACGCCAGACTCGATCGATGCAATGGGACCGCCATCGGTGCTTAAGACATTTCGGTATCGAAATGATGCGATACTGAACATATTAAACAGGCTGCACCAAATTCAATGGGGATGTACCACTGCCCGGTGGCTGCGGAAGGGGTGAATGGGCAAGTGAACCTTCTGAAATAGTCGATACCGGAAAAGTAACATTTAGAGCCGAATTTTGGCTTAGATTTGCAAACCCCACAGCAAGAAGGAGGCAGGAAAGCGCTCCGAGGATCAGATGTTTTGTTGTTTTCATAACAATCAAAATCATCCCGAAACCCATCCGCGAAACCATCGCTCCGACTACCGGATTTCCGGTAGATTTAGTCGAAAAGGAATCGCCATTCTAATCCCGCTCTTCCACGAATAACGCCATGCGGTGGCTTTATCTTACGGGCTTTAAAAGCAATCGGCTGCTGACCATTTTCTTGTGGTCATCGGCGTTGCTTTCATGGACCTCGAATTCGTCGGCGAACGAGCAAATCCATCCTTTGGTTCGAACCTACACTGCTGCCGATTTTGCCAGCGATGCGAGCGTTTTCGTCACCCGTCAGGGGCCGGACGGGACACTCTATTTTGGCAGCGATGGTCTACTGAGTTTCGACGGAGCGAAATGGAATCGGTTTCCGATCAATGGCGCGTATAGCCTTCGCAGTCTTGATTTCGGAAAGAATGGAAAACTGTGGGCTGCGGCCTATGGTGAGATCGGCTGGTACGAGCAGAAATCGACCGGCTCGTGGGATTATCATTCTTTGCTTTCGCACTTACCTGTCGAGCAAACCAAACGGATCGAATCGTGGCATGTTTTCAGCGAAGGCGACGGAGCTCTTTTTGTCACCGCTGAAAATATTCTGCGCTGGGATGGCACAAAATTTCAGATCTGGTCGATGCCCACACCCCAGCGCCATTTGGAGGCAATGCGCGCAGGTGCCGACATCTACATTCACCATGCACTGACCGGTTTATATATCATGGGATCTGCCGGTCCCCGGTTAATCATCCCACAATCCGTTCTAGGAGAAGCAATGGTCATGTGGCTCGAGCCGAACGCCCACGGTTATCTACTGGCAACCTCGAGTGGCCTGTTCAATTACGTCGACTCACAGTTAGTTCCATTTGCGACCGAAGCGTCCGCCTACGTTAAACGCAACCGCCTCACCTGCGTCACAAAATTGCCCGATGGCCGGCTCGCCCTTGGCACCTATTTCGGAGGCATCGCGATCGTCGATCAAGAGGGAAAACTCGAACAAATCCTGACGGAAAAAGAAGGTCTACGCACCAACTCCACCTTGTCACTCTTCGTCGATCAGGAGCAGGGCTTGTGGGTGACGTCTGATTTTTCCATCTTCCATGTCGCGCTCAAAAGCGCCTCGCGAATCTTCTCGGCCACCGCCGACCTGCCCAATCAACCGATCATCAAGATTACCCGCAGTGAGGGCCGGATAATTACCGCCACGCCAAATAGCATTTGGGAAATGGATTCTCCCGCGGAAAGGTTTCATTTAATCGACGCTTCCGTAAATAACATATCCGACTTTCAACCGACCGAACACGGGTTGTTGGTGGCGGCTGGTCCCGGTGTTAAGAAGTTATTCGAAGGCAAAGCCACCAACCTGCTACCGTCGATCAGGTACGCCTCCGTGGTGAAACCCTCGCGGATTTATCTGGGCCAATATCTCGTAGCCGACCAACACACCGTATTACTCATGAGTGAGGACGGCAAATTGCGCGTTCTCGTGAAAGATCTGCCGGACCTCGTCAACTCCATCGCTGAAGACGGACAAGGTCGGCTGTGGCTCGGCACAAATAGTCGGGCCATGTTCGTCGCAACCCTCGACCAAAATGGGCCGGTGGAAGCAATCCAAGCTCCTGCGTCTTTTGGACTGCCGGCAACTCATTCTGGTTTCATTCGCGTCGTCGCAGGATTAAACCACACCGTCACGGCGCTCTCTCCTTCGAGCGGATGGATTTTAAACGGTGAAGAGACCCATTTTCATCCGATCGAAAACTATCCTTCGCGGGCGTTGACCACCTTTTCTGAAATTACCCCTGACGGAAATTTCTGGGTCGCCTATGCCGGCGCCCCCGATCAGCCCGCCAGCGTCGCGCGCATCACAATCAAGGGCGATCACGCCATCTGGCAGCCGCATTCCATCGATGGTCTTTGGAATATTGGTATTCTCGAATCGATTTTCGCCGAGGCGGACGCCACCGGCGCAACCACCCTTTGGATCGGCGGCACGAGCGGATTACTACGCAATACGGTCCCACACGGGCCGTCGGCTCCAATCCCCCATCCACCGCTTCTCCGGGCGATGGCCCGTGTAGGCGACGATGAGGCCGCGCAAAGCATTACGCATTCCCTGCCCTATTCGACCCGGGCGATCGTCTTTAAATTTGCCGCCCCAGAGTTTGCCAATCGTCCCCAACTCCATCTTGAAACGATGTTGGATGGCGTGGACCAACACTGGGGTCCCGCCGACGACTCGTCGCAGCGAGAATTCACCGCCTTGCGCGATGGAACTTACACCTTCCGCGTCCGCACCATCGCCGAAACCGGCGTGGCGAGCGAAGCGGCCGTCAGCCATTTCGAGATTCTTCCTCCGTGGTGGCGCACGCTCCCCGCTATGTTGGGCGCGCTGCTTGCACTCCTCCCCACCGGCTATGGACTCTATCGCTGGCGCGTCCGCTTGTTGCGCCAGCGCAATGTCGACTTGGAACACAAAGTCCTCGAACGCACCGACCAGTTGGAGAAAGCCAGCGCGGCCAAAACCCAATTTGTCGCCAACATGAGCCATGACATCCGCAATCCGCTCAATGGGATTGTCGGCCTCGCGCTTGCACTCGAAGACACGTGGCTCGATCCGAAACAGCGGGAACTCGTCTCCACCCTGCGCG
>JBEPTW010000155.1:0-9222 GCA_041691855.1 Verrucomicrobiota bacterium | reverse complement strand
GCGCCCAAAGAATTCCGAGCGTGGTCTGCTTGTAGCGCACCTTGATGTCGCGCAATGCGAGGAATCCGAGCAACTCGCGGTAGCGCCAGAGGTCGCTCCAGTAATGCCGGTTCGCACGGCCGGCCTCGAGCACGAGTTCGGGAATTTCGTCAGTAGGCATCGATCAGTTCAGGGCGGCGGCGAGACGCTGTTGGAACACGGGAAAAGCAAAGGCGGCGGCGCGCTGGCGCACAACCTCCGAATCACAGGGATGCCGCGTGAGTTCAATGACGGCGGCGGCGAGATCGGGAATGTTGCCGTAGTCGACGAGCTGCCCGACAGTGGCGTCGATCACCTCGGGCGCGCCGCCAGCGCGAGCGCCGATGCACGATTTGCCGTTGGCCATCGCTTCGAGATAAACGAGTCCGAAACCTTCCTTGCGACTCGGCAACGCGAAAAGATCGCACGTTTCGTATTCGGCGCGCAGCGTTTCATCGTCGACCGAACCTGTGAAATCCACCGCCTTCGCCATGCCGAGTGCGGCGGCGAGAGCTTGAAGCCGCGAAAGGTCGTCACCTTGGCCAACCACCCGGAGTCGCGCGAGGGGATATTCACGACGAATTTGCGGCATGGCTTCGATCAGGGTGTCGACGCCTTTGTAATTATCGGCCTGCGTGAGACGAGAAACGGCGAGAATCCGGGGCGCGGCGAAACGCGAGCCGGCGAAAGGCGGATTTGAATGGCGGGCGAAATAGGGATCGAGCGCGTTCGGCACGACGACGATTTTCGCCGCAGGTAAAGTTGGGAGAAAGCGAAGCATCTGTCGTCGGGTGAATTCACTCACGCAGAGAATTCGGTGAGCCGCGAGTAATGCGCGTCGTTCCAGCGCGGTGTAAGGTCGCCAGACTTCGATGCCGTGCGCGACGAGGAAATAGCGCAGACGTGGGTTGAAAAGCTGAGCCAGCCGCGCAATCGGGAGATGATGCAGATGGCCGCAAATCAAGCTATCCGATTGGCGACCGAGCTTGATGGCTTGGGTGAGAAAGCGAATCTTGTTTCCTGCGCACGCGACATGGCGGTTCAGGTTCTGATTTGAATATCGCTCCAGTCGCCGATCGCCTCCGGGCGGGTCGTTCAACACCAACGAATCCACCCGTCCATCTGGTCCGCAAATTTCGCAAAGCGCCTTCAAATACACCCGCATAATTCGCGCGATGCCACCATCGGCCAGAAAAAGTTCGGGTGATAAAAACAAAATTTTCAAATGACAAAAATCAAAAGGTGGGGCTGGTCGCCGTGTCCGCCGTAGCCTTGGGCAGAGGCTAGATACTTAACCCGCCGCGAACGACGCAGAAACCATTGGCGCCGGTTGTTGTAGGGCCGGTGCTTGCGCCGGCCTTCCGCCAATGCGTGTTCGCGAAACGGCACGCCGCAAGCGGCGGCCCTACATCGAAGAGCAGAAGCGGAGGGTGGCGATAGGGTTTGTTTGTCAGACAGTTCCTAGTTCGCGGTTCCCCGCCGGTTTGCGAAAGCGATCAGCATCGCGAGCGTCCATACGCGCGACCAGGATCGCGTGTCGCCCGTGGTTTTGAACTTTTGCCACGATTGCGTCACCGTTGCTGCTTCCAACCAAGGACACGCCGAAAGTGACGACGCTGAAAAAGTATCCTCCAAAAACGGTCGCAATTCCGCCTTCATCCATTGGGCAAAGGGCAACGTGAAACCTTGTTTGCGGCGATTGCGAATGGCGGCCGGCACCAGATCAGCGGTTGCATCGGCCAGCGCGCGTTTGGTGCAACGTGGATTGAATTTAAAATAATCGCGCTGCGGCCAAAGCCATTCGAGCAGTACCCGGTCCACGAAGGGCACACGCAATTCCAACGAGTGCGCCATGCTCATCACGTCGCTGTCACGCAGCAGCACGTCGGTCATGTAGGTGCGCAATTCCCAGGCACTGATGATCTGAAATTGGCTCGCACCGGCGAGATCCGCCGCGAAATCCTCCAGCATCGGATGATGCGGGCCGAGCCGCTCCGCTTGCCTGCGCGCGTCCGGTGACAGCAGGGAAAGCCGCGTCATTTCGGGCAGCACGCGCCGCTGAAGGGAGGCGAGTTCATGGAGATCGCGGGCGTGCGTCAGAAAATCGGCAAGCTTGCGCGAGCGCACCGTGGAGCGGGCTTGCAGGCGGCCGACAATCACATCGCGCAAACCCGACGGCAGGGTTCGCCAAAAAGGCAGCAGTCGTTGCAAGCGCGGCAACTGTTGGAACGACGGATAACCGCCGAAGAGTTCGTCACCGCCGAGGCCGGACAAGGCGACCGTCACGCCACCTTGCCGCGCGGTTTGGCTGGCGTACCACGTGTTGATGCCATCACCGGTGGGTTGATCGAAACTGGCGAGAATGCGGGGAAGATCGGTCGCGACGCGGGCACCGGTGACGAGTTCTTCGTGATGGTCGGTGCCAAAGGTCTGGGCGGCTAATCGCGCACTCGCTTGCTCCGAGAAACCACTTTCGCCGAAAACGAGGGAAAATGTTTTTAACTTCGTCGCACCGCTTTTTGCCATGAGGCCGACGACGGCGGTTGAGTCCATGCCGCCGGAAAGAAATGCGCCCACCGGAACGTCGGCGACGCGATGAGCGCGAATGGAGTTTTCGAGTTGGTGGCGCAGACCGTGCACGAAGTCGTGATAATTGGTCGCGACGTGAGTCGTCGCCGTCGGTGCGAGCAATCGCCACCAAGCTTGGGTGGTGACACGTCCCAGCGCATCGACGCGGAGGGAATGGCCCGACGGAAGAGTGGCGATGTCGCTATAAATGGTTCGCGGCGCGGGCACGCTGAACCACGAAAGATATTCCCCAACGGACGCGGGATCGATGTCGCGGGAGATTTGTCCGCTCGCGAGCAATGCGTTGACCTCCGAGGCAAACGCAATCCCCGACGCAGGTAGTCGCGCATAATAAAATGGCTTGATCCCGAGTGCGTCACGCGCGGCAAAGAGGATTTCTTCACGCGCATCCCAGATGGCGAAGGCGAACATTCCGCGCAATCGCTGAAGGCATTTTTCGCCATCGAGAGCGTAGGCGGCGAGCAGGACTTCGGTGTCGCAGTTCGTCTGGAAGTTCCAGCCACGCTCGACGAATCCGCTGCGAAGTTCGCGGTAGTTGTAGATCGCGCCGTTAAAAATCAGCGTGAAGCGCCCGTCGGGACTGATCATGGGCTGGTGACCGTTCACCGGATCGATGATCGCCAACCGGCACATGCCGAGCGTGGCCGCGCCGTCGGAGTGGAAGCCGTTATCGTCTGGACCGCGGTGCTGCTGGCGACGCACCATGCGCGTCACGGCGTCTTCGCGTACGGAGCGATCAAGTCGCGGGGAAATAATTCCGGCTATGCCGCACATGGGGACGATAAAAAATCAATGAGTCTGTCCACGGACCGAGACAAATTACCTGTGCGATTTATTGATGAGTTCACCGATTGGCGTGCGACTTCCCTGTTTTTTCAGGTGATAGGTCAACGCGGCGGCAATGCACTCGTTCAATTCAGATTCGGGGAGAGGCTTGGTTTCATTAAAAATCAGCGCTCGATTTCCTTCGTAACGGAATTTATTTCCGTACTTCTGCCGGAAGCCGTCGATGAGGTTGGTCTGGCAGTGAAAATAAAGAGCGTATCCGCCGGGTTCCGCGGGCAATGCATCAAGTCGGATGGTGCTGCCACTTTTGGTCTCAGTGGTCATGTAGCTTGGTTGTCCCCATTTGAGGGTTTCGCGTAAAGGCCCGACGTCAGGAATGTTTTTTGCCGTCGCGAAGATCAATGCCCGCAATTTCAGTAATTTGCTCCGCAAAGCCGGTGCGTAGTCGGAAAATTTCCGAGCGACAGCGGGATCGGTGAATGAGGGCATCACTCTGTTGCGTTGGGTTGTGAGTCTTGGTGGAGCCGCAGCGACCTCGCTGCGGTTTTCCAAACGACCACGCCGGGTTGCCGTGGCTCCAGTGGGTGAGGTTCCGATGGTGGGACGGCTTATTTTTAAGCCGCCGTCGCAACGGTTTTCGGTCGCGAACTTATTTCCCGTCCTGCCAGCCTGCTTCCTTCACGATCAGGTTGTAATTCACGGAAGGATCGGGGTGCTTTATCAGCAGCTTATAATCGACGCCGGTCGCCGGGCTGACGACAAATTTGTCCGAGTGAAGAACGCGTCGCTCGGAGATGGCGTCGGGTGTCGGCGCTATCGACGGGCTTCGTTCAAACAGATGCAGGTTGGCTTTGGCGTTTTCCAAGAGCGTGAGTGGAGGCAACCCAATCGTCTGTTGCGAAAATGCGGGAAGCGCGGCGGATGCGGCAACCGCGAGAAGATTTAAAACAACTGACGAAAGAAAAACTTTGGAAAGCTTCATGGAAGATCGATGCGATCAGGGTTGTTTTATGGGAGCAGAATAGAAACAGGGAAGTTCCTCGCTGCGGTCGTTTTTACCAGAGACTGCTTCGCACCGTCGCTTCCCGATCAAGGAGGCGGCGAGGTTAAAAAAGAGAACGGGCACTCGCAAACGGCGGTCCGGGGTGGGACCGGGCTAATCCAACGACACGCGGCTGAAGGTAGCAATGCAGATTTCACGCAAAGCCTTAGATGCAAATGGATTTACCGACTTCCGCTGCTTTGTCCGCGCTGCTTAGCAACGAGACCAGATGCAACCCGAACTCCACGGCGGTGCCCGCACCACGGGAAGTGATAATTTTACCGTCCGTGACGATGCGTTCGTTGGCTCGGATCTCGGGCAACTCGGCTGCTACTGAGAAGTGGGCGGTGTATCGTTTGCCGTGGAGAAGTCCGCAATCGTTGAGCACGGTCGGAGCGGCGCAAATCGCGGCGAGCCATTTCCCGGCCTTGTGGTGCCGCGAGACGCAGCTGGGCACGCGCGCATCGGCCCGGAGATGTTTCACTCCGGCACCGCCGGGCAAAAAAAGCAGGTCGAATAATTGCCCGTCGACGGCCGAAAACGCGACGTCGGCGTGCGCGGTGATCCCGCTGCGACCGGTCGCGTGTCGGTTTTCATTTAACGAAGCGACCGTGACATCGATCTGGGCGCGACGCAGCAGGTCGATGGGCGCGAAGGCTTCGATTTCTTCAAATTCGTCGGCGAGGATAACGAGTACGCTGGGCATGGGAAAAAGGTTAATCACTAATGTACACTAATGAGACACTAATTTTATGGCGTCGGATTTTTTGAATCCATTAGTGAGGATTAGTGTGCATTAGTGGTTTGCTCTCATGATCACGCTTCACGGCAAACGACTCGTTATTTTTGGTTGCGGCTACGTCGGCGGCGCCATCGCGCGCGCAGCCGTGGCGGCGGGGGCACACGTGGAAGCCCTCACGCGCAATCCGGAAAAGGCGGCATTGTTGCGCGCGCAATCGCTGGCCAAGGTCGTGGTTGCTGAATTGTCGTCCTCCGACTGGCATTCCCAGCTCGAAGGCGGCGCGGATTTTGTGGTTAATTGCGTCAGTTCCGCCGGCGGACCCGATGGCTATCGCCAGTCTTATCTGGCGGGCATGGCTTCTATTTTGAAATGGGCGGCGTCAGGCCAAACACCGATCGGCACGATACTCTACACGAGCAGCACGTCGGTTTATCCGCAGGGCGGCGGCGCGGTCATCGATGAGACGGTGCCGGCCGAGGGCGCAACGCCCAACGGAAAAATCATCCGTGAATCCGAAATGCGTTTGCAGGCGGTGCCCGACGCCATTTGCCGACGCTGGTTTATTCTGAGGTTGGCCGGGATTTATGGTCCAGGACGGCATCACTTGCTTAATCAACTCCGGGAAGGAACGACCTCGTTGGGCGGAAGCGGCGGTCATCATTTGAACTTGGTGCATCTCGACGACATTGTGTCGGCCGTGCTGGGCTCACTGAGGGCTCCGCAGACGATCGGCAGCCAGATTTTCAATGTAGCGGATATTGCCCCGGCGCGGCGCGAAGACGTGGTTCGCTGGCTGGCGGAACGATTGGGACGCGCGATGCCGGCCTTTGACGGCATTCCGGGGACGCGTCGAGGAGGGGAGCCGATGCCGGATCGGGTTATCTCCAGCGAAAAAATCCAGCGCGTCCTCGGTTGGCGTCCGCGGCACCCGGATTACCGTTCCGGGTTCGATGAAATCCTCGCCAAGAACGGTTAATTTCTGGTGGCGTTGAACAAAATAGGCGTGATTAGTACTCACAATTGTCCGTCAATTTTTCCCAACCTTAACCCCTTAAAATCATGGCCGGAGTAGGCACCCTTCTCAAGCAAGCCCAGAAAATGCAAAAGCAGATCGAGTCGATGCAGGCATCGCTCGCGACGCGCGAAATCGACGTCACCAGCGGCGGCGGCGCGATCCAGATCAAGATCAACGGCGCGGGAAAATTTATTTCCCTGAACCTCGATCCGGAATTTCTCAAGGAAGACAAGAAACTCATCGAGGAAACGATCCTCAACGCCGTTCAAGAAGCCGCGCAGAAAGCGAAGGAATTGAACGACACCGAAATGCAGCGCATTTCCGCCGGCTTCCAGATGCCGGGAATGTTTTGACGAGTCCGATTTTGAACCGCGCTCCTGTAGCCGGGGGCGCTGACCCCGGTCCGAACGCGGTTATATTTATGTAGGCGGGGTGCCCTGACCCCGCACGCGAAAGCGCTGCGCCGGCTGAACCCAGCGGGGTGAGGGCACCCCGCCCACAGTTTTTCGAATATACCTCCATCCAGTTTTCAATTCTCAACTCTGTGGTTCCTTAAATCGAAGCTCCGAAATCAAAAATCGAAAACCCCATGACCCCCGCGCTCGAACATTTGCAGAAGTTGCTCAAGCAACTGCCCGGGATCGGTTATCGATCTGCGGAACGCATCGCGCTGCATTTGCTCGTGGAGAAACCGGAGCGATTGCCCGATCTGATTTCGGCGCTGGACGTGGCCTCCAAGACGGTGAGGCGTTGTGTGATCTGCGGAAATCTTTCCGAACAGGAACAATGTCCGATCTGCGCCGATGCGCGCCGGAGCACCGGCCAGGTGTGCGTGGTTGAATTTGTGACCGACCTTGCGGCCATCGAACGTTCGGGCGCGTTTCGTGGACGTTATCATGTCTTGCACGGAAAACTGTCGCCGATTCGCGGCGTGGCACCGGAGGATCTGAACCTTGAAGCGTTGTTTAAGCGAATCACGTCGGGCGAAATCAAGGAATTGATCCTGGCACTGTCCAACGATGTTGAAGGCGAAGCCACCTGCCATTACCTGACTGAACGTTTGCCGCAGGCCGGGGTCAAGGTGACTCGAATTGGTTTCGGCCTACCGAGCGGCAGTGGCGTTTTGTATGCCGACGCGGTGACCTTGAAAAGCGCATTGGAAAGTCGGCGTGACTATAGTTGAGGCGCCGCTGATCGCCAATCGCCATAATTTCAGCCGCCGTCCGGCTTTGATCATTCGATGGAAGCAAGGGAACCGCTCCGCCTTGAAACGACACCACAAAGGTGTGGCACGCACCGTTTCCAAACCTGCATCACGTTTAAAGCCGGCAGCTTTCATCCCACCGATGAAAGCATTGGGTGTGACTGAGATTCCGACTGGTCGTTGGTTTTGCGAAATCAAGTATGACGGCTATCGGGCCGTGGCGGTATTGAATCGCGGAAAGGTGGAACTGTGGTCCCGCGCGCACAAATCGATGACGGACGATTTTCCGGAGATCGTCGCGGCGTTGAAAGGGGTTAAATGCAAGAATGCCGTGTTGGACGGGGAAGTCGTCGCCTTGGATTCTGCGGGACGCTCACGGTTTCAGCTGCTGCAAAATCGTGACCTCAACGAACTGAAGTCGCCGCTAGTTTACTTCATTTTCGACGTCATGCAGCTCGATGGGGCGGCGTTGATGGGATTGCCTTTGGAAGAACGCCGGAAGCGATTGCAGGCCTTGTTGGGCAAAGCTAAACACCCCTTGCAACTGTCGCCTTCGTTTGAAGTTGAACCGGCGGATTTGATGAAAGCTGCGCGCATGCAACGACTCGAAGGAATCGTGGTCAAAAAGCCCGCTTCGCTTTATGAGGCCGACCGGCGGAGTGGGGCGTGGTTAAAGTGCAAGATCCTCGGCGAACAGGAATTTGTGATTGGTGGTTTCACTCCGCCGCAACGCAGTCGCCAGTATTTTGGCGCGATTCTGATCGGCTACTATCGTCGGAAAAAATTGTTCTATGCGGGGAAAGTTGGCTCGGGATTTAATGGCAAATTGCTCGAAACCCTGCACGCGCGATTCCTCAAAATCAGTCGGCAGAATTGTCCTTTTGAAAATCTTCCCATGGATCACAAATCGCGGTTTGGGACCGGCATGACGCGAAGCGAAATGCGGAAGGTGACCTGGCTGAAGCCTGAATTGATCGCGCAAATCAAATTCGCCGAATGGACCAACGACGGCCTCTTGCGCCAGCCGGTTTTCTTGGGATTGCGAAAAGACAAGCAGGCAAGGGGCGTTCGCCGCGAAGTTGATCCGGTTGGATGACCGCGCTGCCATCACTGCACCGGCGTAAAATTATTCCGTGGGAAGTGAGGTGACTTTGCCAGTGCGTTGAAACGGCGACCATAAGTTCGCCTGTCAAGATTCACGTCATGACCCCATTCTTCCGACCATCTTGCTCAACCTCGCGACGTTAGCGCGCGGGAGCCGTTCCGTTCGGATTGTCCTGCCGCGCGACCAACTACAAAACGCATAGAGCGCCACCGACTCTACCGTTTATCGAGGGGCTTGTTCATCAATGGTCCTGTGTCGGCTTCGCTCTACAGAACCCTCCTCGTTAGGTCGTCTTTTCAGTTGGTGTCGCAGTAGCCTCGGTGATCAAAGCTTTCTTCTTTCCATTGAGAGCTATGCAGCGGAAACCAACATAAGCGAGAATCCAGGGCAAGATAGCTGCCGTCAGCTGCGACCACTTCTTTTCGTCCTGATGGAGCCACGACATCGTGAGCCAAACCAGATCCACTGCGACTATCGCGAAAACAACGTCGATCATCGCGCCGAGCAGCTTCCAGTTTTTCACTGTGGACTTCATTTTTTGAAGAACACTTCAGATCAGCCACGGCCGCCCGGCGGGCAGGCCATATTTTGTGATTAGCTGGGCCATATGGAGCGTGAACATGATCGGCGATTAAGGTGACATCAAGGGCGTTGCGCTGTGGTGATCTGGAGTGTGCCCGGCATGGGAGTGAACTGACGGGGTGAAAGTCCTCGATGCAAG
>JBEPTW010000154.1:0-9310 GCA_041691855.1 Verrucomicrobiota bacterium | reverse complement strand
CGAAAATCTGCTCACGCAAGTGAGCGAGTTGCGGGCGCAGAACCGCTGGCTGGAACTCCGGGTCAAGGATCTGGAGACGCAACTCTTCGGTCGTAAATCCGAAGCGCGACGCGGTCCCGCCGAGGAAAATAATTTGGAATGGCAGGAACTGCTCGGCGAGGTCAAGGCGCTCGCGCCGACGCCACCGGTGGTACCGACGAAAACGACCACGGACCGGAAGCGCACGTTGCCGATGGGCCCGAAGCCCCGAAAAAATGGGGTCAGGCCGCTACGTGCTACTATTGAATTACCGTCGGCGTTCCTTGCTGCAGGGTTGGCGGCATGGCAAGAAAGCGGAGGATCCAATACGAGGGTGCGACGTACCCTGTGCTCAATCGAAATAATTATCGCCGGGATGTGTTTGGGACGGTTGACTGCCGCGATGCTTTTATCGGCTCGTGATTTGTTTGAATTCCCTTTTTTCCTGAGGGCCGATGTTGATGCGAATCTACCAGTCTCGCTGGCTTTTCGGGCTTAGTGTTATTTCCTTGCTGGTTTCGGGCTGCACCACTTTCCCGAGAGGCGTGCCGGCCAATGTAACGATGGCCTATGCGTCTCCCGACACGACGTTGCTCGGCCGCCAGTTGGCGGCCGTGGAAAAGCTCCACCCAGGGCAGTCCGCATTTCATATTCTCGACTTCGGGCTCGAATCGCTGGTGGCGCGGGTGACGCTGGCGGACACCGCCGAGCGCACAATCGATGCTCAATACTACATCTACGACTCCGATGAAGCGGGCAGCCTGCTGGCTGAACATCTGCTCAAGGCGGCCGATCGCGGAGTCCGGGTGCGGCTCCTGCTGGACGACTATAACCTAGGTTCCGACCATGAACTGGCGGCCCTTTGTGCCCATCCCAACATTCAAGTCCGGGTGTTCAACCCCATCCGGTGCCGGCTCCGGCTTTTCCGCCTTCCGGCCTACGCGCTCCACTTGCACCAGGCCGACCGGCGCATGCACAACAAGCTCTTCATTGCCGACAACGTCGGGTCGATCCTTGGCGGTCGAAATGTTGGCAACGACTATTTTGGCATTCGCACGACCGATTCCTTTCGGGATTTCGATGTCCTGATGGAAGGCCCGGTGACCCGGCAGGCGTCCGCCGCTTTCGACGAATACTGGAACAGCCAGTGGTCGGTGCCGGCGACCGAACTGGTTGACCGGCGTCCCACCGGCGCGGACCTGGAGGCGGAGCGGTGTTTGGTTCACGCGCGCGTCAAGGGCGCTGCGGGCTTCGAAGAGAAATTTGCCGCCATGCACGACAAATATTTAACGACGATGACGGCCGCGGGCAGCCCGCTCATCTGGGGTGAAGGAGAAATTGTCAGCGATTTGCCGAGGAAGGTGGATGACGCGTCTGCTCGCTCGTCGGCAGTGGCCGAACGATTCGACGAGGAGTTGCGACGGGCCCGCAGCGAGATCCTGATTGAGGCGGCCTATTTTGTGCCGGGCACCGCCATGGTGCAGGAGTGTCAGACCCTGCACCAGCGGGGAGTCTCGATCCGGCTGCTCACCAGTGCGCTGGAGGCCACCGACGTTCCGATCGTTTTTTGCGCCTACCAGAAATACCGCCGCGATCTGCTCGCGGTTGGAGTGGATTTGTATGAGTTCAAGGTGCATCGCGGTCTGAATCCCCGGGGCGAACGGTGGTATCGGCTGCGACCGTCCTATGGTGCGCTGCATTCCAAAGTCATCGTGTTTGACCGCGAGCTGTCCTGGATCGGCAGTTTCAATCTCGATCCGCGATCCGCCAACCTGAACACCGAAATCGCCGTCTTGGTGCAGAGTAGGGCGCTCGCAAATCAGTTGGCCGATACGATCACCGCGGACCTTTCTCCGACCAGAAGCTGGCACGTGCGGCGGCAACCGCGGGTGGGACCCGACTCGCACAAGGTGGACGACGCGTCGTTGGTGTGGGACGGAGAGGTTAACGGTCGTCCGGTCGAGCTTCGTCATGAACCTGCGAATTGGGCCAGACGGATGGAAGCGTTCTTCCTCTCGCTCGCTCCCGGCGTCGAGAGCCAACTCTGAGCAGAACGCGAGGATTTGCGGGCATCGACCCGCAGGTCTTGAACAGTTTTGGCGCGGACAACGACGTTTCGTCCGGTCCAGAAGAATTCTCTTATATCTCGGGAGGCTAAAAAGGGTCTGGCTGGGGGAATTGATATCGATCGACGAGTGGATGATGACGGTGACCTTTATCCGAAATTCATTCGATTGCCATCGCACGCCTCCCGCACTGATAGGCGGGAAGCCTTGCGCATAAAAGGAGAAGCGAAGAGATATAGGAGCAACATGGTCGAGCCTGCAAACAACCCCGCTGCTTCCCGTCCGTTGCCATCACGGCACCTCTTCGACGAAGACGCTTACCGCTTCCTCCACCCCGATGTGGCCGCCGCGATCAGCGCAGGCATCGTCGATTCGGGGTGGCAACATTTCACCTTGCATGGTTTCGCGGAAGGCCGGCGGTGGGTATCTCAGCTCAACCCATTGCTCGGGGTGTCGCGGGAGATCGCGCCCGGCGACGAGATGTTTTTCGGCAACGAAGACCACTATTTCGACGTAGGTGTATCGGCGCTGCATGCCATTGAAACCGCTCTCTTCGCGGCTCGAATGGATCGATCCGTGATCAAAGCAGTGCTGGATTTGCCCTGCGGCTTTGGGCGGGTGACGCGGTTCCTCAAACAAGCCTTTCCGCATGCTCGATTGACGGTCTGCGACTTGAACCGGGAAGGAGTTGATTTTTGCGCAAAGGTCTTCTGGGCCACCCCGGTGCTGTCGGCTGCGGCGGTCGGGCAGATTCCCGTTCTGGGAAAATTTGATCTGATTTGGTGCGGCTCGTTGCTGACGCATTTATCTGAGGAAAAGATCACCGCCTTCATTGAGCTATTTTAACGCTCACTGCAGCCGAACGGAATTCTTGTCTTTACCAGCCATGGCCGTCGCAGCGCCGCCGAGTTGGCCGAGGGGAAACACCACTACGGTCTCAACCACCAGCAAATCGCAACGTTGCTCGCCGACTACCGCCAGCGGGGTTTCGCGTATGTGGATTACTCCCGACAAGCGGGCTACGGCATCAGCTTGATCCAGCCATCCTTCATCCTGTCCCATTTTGTGGAGGATTCTACGTGGCAACTCCTCGGTTATCACGAGACCGCTTGGGACAAACGTCAGGACGTGATTTGCCTTCAAAAAACGCCCTGAAACGAACCTCATTAGCTTGAAGCGGAAATTGTCACGCGAAGGGAGGGGCGCGAATGCCAGTTTATTCGGATTCCTTCGCCCCCTTTCCGGCTGTGCGAGACGACTTCAGTCCGTTTTACTTGGCCCGGAGAAAAATATTCCTGATCCCACCGTCCGAAATTTGACCAGCACGCGAATGACGTATCGGGTTCGGTGTTGCGAACGACGCGAAAAGCAAAACATCAAGTCAGTTAGCCCAAAGTCATGCAGGCGGATTTAATCACCGAAGACGCAGATCACACAGAATGAACGGTCTTGACAGCATAAAAGGATTGTTGGATCGGGTACTAAATGGTGCGTGGAACGATCGGCTCAGAGCTAGATTCCTTACCCTGATTTCTGTGTATTAGGTGGGTTCTGTGGTGCGCGATTGAATTGTTCCATATCGGCTTTGGCGTGGCCCACAGACGCTTTGTCGATGGCAAGACGGGTTCTGTCAGAGGTATTTGTTTTCGCAAAATAGCAGCTCTTCGCGGCCCGTCGGATCGCCGACGTGTCACCTATTACGTGACATGTGCGTGGCCATCAGGAGGCTGGTTTCGGGTTGGCGAATTGAAATAATTGGGATGGACAGATCGACCTCTGTTTTTCGCGATGGGGTTGGGAAAATTTCGCCGGCAAAATCTGCGAAAGAGCGACGAGAGTAGTTGGCAGATTTTGCCCGTTTGAATGGGGCTTTGCCGAATAAAATATTATTCCATTTATGAGGAGATGGTTGCGAGAATGTGTGTGCGGATGGAATTAAATTTGCTTGATGCAATGGTAAACCTACCCGCCCCATGACGCTCCTCCTCCTCAAAACCGCTATTTCACTCTGGTTAGTTGCCGTGGGCAAAGTGCTCACAATGGGGCTAAGTCTGCCCGAAGGGTATGAGGATGAGCGCGGTTTTCATTTCGGTGCCGCTCGCGTTCGCCGCTCCTAATAAGCGCGATTGGATAGCGCCAATTGGCGCACGATTCACTCAGCTCAAATATGACGAATGTCCCGATGGAAACGAACCTTGAGGTATCGACTGGTTTGTCGGGGTTGAGACGGTAGCGGGGTAATTCCACGGCGGGGTTGCCATGGCTCGAGACGGAGGGAACGGGGTTCGGTATTCCTTATCGTTGATCGCGACGACGGGGCTTTGAAAATCGTTCAGCTTGTGAGTGCGGGATAAAGAGCGGCCAGTTTACGAATCGTGGTGAGGTTGCGCATCGATGAGGTTGGCAGTTTAACCAATTTCATCTGCGGTGACGCCCACACTTTCGATTCGTGGGTTTTTATCCGGCAGAGCCAGTAGTATTCGCGGCCTTCGACGTGAAATTCATCCACTGGGGTCCGAGCGGCGACCAGCTCTTTGCTCTGCGTGACGCTGAATGGTTCGTGCAGGAAACCCGCGTGCACCGTGTGATCAGGATGATCGAGATCGGCGGCAGCGAAAGGTCGGTGCGCGGCGACGGCGGCGACTTCAGTGCGTGTTCGCACAAAGGTGTCGACGTTATAGCCGAGCGTCTTCCCAAGGTGAGCCTCGATTTGTTTTTCAAGTTTTTGCGCGTCGGCTGACTTGGCAGTGAAAATGACGTTCCCGCTGGCGATGAAAGTTTCCACCGGGGAAAATTTCAGCTCTTCAAACAAGGCACTGAGTTGCGCCATTTTAATCCGGCGTTTGCCGAGATTTATTCCGCGAAGAAAGGCGATATAGTGGGGCACGAAATTTATCTCAGATAAAATCTATTTGATGCAGTCACGGCCGGTCAAGCGGGGCATTTCACGCGAGGTGGTAGCGCCGATCATAGCCGAGGCGGGTTCGCCCCATCGGATTGATTGCGGCCGGGTGTCATCCGAATCTTTCTCCGCGCGGGGCGTTCCATTGGCGATGCGATGACCTTTTACGGCCGGTGAACGTCATTCGGCCTGCGGACCGGTCCTGTGGGGGAGGGCGGACCGCCTACCCCTAAGCGGTCCGCCCATTGATTTCTTACTATACCCCAAGTCTCGCCGCTAAGCGGACAAGACAGAGCTGATAATAGCACGTACCTTGCCAGATGGCTGGCGTTTTTGACTCTTTTAAAAAATATGGCTTATGGTCCAGTGCTCGCGGTCGATCTCTGGACGAACGATGACTCACCGGCTTTGATGAATGTCGGATCGTTGGATGCGCGATTTTTCGGGGCCTCTGAAAATTAGTGCCGATTAGTGCTTAACCTTCAGGATCGGAGGGGAAGTTCACCATCAGGGAGTTGTTGTTTTCCCACTTGGCACTTGTCACCTCGCGGCTGTGGTCCGTTGACTTTGTGCATGGCTTCTTCTGAACGAACGATTGGTTTCGATGCGGACGATACACTCTGGCATAACGAGGTGATTTTCGAGCAGACCCATGAGCGTTATCGGGCGTTGCTGGCTGCCTATCATGACGCGGCCACGGTGGATCGGACATTGTTCGAAACTGAAATGCGCAATCTCGAACTGTACGGCTACGGCGTCAAAGGCTTCACGTTGTCGGCCGTCGAAACGGCCATCGAACTCACGGGTGGCAAAATTAGCACGGCAGAAATCCGGGAGCTCATTGAACTCGGTCGCGAGATGCTCGCGCATCCGGTTAATTTATTGGAGGGAGTAACGGAGGTTCTTCCGCTGCTGGCGGCCCAATACCGCCTTGTGCTCATCACGAAGGGTGATCTCCGGGATCAAGAGCGAAAACTCGCGAAATCCGGTCTCGCGGCGCATTTCAATCACATCGAAATACTATCGGAAAAAGATACGAGCTCGTACCAACGGGTATTTTCCCGGCATCGGATTGATCCCGCACAATTTCTCATGGTGGGCAACTCGCTCAAGTCCGACATTCTCCCCGTGATCGAATTAGGCGGAGCCGGTGTGCACATCCCCTATCATCTGACATGGGCCGCCGAGCACGCCGCGCAACCTGAAGCCTGCGCCGGGCGGCTCTTTACCTTGCAGAGTATGCGGGAGTTACCGCTGACGATTGAAGCGTGGTTGGGTGTGTCCGGGAAATAGGTCGTTGGCTCATTCGTCGTTGGCAGAAGTTCGAGGCGCTGTGGTCGTCGGATATTTTTCTGGATCGCCCGACGAAATCAACCGACTCTTTCCCCTCATGGCCGTTCCCACTGAAGAAAATTTCAACGACTACAAGAAAGCCGAAAAAAAGGCCCTCGAACTTCTCGCGGCGATGAAATCGACGACGGCGAAGAAGGCCGATATCGAAGTCGCGCTTCTCGTTGCGATTTTCGAATTGCACAAGGGATCGTTGCCGGCGGGAACGGTCGTTTCGATCATTCAGGGCCACCTCAAGCAACTTTCCCCTTTCTACGCGGGCAAGCCGACCGAGACAAATAACTGAGTCGGCCGGTGAATCCTGTTCAAACGCCGCCGCACTGCTAAGGGACAAAACCCTACGGCGAAACCCAACGCCGGTCGCGGTGAAGTGAATTCGAGCGGTGCCGGTTTGCCGACGACTAGAGAATGCTTTCCGCCCAAGTGGGCACTTCGACGCGTCGGTGCTGAGCGAAGTCGATGAGGAGGTTTTGCAGCCACGGGCGCGTGCAGGTAATTGCGGTCGCTTCGATATACTTTTTTGCGCCCGTGGAATCCACGTTGTAGTTCGTGACTTTGATCGTGATTGGCGCGGTTTCTCCGTGAAGCAGGCACGATACTTCCATGGTCTTTTCGCGGGAATTTATTTTCAACGTTTGGACTTCGCCATAGCGAGCGATACGATTGTTGACGTAAACCTGCGCGGCACGGCTCGTCATGGCATCCTTGGCGGCTTTAAACATGGTGGGATTTACTCAGAGCACGCCGTCGGGCGGAAATGAGCAGGATTGAAATATAGTCAGCGAATGGCAGCTGTTGGTTCCCCGCTGCGTTGGACCGATGAGTACCGAACCCAGCGACGAAAGATGTGTCATTGAATAAGCCTTTGCCTGACGCCTTTTGGCGGGGCGGCTTTTAACTTCCATGAAAATCTCCGGATCACATCTCAAACGTTATCGTGAAATCGTCGCTTTGCTGTGGAAATACGGACGATCAGATGTGGTGCAGCAGATGAACAGCGAAGAGGGATTCGGTACTGCGGAGGAATTAAATTTGCCCGCGTCCGACGGAAAATCGTCGGACAACGCCGTGTCACCCGATCAACTCGTGGACGATTTGGAGGCCATGGGACCGACCTACATCAAGCTGGGGCAAGTATTGGCGGGGCGGCCAGATCTTTTGCCGGAAAATTACTTGAAGGCGCTCGAACGCCTGCAGGATAAGGTGAAACCATTTCCGTACGAGGAAGTGGAGCAGATTGTGATGACTGAATTGGGCGCGAGAATTTCGAAGGCGTTTTCCCGTTTCGATATTGAACCGGTCGCCGCGGCTTCGCTGGGTCAGGTGCATAACGCGGCCCTGCGGGACGGTCGCGAAGTGGTCGTAAAAGTGCAGCGGCCCAACATCCGCCAGCAAATTGCGGAGGACTTTGAAGTCTTGGAGCAAATCGCGGGGTTTCTCGACGAACACACGGAACTTGGTCGTCGCCACCGGTTCCTGAAACTGTTGGAGGAATTTCGCCTGACGATTCAGCAGGAATTAAATTACGAACGGGAAGCACACAACTTGGTGACGGTGGGAAAGAATTTGGAAAAATTCCCGCTGATCCAGGTTCCGCAGCCAGTCACGGGTTATTTTACGCGCTCCGTGTTGACCATGGATCGGGTGCAGGGTCAGAAGATCACCTCGATCGGCCCGATCGCGCGCATGGAGTTGAAGGGGGCGCCGTTGGCGGAGGAATTGTTCAAAGCCTATTTGCAACAGGTCCTCGTGGACGGACTTTTCCACGCCGATCCCCATCCGGGAAATGTCTTTTTGACGACTGATGGACGCATCGCGCTGATCGATCTCGGTCAAGTCGGCCACACGGGCCCGGCGATGCAGGAGAGTTTGCTGAAGGTTCTCATTGCGATCAGCGAGGGCAATGGTGAGGCCGCCGCGGAAATCGCCATTCGCATCAGTGAGCGACTGGAGAATTTTACCGCGCCCGAATTTCGTCGCCGGATCACGCAGTTGGTCGCGTTGCGCCGGGACCAAGGATTGGAGCAATTAAATGTGGGGCGTTCCCTCCTCGATGTGACGACGATTGCGCGGGACAACGGGCTGATCGTTCCGAGCGAATTGGTGGTGCTGGGAAAGACGTTGCTGCAACTGGACGAGGTCGGACGTATTCTCGATCCGAACTTCGATCCCAACGCTTCGATTCGCCGGAATGTTTCGGAGCTGATGACCCAACGCATGCGCAAGGATCTCACTCAAGGCAGCGTTTACAGTTCGTTGCTCGAAGCGAAGGATTTCATGACGGGTTTGCCGACTCGGTTGAACCGGATCATGGACACGGTCACAAACTCGGAGCTCGAGATTAGAGTGAAGGCGACCGATGCGAAGCTGATGCTCGATGGCATGCAGAAAATCGCCAATCGCATCACCATGGGCATTGTGCTGGCCGGCTTGGTCGTGGGAGCGTCATTGCTGATGCGCGTGCAAACCAACTTTCAACTATTTGGTTACCCGGGTTTGGCGATTCTTTGCTTCGTCGCGGCGGCGGCAGGTGGGTTCTGGCTCGTGATCAGTATTTTTGTGCAGGACTACAAGAGTTGGAAAAAATACCTGCGTTGAGCGCCGCGGGGCGGTGCAGTTTTGGGGTTAATGGCAATTTACCGGAACCGGGTTTTTTTAGGGGGTACTATATTGATACGCACGGTGCATTTCACCGTGACGCAAACTCAACCCTTCGTCCCCATGAATACCATTGTAGAACTCGCTCCCGTGGCAGCTGTAGGTTACTCGATTCTTTATATGATTTTTGGCGGCGGCCTTTTCGGCGCTGTCGTGATCTTCGTGATTGCAAAGATGTTTGGCAAATAATCCACCGTGACGTTTCGATGAAACGATCCGTAAATCCTCGCTTCACAGTTCTCCCTGTGCCGAGCGACCGATGCCTAGTATTACTACGTTAAGTCAAAACAACGACAATGTCATCAAACTTGCTGCC
>JBEPTW010000153.1:0-9333 GCA_041691855.1 Verrucomicrobiota bacterium | reverse complement strand
AGCCGTGGATATTCCCGGTAGAAGGCAATCATTCGCTTGAGATTTCTCTCTGAAAAACCCTGCAAGCGAGGAAACGTCGCATGTAAATCGGCGGCCAATTGAGGAATGATGCGCGCACCCCAGCCGGCTTTCTTTTGTTGGCGGTCAATGGTGCGGCCGATATCCCAGTAGAGGGAAAGAAGCTCCTGGTTGACCCGAACAGCAGCTTGAAGCTGCGCAGAGCGGACGCGGTTTTTGAGGGACGTCAACCAGGTGACGTAGCCGTTGGGAAGACGTGGGGAGCGGGCCAGTTTTGCGGACTTCATGTAGTGAGGGATTGATCCAAAACGAAGTATCGTGCGCTACGGCCCGAAGCGCTGGCGGAGAGAGCAACGGATCACTCGTGGTGCGGCAAGCCCGTAGAAGAAAGCGTGGACGCATGGGGCCCGACCGTCGGGGACGGCGATTTGGTTTGCGACGGTTTGACCTTGGGCTCCACGGAGTTCTTTGTGGCGGCTTGTCTTCCGAACTCATCATTCGACCGATTGGATTTATTCGCACCGGGAAACGGGTGAAATTTCAGGCGCGGCATCAGCCGCTCGAAGATGAGCCGGAGCGCAATATACTCGAGCTAGAGCCCGGCCACAATTTTGAACAGGCGTTGCATGATTTGGCGGGATTTTCGCGGGTGTGGCTCGTGTGGTGGTTTCATCGCAACGAAGGCTGGCGGCCGCACGTGATGCCGCCACGCGGTCCGGCGAAACGCCGCGGGGTATTCGCGACGCGTTCGCCGCACCGGCCAAATCCGCTCGGTCTCACACCGGTCCAGTTGATCGAGATCAAGGGAAGGAAGTTGATTTTGGGTCCGTGCGATCTCGTGGAGGGGACGCCGGTCTTCGACATCAAACCCTACATTCCCGCTTACGACGCATTCCCGGACGCGAAGGCGGGGTGGATTGATGAAGTCGATGTGGCAATGGAAGTGCCCGCCGAATATCAAGTGGCGTTCGCTGCGCTCGCCGAAATCCAATCGGCGTGGTTGCAGACAGAGTGGCAGATCGACTTTCGCCCGCGATTGATGGAGCTACTCGCCCGCGATCCGACACCCCATCGGACAAGGCGGATAACGAGCCGGCGCGGAACGGAGTTGTTTGTGATCGGCTGTGGTGCGTGGCGGGCGGTGTTTGCCGTTAACGAACGGGATGTGGCGGTGCAGTCGTTCGAACCCGGTTACCCGTCGCGTTTTCTCAACGATCTAGCCAAAGCGGATGGAATGCCCGACCGCGAGGCCCAGCTGGCATTTTTGCAGCAATGGCCGGAAGTGCCGAGGTAGGCTTAAAGATAACGGTCACCGCTTGGTGGAAGAGATAAAGTGCTCGCGGTTGCGCGCCGTCGTTGCTGAATGTGAGGAACCACCCCCGTCGGGAAACTACTATAAATCAAACTTTCTTCCTTCATCCCAATCATTCTATGAAAATCGAACCTGTTACTTCTGCCCCGGAGGCCGAGCCAGTCTCTCCTTCCGTCAATGTCGCCCCTGAATCAATGGCTGCTGAAAAGAAACTCGTCACGCATCGCACGGCGGGAAGCGCCACCGGTGCCGTGGTCGGTGCAATTGTCGCCGGTCCAATTGGTGCAGTAGTCGGAGGTGCGATCGGATTGATCGTCGGCGGAGCCACTGCCACGCCCGCAGTTAAGAAGAAAAAGCCAGTGAAGGCCGCAATTAAGAAACCGGTCGCGCGCTTGGTGAAAAAAGCCAAATCCGTCGGCCGCAAGGTGACGAAGACGGTAAATAAAGCCAAAGCGAAGGTGAAACCTGCGGCCAAGCGGATTGCTTCGAAAACGAAGAACGCAGTGCGTCGGGCAACCAAACCGGCCGGCAAGAAACAGCCGTCCAAGGCGAAGGCGAAAGCCAAGTCGAAGCGTTAAAATTTCCGGCGCGATTCGCCTGAGCATCGATGGTTCCCCTCAATTTTTAAAGTGAGCGAGGCCCTTACCTGGGAAAACAATCTCGGCGAATTATAGCTCCACGACCCCCTCTCGTCCCCGTCTCGTTTTACCGTTACAAACGGGGATGAGAAATTAGCTGACACCGGCTGGTTCCGTGAACTTCACGAGAAGTTGTCCCTCCCTGACGCGACGGATGACCGCGTCCGCTTTGGCGCGACCGTGACGGTTCGCGATTCAAACGCGAAAAACCGTCGAGTACTGGAAAGTTGGAGTGGATGAGGCAAATCCGGAGCGGAATTGGCTGAGTTGTCAGTTGCCAAAGGCTCGTACGTTATCGAACGCACGTTGGGAGGAATAAGTGCCTTTTAAATTTTCCGTAGGGGAGGCCGAGCTGGAAGTGGTTCAGTGCTCTTCCGATTAAAATCTTTGATCAGGAACTTCGCGGACGGGCGGCAGACTATTCAGTGTGCCCAATTCACCCTATCTTAAACCGTTCGAGCAAAAACACACCATCACGCAGAAACTGACGGTGCGTGTGGGTTGCAAGCTGGTCTATGAAACCCAGGCGGACACGCCGATGTTGCTCGATGTGCAGCCTCACCTCGGTCCGGGGCAGATTTTGAAAGGCGAACAGTTACTCCTCGGCGCGGGGCTCGTAGCTGAGCCACTCAACAACAGTCATGGTAATCGACTCGTCCGCCTGATCTTGCCACCGGGAAGAACTGAAATCCGGCACGATGCGCTGGTGGAAGTCCCGGCAACTCTCGATGGGGCTGGAATCGAATTGGCGGCGGCGGTTCCTCCCGTGCTCGTTCCGCCGGATTTGATCCGCTATTTGTTGCCCAGCCGTTATTGTGAATCGGATAAACTCGCGGCCTTTGCATGGCATACGTTCGGAAATCTCGGACCTGGCTGGCCGAGGGTGCACGCGATATCCGATTGGGTGCACGCCAACATCGAATACCGTTTCGGCTCCGGCAGTCCGGAGCTTTCGGCGTGGGATATTTTCCAGCGTCGTCATGGCGTATGCCGGGATTTTGCCCATCTCACGATCGCATTGTGCCGGGCGCTGAATATTCCAACGCGCTATGTCACCGGCCATCTTCCTGACATCGGGTATGTCGATCCGGGTACGCCGATGGATTTTCACGCATACGCCGAGGTTTATCTCGGAGGACGGTGGTTTGCCGTCGACGCGCGGTACAATGTGCCGCGCATTGGCCGGGTGAAAATCAGTCACGGGCGCGATGGCGTTGACTGTGCCTTTGGCACGACGTTCGGTCCGGTGTTTCTCTCCCATTTCGAAGTCTGGGCCTACCAAGTGGAATCAGGTGCGGTGGCGGTCGGTGATCCGATCGATCTCTCGATCCGTCTGGACGGCGGTACGGAAGTGCGCGTCAGCCGGCGCGGATGATTTGCCCGCGGTCGCAATGGAGCTGTTGGAGAAAACATCAACCCAGTGTGGTCGCCACGAAGAAATGCGCCCGAGGCGGACCGACGTCAGGGCAACTTCGCCTGGATGATTTTGCTGACCGCGCCGAAGTCGATCAGACCGGCTTCGGGAAGCTGTTTGAGCGCGCCGATGACTTTGCCCATTTCCTTTTTTGAGGTCGCACCGGTCGCGGCGATGACCTCCGTCACGAGCGCGTCGAGTTTGGCGGCGTCCAATCCGGCGGGCAGGTACTTCGCGAGGATGGTGATCTCGGCCGTGTTGACGGCGACGAGGTCGGCGCGGCCGCCTTTTTCGAATTCCGTGCGGGCATCGGTAAGATTTTTAACGGCCCTCCGAAAAGTGGCGATCGTGAGCGCTTCGTCGATCGGCTTGCTGGTGTCCATCGCGGCGCGCTGGATGGCGGCGTCCATCGTCCGGAGCGCGGTGGCCGTCGCGGTGTCGCGGGCTTTCATGGCAGTGATGATGTCGGCGCGAAGGCGTTCGTAGGTCGTCATGGGAGGAGAAAAGTAACTTAAGGCGATAGGCGGAACGCCGGTGGACGCAAGTGATGAGTTGGAAACGCGCTGCGTTGAAAGATTGCGGCAAGGCGCGCGACCGTTTCACTGGCGATGTGACGACCCCCGCATTTTCCTCTAAAGATCCTCTCCATGGGGTGACGTTGGAAGCGCTGCTGACGGAACTCGTGAGCGCTTACGGCTGGCCCGAGCTTGGGCAACGGATCGATATTCGCTGCTTTAACTACGACCCCAGCATCAAATCGAGTCTGCAGTTTCTCCGCAAAACGCCTTGGGCGCGCAAAAAGGTCGAGGATCTATACGTGTGGCACAAAACGAGCGGATAGCCGCGCCTTGTCGATGCTCAACCGAGAATCGTGAGCACGATGCCGACCATTACGCCGATCACCGCCGGCAGTTTGGCCAGTCCATTCTTTTCGTGGAAAAAATACAGTCCGCCCGCGAACGCCACAAGGGTGCTCCCGCGACGCAGGCAGGAGACGATGGACACCAAGGCGTCCGGATGACGCAACGCATCGAAATACAGGAAATCCGCGACCAGTAAAAAAAGCGACACGGTGATGATACTCCAACGCCAATGGAATTCGTGGCGTTGCCACCAGCGCAATTTCCAGCCGACCGCCAGCGGCAGAAATAACATCGCGAGATAAATTGAAAACCAACACTGGACGGTCGACGCGCTGAATCCCTGACGTCCGAGCAGAAATTTGTCATAGAGCCCGCTCACGGCTCCGAGCAACGTTCCTGCGAGAAGGAAGCCGACCCACTTGTTGCGATGAAAATGAATTCCTTCCCGTCGACCGACGAGCGTTAGTCCGACGAAAGATACCAACGTGATGCTGATGCCCAGACCTTCGAGCCAAGTGGGACGCTCGCCGAGCAGAATGACGGCTCCGACCAGCGTCCACAGTGGACCCGTGGCGCGAATCGGTGCCGCGAACGATATTGGTAGATGTTTTACCGCGAAATAGCTGCAGATCCACGAGGCGGCGACGATGGTGGATTTGAGCAGCAGCTGCGCATGTTGGTACGCAGTGAGCGACGCGACGTGAAGCCCCGGTGGTAGGCTGGTGGGAATAAACGCGAGTAACACCAACAACCCGCCCCATAAGGTGGCGCTGCAGGCGTTCGCGAAAAACAAGACGGGTAAGACGGCGTTATCACGAACCGAATGTTTAATGGACAGGTCGTAACACCCGAGCAGGAGGGCGGAAATGAGCGTGGCGGCAATCCAATCCATGTAAGCGTCGGAGGTGTGACCCATCCGCAGTCGGCGTGCAAGGACGCAGCTCGTTCGTGAGCGATATGGCTGAGTCCGAGCGCTTGCGTCGAAGACGGCCTTGATTTCTTTTTTGGGGATGAGCCAAAACTCCTTCAATGCAGCGCAGACAGCTGCTGCGGCCCAATTCGACCGCCAAAGCGATCGCTACGGAAAATCGCATATTCTTGCCGATACCAAGGACGTCGCGGCGGCGTTGGCGGACGTGCCGGTGTCGGCAAACGGACGCGCGCTCGATATCGCGACGGGCGGCGGACACACCGCGCTTTGTCTGGCGCAACGCGGTTGGCAGGTGACAGCGGGCGACATTGCTCCGCGGATGTTGGAAAACGCCCGCAAGCTGGCCGAGGACGCCGGCTGCCACATTGAAACCCTTTTGTTTCCGGCCGAGGATTTGCCATTTTCGGCCGAAAATTTCGAGTTGGTCGCTTCGCGCGTCGCTCCGCATCATTTTAGTTCGCCGGATAAATTTGTCGCTGAAGTGGCGCGCGTGTTGAAGCCGAGTGGCTATTTCCTGCTGATCGACGGCAGCGTGCCCGACGAAGATCCGGAAACGGAAAAGTGGCTCCATGGCGTGGAGAAATTACGCGATCCCAGCCACGGTCGGTTTCTTTCCCGCGCAGCGTGGGAAGCGCTGGTCAAAGCGAACGGATTAAAGGTGCTGAGTTCCCAACTCGATCCGATGAAGCAGCCGGATTTGCAATGGTACTTCGAAACGGCGGCGACTCCGGCGGAAAATCGACGCGCGGTCCTCGAAGCGGTGCGGGACGCATCACCCCACATTCGCGGGGCCATGCGATTGACCGAGGAAGAAGGTCGGATCGTATGGTGGTGGCCGCGGCTTTCCCTGCTCGCGCAAAAAGCCACCGCACTCTGACCATCGGAAACGGAGCTTCGGCCGGGACGAAGTTGGCTGCCACGCGGACACCGCGAGCAGCGAGAAAATCCCATCAGTGCCGCTTCGGCCTTGCCCGCGAGCCGCTCTGCCTCCTATACCTGTCAGCCTTATGGGACGCCAATGGCTTCATGCGAAACGCGCGATCGTCAACCTGAAGAAGGGCCAGACGGTCGGTAAACTGGTGAAGGAAATCGCGGTCGCCGCCAAACTCGGCGGCGGCGATCCAGCAGGTAATGCGCGGTTGCACGCCGTGCTCGAAAAGGCCCGCAAGGCCAATGTCACTCGAGACGCGATCGAGCGCGCCATCGCCAAGGGTACCGGGACCGGCGGCGAGAAGATCGTCATGGACCACGTGGTCTATGAAGGGTACGCGCCGCATAAAATTGCGCTGATCATCGAGGTTTATACTGACAACCACCAACGCACCGCGCCGGAAATCCGCAATCTATTCAAGAAAGGCGTGCTGGGTGCAGCCGGCAGCAATAAGTTTCTCTTCGATCATGTCGGCATGGTCGAGGCCCACACGATCGAGGCCAAGCCCGACCTCGAAGCGGTCGCGATCGAAGCAGGTGCAAATGATTTTGCCCCGCTCACCCACGTCGAGAATGACGACATTCCGGCCGAGGCGACTGGCGCGCGTTTCATTACGGAGCGAACCGCGGTGCACGCGGTTTCCGTTTGGCTGAAACAGCACGGCTGGCAGGTGGTCACGAGTGAAATTGGCTACGTGGCCAAGCAATTTCCCGAATTGGATGAGGCGACGCGCGCTGAAGTGGGCGAGTTTCTCCAGGAATTGGAAGACCACGACGACGTGCAGCGTGTATGGGCGGCGGTGAAGTGATCGGCGAACCGGAAAAGAAAAAACGCCGGCTCAAAGAGCCGGCGTTGAGTGAAGAGAAAGAGTAACGCGGACGTTACTTCTTCTTTTTGCCGGCTTTCACAGCCTTTTTCTTGGCGGGTTTTTTCTTGGCCATATCTTATTGTCGTAAAAATCCTGCGCACTTGCACGAAAAATTTTGCATTTCGTGAAGATTTATTTCGCGCGAAAAAATCAGTGAAATTTCACGCGCGAAAATTTCACGCACAACGTCCGAAAAAAATCAGCGCGCATACAATGACGCGAGCTCGTGCAAATATTCCGTCGTGCCGGAAAAGAGTTTTTCCAACACGGGTGCACGAAAACGCCACTGCCAGTTCCCCTGGGCGCGCGACGGTGTGTTGAAACGCGCCGTCGATTCGAGTGACAGCACATCCTGCAGCGAAAACACCGCGAGGCGCGCAACGCTCGCGTAGCTTACGCGGATGAAATCCCAGGAAATATCTTCGCCGGAAATGCGGAGATAGCGGCGAACGTGATCACGCTCGGTTTCGGTGGCGGTTTTATACCAGCCTTGCGTGGTGTCATTGTCGTGGGTGCCGGGATAAATAACGGAGTTCGCGACGGCATTGTGCGGCAGAAAACTGTTCTTCGCATCGCTGCCCCAGGCGAATTGGAGCACCAACATGCCGGGCAAGCCGGAGTCGGTGCGCAGCTTCACGACAGAGTCAGTGGGCAGGCCGAGATCCTCCGCGATGATGCGCGCACCCGGAAATGCCGCGCTAAAGGCGCGGAAAAGATCCAGTCCCGGTCCGGGCGTCCATTCGCCAATACGCGCGGTCGTGGCGGGAGCGGGAATCCTCCAGTACGCATCGAATCCGCGGAAATGATCGATGCGCACGATGTCGCAAAGCTCAAACGAAGCGCGCAATCGCGCCAGCCACCACTTGTAGCCATCAGCTCGGTGGGTGTCCCAACGATAAAGTGGATTGCCCCACAGCTGTCCGTCTTCCGAGAAATAATCCGGCGGCACTCCGGCCACCGCCAGTGGCAGGAAGGTTTGCGGGTCGAGTTCGAATAATTCCGGATTTGCCCATGCGTCGGCCGAGTCGCTGGCGACAAAGATCGGCAGATCGCCGATAATTTCGATATCCCGCGTACGGGCCGCAGCCCTGATTTCCGCCCATTGGCCGAAGAAGAGGTACTGGCTGAATTGATAGGAGGCGATGGCATCGGCGAGTTTCGCGCGCAGCGGCGATTTGGCGGCAAGCCGGTAGTCGCGCACATCGGCGGGCCAGTCCCACCAAACGATCCCATTGAAATGATCCTTCAACGCGCGGAAATACGCATACGCGTCAAGCCAGTGGGCTTGCCGGCGACAGAATTTCTCGAAATCGCCATAGGGTAACAGGACTTTTGTCTGCTTGAACTTGGCGTAAGCCGAATCGAGCAGGCGTGGCTTTAACCGGTAGAGCTGTCCGTAATCCACTTGATCTGCGGAGAGGTGAGTGAACTCGGCGAGTTCACTTGCGGTCATCAAGCCAAACTTAATCAGGGCGGCCAGATCGATCAGGTAGGGATTGCCGGCAAAGGCGGAAAAACACTGGTAGGGCGAATCGCCGTAACCGGTCGGACCGAGTGGGCAAACCTGCCAGTATTTCATCGCCGAGGCTTGGAGAAAATCGAGGAAGCGAATTGCGTGGGCGTCGAATACGCCGCACCCTTGATCGCCGGGCAAAGAGGTGGGATGAAGCAGCACGCCAGCGCCGCGATTCTGCAGCCAGTCGTAAAGCGGTTTCATGGTCTCGTCCGACGTGGACGACGGCTCCACCGGCGCGGCATTTGCGGGTGGTGGATTTTTGCGTGGAGCCTTCGCTGGCTTGGAAGGGACCGGGATTTTTTTTGAGGGAGGCATCGCTGGCGGAATTTTTATCCACGGAGCGATGGGGCGTCGATCACTGTTTCTCCAACGAGAGGCGCAAAAAAGCGGACGGTGGGCACCGTCCGCTTTTCGATGGCAGCTGGATTGGATTCAGTTCGTCCGCGCGAATTCTTTTCCGAGCCAGTCCTTGAGGAGTTGTTTGTCGTAAACGCGCGGATCGTTCCGGCCCTGCACGAGGATGGTCTGCTGGTAGTTCATGTCGGAGAGTTTGCGTTCGCCTTCCTTGATGGTCTTGCCGGCCGCGTCCACGAGCTGGAATCTGAGGTGCGCGCGCGGCGGAGTGGCGCCCGTCATGAAGCGAACGTTGTCCTTGTCCGGACGGATCATGCCGGCGAAATCGAGATCGATGAAAGTAACCGTCAATTTGCTGCCAGGCGGAATCAATGGCGCCGCGGTTTGCTGGACGTAATCGTGGAGTTCTTCGAGGGACGCGGTGCTGGTGAAATTGGTATGGCTTTCCTTCGCATCGGTGAAGTTATCGGGATCTTGGAAAACCACCG
>JBEPTW010000152.1:0-9338 GCA_041691855.1 Verrucomicrobiota bacterium | reverse complement strand
CGCGTGCTCGACGGCGCCCACGACTTTGTCCGCCGTGAGCTGCGACCAACGAATATGAAAGGATCGATCGAGAAAGGAATTGTCCATCTGCTGCGTAATGACCGCGCAGCAGATGATTCTGTCAAATGAATTGGACTCCCGACTACCAGCGCAGCGCCGCACCGATGGAGAACTGACGACGGGCGGCGGGAACCGATGGCACTTCCTGGAATCTGCTATCCCAGACGTTGTCGACGAGGGCGGAAAATTCCAATCCACGGAAACGCGCCGGCAGATAGTACAAACCAAACGTGGAAATAAATGCATCGTTACCCCCAATGGTCCGCAGCAGATTTTTTTCCTGTATCCGATATTCGTTGTCCAAACGAACTTCAAAGCCGGCGCCCAGCCGCACGACCGCAGCTGCGGTTAGCCGGTGTCGCGCGAAATTCAATGCATAGAAACTCGCATCAACGGAGGCCGAACCGTAGTTGGCGTCTTTGTCCAAGTAGGTATAACCCAAAACCACATCGTAGCGCGGTGTCTTGCGGGACGCGACGACCTCGAATCCGAACGTGCCCACATCGACTGCATTGGCTGAGCGAGCGGTCACGCCGCGCCGGAAAGTCCAATCGGTCAAGTTGTCGTCCCAGCGATAAAATATCGCGGGCTCGATGGACCAACCGTCGGATTTTAATTTCGCGCCGAACTCAAGGTTCCGGCTCGTCTCGCGGCTTAGATTGGGATTGCCCCGGAAGAGTCCGCTGGTGGCGCTGGAGTTAAGCGCGGTGTAAGTCGGCACCTGCGTGCTTTCGGAGTATTGGGCATACCAACGCGAGCCGTCTGCGCGCGTGAGTTCCAAATCGACCACCGGTGAAATCGCCGACGAATCGCGATTCGTATCGTCATAGGTCGCGCCCGCGCGCACGAGCAACTTGCCTGCGTCAGGGTAAAATTCTCGCTCTGGAACCGCGGATAATTTGAGGTAGCTTCGCGTGTTAAAACGCCCGGAAGTCAGCGAGGTCGAAGTGAGGCTGTCGTGCATCGCCTGCGCATTGTAAACCAGAGCGTAACCATCATATTCACTGCGTCCGTCAAACGCGGCTCCGGTTACCTGCGTGGTATGTTGATAAGGGTTAAATTCACCCGGCACGAAACGGTCGTATTCATAATCATCATAGTTCTTCCGGTAATACGCGCCGATCTCCCAAAAACTGTCCGCCGATGTCTGGACCCGATGGTTAAACGCATAAAGCTGGGTTTTGAGGTCTTCCGTTTCGTCCGTGCCGTACGGCGTATAGAGATCGGGCCAGCCGAAAAACTTCTTCTGCACGCCGGCAAAAAAGTCCGTCTGGCTTTGCGGACCGCGGAATTGAATGCGACCGCTCGCGCGTTTAAAATTGTGATCGCCGTAAGGCACGGACCCATCCGATTCAGAGCGGGACAATTCAAAATCCGCCGCGACTGTTTCTGCCGAGCCGTTCTTTGGAAACACGATGCCCTGATACAAACTTTGACGGTTGCTCGCATAGTCACCGAAAGCAGCGGAGAGTTCGCCGCGTTGTTCGATCGGACGCCAACCGTAAGCGACCGTTCCGACCTCGGCGTTAAATCCCGCGATCGCATTGTCGGCGCCAGTTAAAACAACCGGAGGTTGCAGCATGGCGGGCGCCACGGGAATTTCCGCAAAGTAATGTCCGGTTTGAGGATCGTAAAGCGATGTCGCGCCGATCTTGAAACCGGTATTTTCGAACACGCCACCGCGAATCGAAATGTCGGCTTGGCTTTCCGCCAAATTGCGTTCCTGAACGTCAACGCGCGGTTCAAATCGCAGCCCGGATACCGGCATCGCGAAGCTCACCGTTGGAGTCTGGTTGGCGACCTGCGCGGAGAAAATCTCCAGCTTGGGTAGTGTGTAAGCGTTGTCATCGGCGCGGAGAACGGTCCCGAGCGCGAAAACGCATGAAATGCCGCCGATAAAGGGCAGGGTTATAGGAGTGAATCGACTCATAAGATATATTGGTTAAACTAAATTAAAACTGAACTTAACAATGGAGCGCAAAAAGAGGCCGCTGGAGTCAGCGGCCCGCTATTGTTCTTACTCGTTTCCGTCGTTGCCAATCGCCTCAACCGGGCAACCTTCAAGGGCTTCCATACAAAGCTGCACGTCCTCTTCCGTTGTAGGCTGGTTGAAGACGAATGAATATCCGCCCTCTTCCTGGCGCTTGAAAAAAGCGGGTGCCGTTTCGCGACATAGATCGCAATCGATACACTGCTGATCGACGTAGAATTTGCCGCCAGCATTGTCCTTCCATTTCTCTGCTTTGTTAGCCATTCGGGTCAAAAGAAGGGTAATTATCTGTCCTGTCAAGTAGTCGAATCAGTCATAACTGAACCGGAAAAAGTGATCCGCACGGTGCTTGTATTTAGGAATTTGCTGCGTAAATTTTCGGCAGTGTTAACGGATCACGCCTATATTCGCAGCGACTATCCCCGCCGGAACACGTCCGCCGTTGTCTGGCTGCTGGCTTCGCTCGTGGCCGCTTTCGTGATCGAGCTGATTCTTCTTTCACCGTGGTTCGGGTCCAGTGGCAACAATTTGGTGACTGGCCTGGCGTTGACGATCCGCGGCGTACAGGAAGGTCACGTTTGGATTTTTCTGACTCATGGCCTGCTGCACAGCACAGGGAATCCCTTCCATATTCTCGCTACGGTTCTCGGGCTCATTTTCATCGGGCGCGAGGTGGAGCCGTTGTTAGGCCGCCGGAGATTTTTTGCGGCTTATATATCCACGCTCGTGGCAGGCGCGCTGGTATGGACTGCGGTCCATTGGGTCCACGGTGGCGTCTACTTAGGGGCGAGCGCTGCTGTGCTCGGATTGTTGACGGTGCTGGCCTTGTTTTATCCGGATCATGAAATCAACTTCCTGCTTCTGTTTCTATTCCCTGTCACCGTCCGGCCAAAATATGTGATCGCGTGCCTCGTGCTGGTAAATTTATTTTTGTTGGGCACCTATGAAATTCAAGGGAAGCCCATTTTTCTCGATTACTCACCGGCAGCCCAGTTAGGCGGGATGTTGGCCGGATGGATTTATTTCAGGTACTTTCACGCCAACAACGGTTGGGACCGTGCTCCGTCCCTCCACCTACCCGGCTGGCTTCATCGAAGCGCAAAAGCGGAACAGCCCGTCTTTGAAGCAGCTCATAAGTCAGCGACTTCATCCGCAGAGCTGCGCGCGCGGGCCGACCTTATTCTGGACAAGATCAACAGTCATGGCTTCGGCGCGCTAACCGACGACGAAAAACGCCTTCTCGACGAGGCCAAGGACCTGCTGAGCCGCTCCTGATCACCTAATGCCGATTGGGCGAATCACTTGTAATTTTCATCCGAAGCCGAGGTTTCTCGCAACAAATGGCATTTTATGCCGACTAATTACTATCCATTTATCTTAAATTCGTGAATTTCCACTCCTTGCGTTTCCCCAAGATACTCGCCCTATCGCTCGCCCTTTTAACTGCGGCTTCCGCCGCCTTGGATCGCGACTTTAAGACCACGCCGGTCATGCGTCTCGAAACCCGGGCGCTGATGCAAATGTTGGAAGTGTATCACTACAACAAGGACGCCGTCACGGCCGCGAATTATCCGCAGTTGATTTCCGATTTCATGGCGGAGTTGGATCCGCAACGTTTGTTTTTCACCGCAGAAGATGAACAGGCGTTTCGGCATCAATACGGGAACCGGATCGAGACCGACCTCGCCTACCTTGGTAACATCGACATCGCATTTGATATTTACCGGGTCTACGAGCAGCGCGTCCAAGCCCGCACCGCGTGGGTTTTCGAACAGCTGAAACAGAACTTCGATTTCAACTCCCAGGAATCGTACACCCCCGATCGCAGCAAGAGCCCTTTCCCCGCAAACGCCGCCGCCGCAGACGACATCTGGCACCGTCGGGTTAAATACGAAATTCTGCAGGACCTTCTCTCAAAAAAGCCCGCGGAAGATGCCAAGACCACCGTGCATAAACGGTACGACCGCATGTTGAAAAACCTGAGCGACATCGAAGCGGCCGACGTTCAGGAAATGTATCTCACCTGCCTCACCCGGATGTACGATCCGCACTCCGACTATTTCTCCGCCGACACGCTGCAGGATTTCAGCATTCAGATAAAACTATCTCTCATTGGAATCGGTGCCGTACTCAGCATTGAAGACGACGGCAACTGCGTCATCCGCGAAGTCGTTCCCGGCGGTCCCGCTTTCAACAGCGGACAAATTCACGCCAACGATAAGATTCTCGCGGTGAAACAAGATGGCGCGGAAACGATCGAGGTCGTCGGAATGAAATTACGCCGCATCGTGGATATGATCCGCGGCAACAAGGGCACCAAAGTCACTCTCACCATCCTGCCGCACGCTGAACTTGACGCGACCAAGACCAAGGAAGTCGTCATCACCCGCGACATCATCAAACTGAACTCGTCGCGCGCATCGGCGTCGGTTTACGACGTTCCCGGAGACAAGAACACGACGATTCCGGTCGGCGTTATCGTATTGAATTCCTTTTATGGTCCGTCCGAGGAAACGACGGATGCCGACGCCAAGAGCACCGCGACCAAGGACGTTGCGGAATTGATCGGCAAACTGAAGAAGCAAGGCATCAAGGGCCTCGTGATCGATCTCCGGCGGAATGGGGGTGGCCTGCTTTCTGAAGCGGTTGACCTCACCGGTTTATTTGTTCCGCAGGGTCCGGTCGTGCAGGTGCGGGACTCATTGGGACAGGTAACGGTGGACAGCGATACCGATGCTTCGGTCACGTACGATGGTCCGCTTGCGGTCCTCACCTCGCGCTTCAGCGCCTCGGCTTCGGAAATTTTTGCCGGCGCACTCCAGAACTATGGACGCGCCGTCATCGTCGGCGACAGCTCGACCCACGGCAAAGGTACCGTGCAAGCCGTACTCGAAATGAAACGTTTCATGCCGCGCTTGAGCCAGGACGTCACCGACACCGGCGCGGCGAAACTTACGGTGCAAAAATTCTATCTCCCCAATGGTTCCTCCACCCAAATGAAGGGCGTCATCCCGGACATTTCGCTTCCGTCAATCGACGATTATCTTCCCATCGGCGAAGCCAGTCTGCCCCACGCGTTGATGTGGGACGAAATCAAGGCGACCTCGTTCCGAGGCAAAACCCTCGCGCCCACTTTCCTCAAACCATTGCTAGCCGCCAGCCATACCCGCCAGGATTCGCTCGCGGAGTTCTCGTATCTGAAAAAGAACATCGACTGGTTTAAGGAACGACAGGAACAAAAAACCATTTCCTTGAATCTGCAGCAGCGGCAAACGCTCAAGCAAACCGACGAGGATTTCAAAAAGAAGATGGATACCGAACGCGACGTTCTGGCGAAGGCGAATTACGTTTCCCGTCCGGTCAAACTTGACTCGGTCATCAAGGCCGAGAGCACCGCCCCGAAGGACGCGACCGCCACAGCCGCCGCAAATCTCGACGATAGCGATGCCGACGCTGCGGACGGTGACAGCGAAAGCAAATTGGATGTCCACCTGCGCGAGACTCTGCGGATTCTCAAGGATGCGATGCACGAAAATCCCAACCCGGACTATTGGGCCGATGCTGTCGTCCCGGCCACCGCTGTGGCCAGCCTACACAAAGGCTAGAAAATATCGCTCGCGGCCGGTCAGATCCTGCAAGGATTCCGTCCGCCCATAGCCGGCTTTGGTGGCGGCTTCCACGAGAAATTCACGTTGCGCGATACCTGTTTCGCAGGCGAGCATTCCGCCAGAATTTAAGCGGGCGTATGCTTGGGCCACGATCTGGCTCAAGTCAGTCGTGCCTTCCACGCCAGACGACAACGCCGTCATCGGTTCAAATTCCCTCACTTCCTGTGGTGCTTCCGCCGTTTCCTTTTCGGAGAGATAGGGAGGATTGGCGATGATCAGTGCAAATTTCTCGTTCGCTCCCACGGCTTTGAACCAATCGGATTCGAGAAAATGCACGCGGTGCTCCAGACCCGTGGCAATGGCGTTTTCCCGCGCCAGCGCCAGCGCTTCGGCGCTTTTATCCAACGCGGTTACTGTCGCGGCCGGATAGGCCTTCGCCAGCGCCAGCGCAATGGCCCCGCTGCCCGTGCCAAGATCAAGTACGCTCGCCGGAGCATCCGTCAGTCGGCGCATGACCAACTCGATTAAATACTCCGTTTCCGGGCGCGGAATCAAGGCGCGCCGGTCGACCTTCAATTTCAAACCGCCAAACTCGATTTCCCCGATGATATATTGAACGGGCTCGCGGTTGCCGCGGCGCTTCACCAAGGGCCGGATCTTTTCGAGTTCCCCTTCGGACAGTGGTCGTTCGAATTGCAGGTAAAGCTGCATTCGTTTCAACGCGAGCGCATGACCAATGATCAGTTCCGCGTTCAGCCGCGCTGATTCCACGCCGCGCTTTTCCAGAAACTCGGTGGTGCGCTTGATGATTTCGAGAACCGTCAGCATGGCTTAGTCTTCATCCGATCCGCTGCGAGGCCGCACCGGCACCGGACCACCGGTAAGTTCGGCAAGTTTCTCCTCAAACGCCGCGCGTTGCAGCGCCTCGATGATCGTATCGATGTTCCCTTCCAGGATGGACGGAAGACTATACAACGTCAGGCCAATGCGATGATCGGTGACGCGGTTCTGCGGAAAACTATAGGTCCGGATGCGTTCGCTGCGCCCGCCCGTGCCGATCTGGTCGCGACGTTGAGCCGCATACTTGGCCTTTTCCTCGTCCTCTCTCAACTTCAGCAATCGCGAACGCAACACCGCCATCGCACGGGCTTTGTTTTTGATCTGTGATCGATCATCCGCGCAATAAACGGTGAGCCCGCTGGGCTTGTGGACGATGCGCACGGCCGAGTCGGTGGTATTCACTCCCTGCCCGCCCGGACCGCTGGCCCGCTGCACAGTGATTTCCAAATCCTCCGGATCAATTTCCACCTCCACTTCCTCGGCCTCGGGCAATACCGCCACGGTCACGGTGGACGTGTGGACGCGTCCATTCGCCTCGGTCACTGGAATCCGCTGCACGCGATGAACGCCACTCTCATACTTCAGCTGCTTGTAAACCTGCTGACCGGTGATGAGAAAAATAACCTCTTTGAATCCGCCGCGATCGGATACACTCGAACTCATCGGTTGAATTTTCCAACCACGCCCTTCGGCATAGCGCACGTACATTCGAAAAAGATCGGCGGCGAATAGCCCGGCCTCGTCTCCACCCGTGCCGGCGCGAATTTCAAACACCGTATTACGCGAATCCGACGGGTCGGGCGGGATCATCGCGCGGAGAACTTTCCCCTTCAACAGTTCGCGCGTAGCCTGCAATTCCGGCAACTCCGCCTGCGCCAGCGCCTTCAACTCCGGGTCGGCCGCCGTGTCCTTGATCAGCGCGGCGTGTTCCGCCATTTCCATTCCGGCCTTTTCGTATAATTGATAATCGTCCACCATTTGCCGCAAGCCCTGCTGTTCGCGGGAAATTTCCGTCGCCTTGCGCGCGTTGGCATAAAACGAGGGTTCCGCCATTTGGGCGGAAAGTTCGTCCAGCCGAAGCTGAAACGAGAAGATATCCGGAAGTGTGTCCATGCGGGAAATGAAGAGGGAAATTGCGAATTGCGTCAGCCGTGTGCCACGGCTTTATGAATGACAAATCAACGGCGATAATCTCGTCGTCTAGTAGAAAACATTCGCGATGGCCTCAACGCTCTTCACTCAGAACATCATCGCCTGCGTCTGGGATTTTGACAAGACTTTGATCCCGGATTATATGCAGGCTCCGCTCTTCCGTCGCTTCGGGGTGGACGAGGCGACCTTTTGGGCCGAGACCAACGGCCTCGCCGAAAATTATCGCAAACGCGGCTACCACATCTCGCCGGAAATCAGTTACCTGAATCATCTGCTGACCTACGTGCTGTCCGGAAAAATGGCCGGCCTCAACAATAAGGTACTGCGGGAATGCGGAGCCGAAATTAAATTCTACCCGGGACTGCCGGGGTTTTTTGAGACGTCACGGTTGTGGGTGAAAAACAAAGCCGAGTACGCCAAACACGAAATCGTGCTCGAACACTATGTCGTCAGCACGGGCCTGGCGGAAATGGTCCGCGGGAGCGCACTGGCGCCCTACCTCGACGGCATTTGGGCGTGCGAATTCATCGAGAATCCGCTCCAACCGGGTTTCCTGCGCCAAAAAGAATTCCTGATGGAGGCCGCAGCGGAAATCGCGCAGATCGGCGTCATGGTCGACAACACCACCAAGACGCGGGCGATTTTCGAAATCAACAAGGGCACAAATCGGAACCCGGCCATTGACGTCAACGCCAAGGTCACGGCGGAAGACCGCCGCATTCCGATTCAAAACATGATCTATATCGCGGACGGTCCGAGCGACGTCCCGAGTTTCTCCGTGGTCAAAAGCGGCGGTGGCAAAACCTATGCGGTGTACAACCCCGCCGTCCGCGCTGAATTCGAACAGAACGACCGTCTCCGGCAAAACGGCCGCATCGACCACTACGGTCCCGCCGATTATACTGACTTGAGCGCGACCTCCAACTGGCTTCAACTCCACATTGAAAAAATCTGCGACCGGATCGTCGCGGATCGCGAGTTGACGATGGCGTCGCGCGTCAGCCGGCCGCCGCGCCATTTGAACGCGTCACCGGAAGAGGAAGCGGCGCGCAGGAAGAACCTCGCGCAGCCGAAACAATCGTCGTTCCTGGAGTAACCAGAAACCCGATACTCAACCCGCCGCGACTTCGAAGTGCGGTGGATTGTCCAAGATACGGAAGCGAATCTCGTCGGCGCTATTCGAGGCCGGGTTCGCCTCGATTTTATTCTCAACTGAAACCGCCTTTCGATCAGCCAGATTGCTGCGGTTCTCATGGAACGTCTCCACCAAGTTGGTCACGCGTTCTGCATAATGATAACTGGCCTCGGGGACATGCCCGGAAAGCACTGAATCCACCCCGGAGTTCCACGCCAACGCGACATTGAAAGAGTTCACCTCAACGCCAGCCGCTTCAAATGTGCGTTTAATCCATTCATAATGCTTTACCGCGACCTCGTCGGCCTCCTGCCGTCGGATGGCCAAGCTAAAGGGTTTGCTGGTATGCATCTTCCACGTTGCCGGACGAAATTGGTAAGGCCCAAGCTCGCCGAATCGGCCCACGTGCGTCTGATTGGTTGGGTTCTCTACCCAATTGATCGCCCGGAGAACCTCCGAACGATCGGTGGCATGCACCTTAATTGTAAAAGCGAAGGTGATCGCAATTATCATCAGTAAACTGGTCAGGTTCTTTTTCATACTTTTTGATAAC
>JBEPTW010000151.1:0-9361 GCA_041691855.1 Verrucomicrobiota bacterium | reverse complement strand
TGAAGTATCCGCATGTGGTGCTCGGGATGATCGCGATCTTCATGTATGTGGGCGGAGAAGTGTCGGTGGGCAGCGCGATCATTAATTTTCTCGGACAAAAAGAAATTGCCGGGTTGTCGGAGATCGACGCGAGCAAGTTTGTTTCACTCTACTGGGGCGGGCTGTTGATCGGACGCTTCATGGGGGCCGTGGAGTTGAGCGAAATTAAAAAAGCGACCAAGCAGGCGCTGCTGATCGCGATTCCCTTGCTGGCCTATTTTCTCCTCTGGGTGGCACAAAGTGCTCCGCTGAACGCGATGCGGGAAGGCTCGGGCACCGCGGTTTTCACGCTGTGGCGGGATCAGTTCGTGGCGAACTGGGCGGTTTTCCGTAACTATCTCCCCTTCGTCGGTCTGTGCTGGGTGCTGTTCCGCTTCGGCAAATCGCAGGCGGGGCGAACGCTGATGATTTTTTCGACCACCGTCGTGGTGTTGCTGCTGACCGCAATTCTGTGCGGAGGAAAAGTGGCGATGTGGTGCGTGGTGGCGGTGGGCTTGTTCACGTCGATTGGATGGTCCAACACTTTTTCGCTGGCGATCGAGGGCGTGGGCACCCTGAAAAGTCAGGCATCGTCACTGCTGGTGATGGCGATTTTAGGCGGTGCGGTGCTGCCTCCGTTGCAGGGGCTGGTCGCTGATATGACGAAAAACCTGCCGCTGTCGTTCATCGTGCCGTTGATCGCGTATGCCTATGTGGCCTTCTACGGCGCGAAAGGCCATCGTATCGGACGGGGAAAAATCGCGTCATGAATCTCGCTCCGGCGGCACTTCAAAAGGACCAACGCGTGGTCATGACGTTGGACGCAGGTGGAACCAACTTTCGTTTCGCGGCGATTCGTGGCGCAAAGCCATGTGTCGAAACGGTGACGATGCCGTCTCGCCCCGACGATCTCAAGCAGTGCATGCAGCATCTGGTGGAGGGGTTCCGGCGGGTGAGAGCCGCTTGTGCCGAAGCGCCGGCGGCCATCAGCTTCGCGTTTCCCGGGCCCGCCGATTATCCCAATGGCATCATCGGCGATCTCGGTAATCTTCCGTGCTTCCGGGGCGGTGTGCCGCTCGGCCCGATCCTGGCCGACGAATTCCAAATTCCGGTTTTCATCAGCAATGATGGCGATCTCTTCGCTTACGGTGAAGCCATTGGCGGGCTCCTGCCCTATGTGAATCAACTGCTGGAAAACGCGCACAGCCCAAAACGATACCGGAACTTGCTCGGCATCACCATTGGCACCGGAATCGGCGGCGGGATCGTTCAGAATGGCGAACTGCTCATCGGGGACAATTCGATTGCCGCCGAAGTGTGGTTGATGCGCGATAAGCGAAATCCGTCGATGAACGTTGAGGAAAGCGTGAGTATCCGCGCCGTGCGTCGGACTTATGCAGAATTAGCGGGCGAAACTTTCGACGACGCTCCCGAGCCGGATACCATTCATAAAATCGCCCTCGGTCAGTGGCTGGGCAATGAAGTGGCGGCCAAAGAATCGTTCCGTCGACTGGGCGAGTCGGCGGGCGACGCGATCGCGAACGCCCTGACCTTGGTCGATGGTCTGGTCGTCGTCGGCGGCGGACTTTCCGGCGCCTCGCAATTGTTTTTCAAACCATTGGTGGATGAAATGAACGGCCAGTATGTTCAACCCAACGGAAACAAAATTTCCCGTCTGGCCTCGCGGGCGTTCAATCTCGAGAATAGTGACGACGTGAAAGCGTTTCTGACCGGGGATGTTCGCCGCATCGAAGTGTCGGACTGGGTTAACCTCGCGCCCCGTCCCGCCCGTTTCATCACCTACGATCCGCTGCAACGCGTTGGCGTTGGACTCTCGCGTCTCGGCACCAGCGGAGCCGTCGCACTCGGCGCCTATGCTTTCGCCCTTCGAAAACTCGATCACCCTAAACCCTGAAATACCCATGAATCGCAGAGACTTCATTCGCAACACCACGCTGGCCGCTTCGGCGCTCGCATTCGCTCCGGTCGGCTTCGCGGCCGCGTCGGAATTTCCTTTGGTTCGCACGCCGCTGGGCAAACGCTGCTTCAAAAGCGTGGCCGTCGAACGCGCGATCGAGCGCATTCACGCCAAGGTAGGAAACAAGGAACTGGCGTGGATGTTCGAGAATTGTTTTCCAAACACGTTGGATACCACCGTCGACTTCACCATGGTCGATGGCCGACCCGACACCTATGTTATCACCGGCGACATCGACGCGATGTGGCTGCGCGACAGCTCGGCGCAAGTTTACCCTTATCTCCAATTGATGAAGGACGATGCGCCGCTCCAGCAGCTAATCGCCGGCGTCATCAATCGCCAGAGCCGCTATGTCTTGAAGGATCCGTATGCGAACGCCTTCTATAAGGACCCCAGCAAACGCGGTGAATGGAAGAACGACTTGACCGACATGAAGCCCGGCGTGCACGAGCGTAAATGGGAAATCGATTCGCTTTGTTACACGATCCGGCTCGCGCACCAATATTGGACACTCTCCGGCGACACCGCCCCCTTCGACGAGACGTGGCACAATGCCGTGAAATTGATCGTGCAAACGTTCCGTGAGCAGCAGCGCAAGACGGACCGCGGGCCGTACCATTTCATGCGGCGAACCGAGTTCGCGACCGACAGCTTACCGGGCCGCGGTTACGGCAATCCCGCGAAGCCGGTGGGATTGATTTACTCGATGTTTCGCCCGAGCGACGATGCGACCATTTTCCCGTTCCTCGTGCCGTCAAATTTTTTCGCCGTCGTCAGTCTGCGCCAAGCGGCCGAGATGGTGGAAAAAATCAGACACGATTCCGAACTCGCAAAAGAATGCCGCGCGTTCGCGGACGAAGTCGAAAAGGCGTTGCAGCAATACGCCATTGTCAATCACCCGACGGCCGGACGGGTTTATGCTTACGAAGTGGATGCCTTCGGTAATTTCTACTGCACCGACGACGGTAATATTCCGAACCTGCTGTCACTGCCTTATCTCGGGGCCGTTTCGGCCAACGATGAAGTTTATCAGAACACACGACGCATGCTCCTTTCACCGGAGAATCCGTATTATTGCGTCGGCAAGGCCGCCAGCGGATTGGGTGGACCGCACGTGGGCGTGGACATGATCTGGCCGCTGGGAGTTATTATTCAAGGTCTGACCGCAACCAGCGACCGTGAACTCTCGCAGTGCCTGACGACGCTGCAAAAAACCCACGCCGGCACCGGATTCATGCACGAAGCGTTTAACAAAGATGATCCGAAGAAGTTCACGCGGTCGTGGTTCGCCTGGGCGAATACGATCTTCGGCGAGTTGGTCTGGAAAACTTTTAACGAGCACCCGCAATTGCTCTCGTGATCAGAGTGGACGTCCCGGCGAATCGCAGGTGACCGATGATCTTCGCGCTTGCCACAAGCGGCGCGTCGATTTCGTCATCACATGGGACGATCCGCGGAGACCTCGATAACGAGCTTGCGCGCGACATCGCCCATCCTGAGTCGCGCGCAAGATCCCTCCCCCATCCAATCCAAGTCGGCGACAAGCTCCGAGGTATTAGGGCGTGTCTGGTAAATAACTTGCGTCGCTTGCTATAGGGCCGGTGCTTGCGCCCGCCCTACGCGCCCGAGCAGAGCTGATTGGCGAAGGCCGTCCCACGTGACCCCGTCCGAGCCATCACCTCCGCGCCGGCGCCGTCGTACCGCCCATCCAGCGACTATCGATCAGCGTGCAGGTAGGCGTGATCGGTGAACCGTATTCGTTATTGTGGAGTTGCGTCACGAGCAGGTCCATTGCGGCCGCGCCGATCTCGAAACTTTGTTGCCAGATGCCGGAGACTTTGTCGGTCAAATCATCAAGGAGGTTCAGCTGCGCATACCCCACGTCCTGCGGAATGCGGATGCCGGCTTCTTTCAACCAAAAATAGTTGTCGCGGGTCACGCCCACGATGACATCGGGCCGGTGTTTCCGATACCAGGCGTGGAAACGATCCTTTTCTGTTTTCACCTCGTAGGTCACGTGCGGTACGCGCTCGCCGCCAAAAAGTTCCTGGCCAGTGAGCAGTCCCGACAGCCAGTAATATTTCACGCGCATCATGTCCTCGACGCTCGTGGCGAGGCCGATGCGGCGGTAGCCGAGCTGGCGAAGTTTTTCGTAAACCAGGATCATGCCATTCACGTCTTGGGACGCGGCGCGATGGAGGGGCACCTGTTCAAATGAATAGCCGATGGTCGTGGCGGCGAGGTGCGGCCAGTCGAGGGCGATGTTCGCAGCGTGGGGCACGGGCAGCGGGGCGACAATCACGCCGCGTACCGATCGGGTGCGCAGAATTTTAGCGGTGGCCGGGGCATTCTCGCCGCCCGGGCCCATCCAGAAAGTTTCGAGGCGGAACCCGAGTTGCTCCGCCCGCGTTTGGGCGCCGAGATAATTTTGGCGGACATTGGGCCGGGTCATGGCCCAGTCGGGCGTCGGTCCGCCGGTGAGAAAGGCGACCACTTCCTGATCGACGACCCGCCGGTTACTGCCCACATGGCTCATTAACGCAGAAACGAGGGCGTTCGGCCGGTAACCCATCTTGTCCGCGAGAGCGCGGATGCGCTGCCGAGTGCTCTCCGACACGCGCGGATGATTGCGCAGCGCGAGGGACACCGTAACGTGGCTGACGCACGCGACTTTAGCGATCGCGCGAAGATTCGTCGCGGGAGGGCCAGCGCCGGAATTAGCGTCGGCCAATGACAGTAATTTCGTCATTAGAAATTCGTTCATCACGTCGACGGTCGACGAAATCAATCAACGTGAATTGAAAACTCATGTGCGGCGCGATCATCATACCATAGGCGACGCCGCACAGCGGAGGATCGAGGGGATTGGCCGGCTAACATTCACGGCCATGACCTTGAGCATCAGCACGCCGATTGTCACCGAGGAGAGAATCGGAATCAGGAGAATCGGCCTGATCGCGGTGGCGGTCAGGATACCGCCGCAGGCGATAAACGACACATCGCTGAGCAGGTAGGATCGAAACTTGAGCAGGCTTTCGTTCATTGGGATAAATTGCCTAGTTGTATTTTTGACACACATTTACCGCTCAGACCAACAGGAATCCCGTGCCATTTATTGGATTCTTGCAACCTACCGCTCCGCTTCCGTCACCGACCTTGCGCGCCCGTCTGGCCGCCTTGACCACGCCCACGACTGTCCCCAAACGCCGCGCCGATTCACTCTACGATACGACAGCATCTGGATCGGAAAGTTCGCACGGGATCATTGCTAGTTTTCATTTCCACGGGAATCCGGATAGAAAACTAACCCGCGCTGGACATTCCCCCGCCATGAATCGACATTCTTCCCTTCCCTGCCCGACACCTCAACCAGCCTTCCGGACTCACTCTTGGCCAGGTCCCGATTCCGGGTCCCAATAATATCAACGCCCACTCCCGTGTGCCGAAGGAACAAACGTTCACCCAACAAATGAGACAAAAATTAATTAGCTTAGCTCTAGCTGTGGTCTGTTCATGCGCATCAAGCCGCGCCGCTGACGCGCGAATCGGGCCGGCAGGCACCGCCAAATCCCCGGTCGACTACGTCGATCCTTTCCTTGGCACCGCGCCGCTCACGAATGTGGCGGACATTGGTTTCACTCCGCCTTGGCGGGTGTGGGCCGGCTTAACTTTTCCCGGAGCGTCCCTGCCCAACGCGATGGTCCAGCTCAGCCCCATTACCAAATTTAAAAGCGGGGCTGGCTATGAATACGAAAACAGCAAGATCCTCGCTTTCGCCCATACCAACAAGGGGCATTGGAATCTTTGCTACGTTCCAATGCTGCCGATCGCGGGCGAGGCCGATCCCGACGACTTCGCGTCTGCTTTTGACCACCAGCATGAATCGGCCGCGCCCGGTTACTATCAAGTTCTGCTGCAGCGGTACGGCATCAATGCGGAACTGACCACGACCTTACGGTGCGGTTATCACCGATACACGTATGAAGACGGCCGCAAGAAAAAGTTGGTGGTCAATCTGGCGGTGTCGAACGAGCGGGTCGCTGACTGGAAAATCGAGCAGGCCGGCGACCATGCTTTCACCGGCTTCCAGCACGCTTCCGAAAAGATTTTCTTTTACGCGATTACCAGCCATCGGATTGACGCGATCCGGTCCGTCACGGGCGCGCATCACGAAATCTCGGTCGTCGATTTCGAGGACGCCGGCGGCCCGGTGGAACTGAAGATCGGCTTTTCGTTCGTGAGCGTGGAGAACGCGCACTTAAATCTGGAGCAGGAAATCGCCGACAAGAGCTTCGCGCAAATCCGCGGCGAGGCGACCGCGACTTGGGACAAACTGCTGTCGGCCATCCAAGTATCCGGGGGCACGGAAAGACAACGGGGACTGTTTTACTCCTGCCTCTATCGCTCGTTTCTGTGGCCAGCGTTGCGCAGCGACGTAAACGGCGATTTCACCGATGAAGCCGGCAAGGTGGTCCGGAAGAACTTCTCCTATTACACCGTCCCTTCCCTGTGGGACGACTATCGCAACAAATTGGTTTTGCTCGGCATGCTTTCACCGAAGGTGACGGAAGACGTCATTCAATCCCTGATTGATCGTGGGCAAGTCACCGGGTTTATGCCGACCTTTTTTCACGGCGATCACGCGGCGGCCTTCATCGCGGGATCTTATCTGCGCGGACTGCGGGGGTACGACGTAAAAGCCGCCTACGCGTTGCTCCTGAACAACGCCACCGTCGAAAACAAAAAAGCTCGCCCCTACCTAGCGGAATACATTGAGAAGGGATATATCTCAACGCCGGTGATCAAGAACCCGAACGTGGAAACCAAGGCCAAGGCAGGCGTCACCAAAACGTTGGAATATGCTTACGATGACTACGCGGTCGGGTTGTTGGCGGGAGAGTTAAAGGACGAGAAGACCCGCCAAATCATGATGAAACGGGCGCGAAACTACGCCAACGTCTTCGATGCCTCCACCGGCCTGATGCGCGGCCGGCTCAAGGAGGGCGGCTGGGTCGAGCCCTTCGACCCGCAGTATCCCTATTATGAGTACATGTACCGCGAGGCCAACGCCTGGCAGTCCTCGTTTTTCGCGCCCCAGGATACGGAGGGGCTGATTGGGCTCTATCCAAGCAAGGAGGCATTTGAGCGGCAATTGGACCGGCTTTTCACGATTCCGTGGGATCCCAACCACATCGCCATGAACGTCAATAGCTTCATCGGACAATACTGTCAGGGCAACCAGCCGGACCACGGTTTCGCTTATCTCTATTACTGGGTGGGAAAGCAGGAAAAATCCCAAGTGCTCTTGAATACGATCATGGATCGCTTCTATGGCATGGATGGCGGGCATACCCTGTCAGGCATGGACGATGCCGGCGAGATGTCGGCGTGGTATGTTTTCAATGCCATCGGCCTCTATCCGTATTCACCGGCCAACGAAGACTACATCGTGACCGTGCCGATCTTTGATGAGGTCAAAATGAAATTGGGCGACCGGACACTCACCATCGTGAGGGAAAATGCCGGACCCCGGATCACCGGCATTACTTACGATGACAAGACCGTGGCGGGATATTTCATCCCCTACCACGAGCTGGCGACGGGGAAACGACTGGTGATAAGCACCAGCGAGAGTCCAACGAATCGTCAGGATGCATCTGGCAAATAAGTAAACTGCCCCGGCAAACTCCGGGGCCTTCCCAAAAAGTTATTCCGTAAAATCAGGTGGAGGGAGCTCAACTCCACGGCGAATTCGGATGGAATAAATTTAACTCGGCGGGCGCGGAGCTTGACGTGATCTTACTCCGCGTTCTGCGACCATACGACGGGCTCCGGCCGTCCTGAGCGAAGTCGACGAACGGACGCGTCCTCGCTTTTAATTTCGGTTGATGAGAAAACGTTGCGCGACGAGCGCGCAACCTACGGTAGGTGGTGTGCTCGTCGCACCCCGCCTACATTATTCCTTTCGATCGCTGGGATGGCCCGATCAAGACAGGTTTAGCCACGAAAAATGGAAGGTGATTAAAACTCAAAGGCGCCTCTAGGCGCGCGAAATTTTTTGATGGACGGCGCGGGAACTTTTCGTGGCTTTTTGTGGCCAAACGAAAGGGCCTCGCGGGTGGGGCAAGGTTCACTTGTTGGCGGGGTTCGTTCGGCTGACATCCCGCTTTGCGTCCTTGGCGTAAGATTCTTCCGATCCAATTCCCGGAATTTTTAACCACAGATTTCACAGATAAATACAGGATATAAAAAGCCCAAGCCCTCGCGGCGCCGAAGCTCTACGCGAAGGCGGGTCCGTTGCCTTTTATTTTATCCGGATCGTATCTGTATCATCTGTGGTTAAAAAATGGATTGGAATTTTTCGCCTTCTCCGACCTCAGACCGTCCTGAGCGAAGTCGAACGGACGCGTTTGAATCCGATTGTTTGATTCCTCGCCTTTGTGTCCTCTGCTGCCTTCGTGCGAAATTTCTGGTTCAATCTGCGGATTTTAGTTTTAGCCGATACCGGAGACGAACCGAAGTACATCTTCATCACGAAAGCTTTTCGGCTCAGGCGAAACTGGCGCCCGCTGAGCGGGCGCCAGTTTCCGTTTATGTTTTCCCGGGCGTTGGCGGGAGCGTGGCTTTGAGTTTCTCGAAAACCGCCTTGGTTTTCGCATCGGGCGCGACCTGCAAGGCGTAGTCGACGAGCGGACCCGCGACATTGTCCATGCCGGTGTCGGCGGCGAACACGGCGGTTTGATACAACATCCGCAGGCGAGTCGGAAACAGCCGCACGCCCTCGACGAGCACCGCGACATCTTCCTTCTTTGGCTTCATCGCACTGTGCGACCAGGTGTCGCCGATAAGTTCATAAACGGCCTGCAACTGGGGCTGCTGCTGGCGCGCGACCAGCAATGGCGCGAGCACTTGGGCGGTCTGCGTCGGTGAAAAATCGCCGTCCGTCGTGCCGGGTTTCGCCATCGCCGCGGCGTAGCGAATTTGCGCGAGGGTCAGATAGGCCGCCGGGCGTTCGACCTTGGCCGCAATGGCAGCATCCAGAAATTTGCCCGCGTGATCGTCCTCTCCGACGGTGTGCTCAAAAATCCCGAGCGACGCGAGCAGACGCGGATCGCGTTCGCCCCGGATGTAGGGCGTGGTGAATTCCACGCGCGCCTTCTCCGGGTGCGCCGCGAGCAAAAGCGCCTCGCCTTTGATGCGACCCACCTCGGCCTGAGTCGCGTCGCGCAGCACCAGCGGCGGCGGCTCCGCCAGCTTCACGTGCGCTTCCTGATCCTTGTAGTCGGTAAACTTGATGTAGCCTCTGAGTTCATCGAGCATATTCCTATAGCTCATTTTGAAACAGGCGGTGAACAACGCCTCGCT
>JBEPTW010000150.1:0-9454 GCA_041691855.1 Verrucomicrobiota bacterium | reverse complement strand
GAGGATCATGCGCCGTGAATTAGTCGCTGGAACTGCGCTTGGCCTGATCCTGGGTGTCATTGGTTTTTTGCGCATCGCGATTTGGTCGCAGTTCACCCCGATTTATGGTCCGCACTGGCCGCTGGTGGGATTGACGGTGGGAGTCGCGTTGATCGGGATTGTGCTCTGGGGTTCATTGATGGGATCGATGCTGCCGCTTCTGCTGAAAAGACTCGGTTTTGATCCGGCGACTTCCAGCGCGCCGTTTGTAGCGACTTTGGTCGACGTCACCGGTTTGATTATCTATTTCAGCGTGGCTCTCGCGATCATGCTGTGAGGGACGAACTCCATGGCCGCCCGGTTCTGCTTTATGATGGTGAATGCGGACTGTGCAACCGGTTGGTGCTTTCGTTGCTGCGTTCGGATTCGGCTGGGCGGTTGAATTTTGCGCCGCTGCAGAGTGCGCCTGCACAGGAGTATCTAAAGTCGCAGGGGATGCCGCTGAACGATTTCGATTCGTTGGTGTTTGTTATGGATTGGGATTATCCACTGGTTTACCCGCCGCTTTTTAGAACGGATGGCGCGTTGGCGGCTGCGGCGGCAGTCGGTGGAAAATGGCGCGCAATAGCGTGGCTGCGAATCCTACCTGGACGGTTGCGTGATCCATTTTATAGGCTTATCGCGCGAACCCGGTATGCGCTGTTTGGGAAATACCGTCCGGTCCCGCTATCCAATCCGGAATGGGAAAAGCGATTTCTGGCTCGGTAGCGTCAGCGTCGATGGAGCCGCGGCGACCTCGCCGGTGGTCCTGGGGAATCCTGCAGCGAGGTCGCTGCAGCTTTAGGTTGAAGTGCTCCTCAAAAGAAAAAGGCCGGACAAACGTCCGGCCTTGGAAAAGCATAGGGTTGAATTGCGATTATTCGCGACCGTAACCGCCGCTGCCGCGATCACCGCCGTCGCGACCGCCACGGTAACCACCGCGATCGCCGCCGTCGCGGCCACCCCGGCCACCGCCGCCGCGATAACCACCACCCCCACCACCGCCGCGACCGCCGCGACCACCACCGAAACCGCGACGTTCGCCACCACCACCGCCGAACCCGCCACCGGGAGGACGATCTTCACGGGGTCGTGCGATATTAACCGAAAGCGCCCGGCCTTCTATTTCGTGGCCGTGGAACTTCTCGACTGCCTGTTGGGCTTCGTCGCCATTGGCCATCGTGATGAAGGCAAAACCGCGGGAACGACCGGTGAATTTGTCGAAGATGATTTCAACGACGCTGACGGTGCCGACCTGACCAAACAGGGCTTCGAGATCCTGGGCGGTGCTGGCGAAGGGAAGATTCCCCACGTAGAGCTTGCTGTTATCTGACATGTGATGAGGGGAGCTGATGGTGTCGCCTTACCGCCCGTCCCCGAAATTCGGATTTCAAATCATCACTGAACAGTGGCGCTCACCTGACAATTTTCCGTAGCGATAGAATCTAACAAACAACCAACTCAACGCGGAGCAGGCTGCGCGGAGCGTTGTTTTAGGCAAGCGATTTATCGCCATAACCCGCAGCCATTCACTCTATAACGCGTGCCTATCCACTGGGGCGTTTGCCTCATGCATACTGATTTCGGCGCGACGATTTTAGCGAAAAAATATTTCGTGCACGGAGTCGAACTGTTCTTAACTGTCGTCATTCCATGCCAGCCACGCTCCATCCCATCACTGAACCGGGCAATGGAGTGCTCATCCGGCGATTGTTCGGACTGGCATGGCGCTACCGGCTTCATTGCCTCCAAGTGCTGGGAATCCAGCTCGTGTTGTTGACCCTCGGTATTGGGGGTTTGAGCTTCACGGGCTTGGGCATCGATTACGTCCGCCATAAAATCGAGCACACTCCGGCAGTCGCGGCCAAGGGAATTTCCCTTCACTTGCCGGAAAACTGGCCGCCATTGCAAGTCCTCGGATTGCTGGCGGGATTGATCCTGAGCTTTGCCTTGATCCGCGCGGTCCTGAATTATGTGTACGCGGTTTCCGTTAATAAATTGGTCCAGCAGGAACTGGTCGTGGATCTGCGCGGCGAGGTTTACGAAAAACTCCAACAATTGAGTTTTCGTTTCTTCGACGCCAACACCACCGGCTCCATCATCACCCGGGTGACGGGCGACGTGCAGTCGGTGCGGATGTTCGTCGACCAGGTGCTGATCCAAAGTGTCATCATGGTGATTTCGTTGACCGCGTATATCATCTACATGGTGAATCTCAGTCCGTTGCTGACGGTGGTTTGTCTGGCGACGACGCCGGCGCTTTGCCTGTTGGCGGCTTGGTTTTCTCGCAAGATCCAGCCCGAGTACGCGCAGAACCGGACACTGGTGGAGAAGATGGTGCAAATTCTTACCGAAGGGATTCAAGGTGTCGCGGTGACCAAGGGTTTTGGTCGGGAAAACGAGGCTCGCGCCAAATTTGATGCGGCGAATCTGGCCTGCTTTGTTCAGCAGCGCGGCATATTTTGGCGCATCAGTTTGTTTTCCCCGGCGATTGGTTTTCTGACCCGTATCAACATGATGGTCTTGCTCGGCTATGGCGGTTGGCTGGTGGCGCACGATCAATTGCCGTTGGGTACTGGCTTGGTGGTCTTTGCTGGATTGCTCGAACAGTTTTCGGGTCAGGTCAACAACGTCGCCACCATCGTGAATAGCGTGCAGCAATCGCTCATTGGCGCGCGGCGGGTTTTCGAAATTCTCGATGCGCCCGTCGAAGTAAAAACTTCCTCCGACGCGATCCGGTGCCCGCGTTTGAAAGGATCGATTGAGTTCCAAAACGTGTCGTTTGCCTATCATGGCGCGGAAGCCGTCGTGCGTGACATCAACCTCGCGGTAAAACCGGGCCAATGCGTGGCCATTCTCGGCGCGACGGGTGCCGGCAAGAGCGTGCTGATGAGCCTGGTTCCGCGGTTCTTTGATCCCACAAGCGGACGCGTCCTCGTCGACGGTCACGATGCACGTCGGCTCAATCTGGAAGATCTCCGCCGCAATATCGGCTCGGTTTTCCAAGAAAGTTTTCTCTTTTCCAACACAATCGCCGCCAACATCGCGTTTGGTCACCCGGAGGCCACGCGCGAACAAATCGAAAAGGCTGCTCGCATCGCCGCAGCGCATGATTTTATCACCGCTTTGCCGGAAGGTTATGAGACGGTTCTTGGTGAAAGCGGCAACAGTCTGTCCGGAGGCCAGCGCCAACGTCTCGCGATCGCTCGGGCGGTGCTCCTGGAGCCGGCGATTCTCCTGCTCGACGACCCGACGGCGGCCATCGACAGCGAAACGGAACACGAGATTTTCGAGGCCTTGGACCGCGCCATCGCTGGCCGGACCACCTTCATCGTCGCCCACCGCTTGAGCACCTTGCGGCGCGCCGACTTTATTATCGTAATGGAAGACGGGCGCATCGTGCAGCGCGGGACGCATGCGGAATTGATGCGGATGCAAGGCCCCTACCTGCGGGTGGCGAATCTGCAGCTGGTCGATTCGCGAGATCTTCAATTGCTCGGCTTGGCGGGTAAGGAGGCGACATCATGAGTGAGCCTTCCGCCAAAGCCCGCCGGCGACCTTCCGTCTTGGTCCAGAGCCTTCCGGAAAACGAGGACGATGAGGAACAATTTAAACCGCTTGAATGGGGTTTGATCCGGCGGCTTTTCACCTACACCAAACCCATCAACGGCAAGGTGAGGGCGCTGGTCGTGATGACATTGATTCGTTCGGCCCAATTACCCGCGCTGGTGTGGGTGATGTCGCTCATTATTAAAGGACCGATCACCAGCCGTGATTTTTCCGGCATCGGTTGGGGGGTGGCGGGTTATGGGTTGCTGGCGATTTCCACCGACTTCCTTTTTCATTTCCGCCAGCGATTCGCGTTGGAAATCGGGGAAACCGTGGTGAACGGCTTGCGACGGGAAATTTTTGAAAAACTGATGCAACAACCGATGAGCTTCTATCATCGGATCAAGCTCGGACGGATCATCGGTCGCGTCACGAGCGATGTGGAAGCGGTTCGCCTCGGTATTCAAGACGTGCTTTTTGTTAGCGTCATCCAATTTGGCTCGATGGTCTTTTCGGCGGCGGTGATGGCTTACAGCGACTGGGTGCTCTTTGTGGTGGTGCTCGCCCTCGCGCCCGTCCTCTGGCTGCTCAACCGACATTTCCGGGTGAAACTCAGTTTGTATTCGCGCGCCTCACAGGAGAGTTTCAGTCGCGTGACGGCGACACTCGCCGAATCGGTCAATGGCATGCGGGTGACGCAAGGTTTCGTGCGACAGGAAACTAACGCCGGACTCTTCCGCAACCTGCTCGCGGATCACGCTCGCTACAACATCGCGTTGGCCCGCACCTCGGCGATCCTCACTCCGCTGTTGGAGTTGAACAGTCAGTTTTTCGTGGCGCTGTTGCTGATGGTTGGCGGTTGGCGCGTGTTCCATGCGGATATGAGCATGGGCAGCCTCATCACGTTTTTCCTCCTCGCGAACCAGTTTTTTGCCCCGATCGCCATCATCGGTAACCAATATAACCAGGCGCTGATTGCGATGGCCGGAGCGGAGCGGGTGTTCCGCCTGATCGACGTGACACCGGATTGGGCGGACAATCCTGATGCGACCGATTTGCCTGCGCCATCGGGCAAAGGGGCGAGGGTTGAATTCAGGAATCTCTCGTTTGGCTACGACCCTGCGCGCTTCGTGTTGCATGACGTGAATTTCATCGCCGAACCCGGCCAAACCGTGGCGTTGGTTGGTCACACCGGCAGCGGTAAGAGCTCGATTATTAGTTTAGTGGCCAAGTTTTACCTGTCGACGATCGGTGAAGTGCTGGTGGACGGGCGGGATATTCGGACGATCACCAGTCAGTCGTTGCATCACCAGATGGGCATGGTGCAACAGCAGAACGTTCTCTTCAGCGGCACTGTCATGGATAACATCCGCCTGAGCCGGCCGGAAGCCAGCGACGCCGAGATCACAGCGGCCGCAGCGGCGCTCGATTGCCTCGATATTTTTGAAGCGTTGCCCGCCGGAATGCACACGGAAGTCGGGGAGAAAGGCGCCGGATTGTCGGTCGGTCAGCGTCAACTTATCTGCTTCACCCGCGCTTTGTTGGCTGATCCGCGCATCATCATCCTCGATGAGGCGACCAGTTCGATTGATGCTCTGACCGAGGCGCGACTCCAGCAAGCGCTGCGCAAACTGCTCGCCGGCCGGACCAGTTTTGTGGTGGCGCACCGCTTGAGCACGATCCGCCACGCGGACCTCGTGTTGGTATTGGATCAAGGCCGCGTCATCGAACGCGGCACGCACGCGGAGTTGCTCGCCCATCGCGGACACTACGCGGCGCTTTATCGGCAGTTCGTTCAAGTTGACGACGGCGCGTGAGTCGTGGCCGAAAGATCGCAAGAATAATCAGGCGATGCGGACGCGCGCGTTTCTCCTCTGGGAAAAGTGATTTCCCCTCTAGAAAATCGTTGCATTGGGTCGGGTGGGTTCTATGACAAGTAGCACTATGGCTAAAAAAACCACCCGTAAACCCAACGCCGCTTTCATGAAGCCGGTTACTCCCGATGCAGCGCTCGCCCCGATCGTAGGTGCCACGCCGCTCCCCCGCACTGAGCTCACCAAGAAGCTCTGGGCGTACATCAAGAAGAACGGTCTTCAAGACAAGAAGAACCGGCGCAACATCAACGCCGACGCCGCCCTCAAGGTTGTTTTCGGTGGCAAAGCGCAGGTCAGCATGTTCGACATGACCAAGCTTGTCAGCAAGCACGTGAAGTAAGTAGCACCCCAAGCTCTATTTTGAAACCGCCGCGGAGAAATCCACGGCGGTTTTTTTGTGCCCGCACGCGGCAATCCGCGTGACGGGCGTCGAAGCCGCGCTTTCATTTTCATCTCAGCGTGAGTTGATTTGTAGTCCGGCGAAAAACGAATTGGTGTTAACGATCGAATGTTTTACTCTCGCTCAGTTCACACGCAGGCCGTGCTCATGTTACTGCTCGCCAATTTTTTTTGGGGACTGAGTTTTCCGTTGATCAAGGCGATTATGTTCGCGCATCAGCACCTGTTGAGCGTGCCAAATTCATGGTTCGTGACCGCCTGCACGATTGCGCCGCGTTTTATGTTGGGCACGATCGTGCTGCTGGTACTGCTGCGGAAAGAACTGCGCACGATCACCCGGCTGGAGTTGAAACAAGGGTGTTTGATCGGAGCGGCGGCGGGGGCCGGCATGTTGTTTCAGAACGACGGACTGCAGTTCACGTCGGCGTCCGTCTCCTCATTCCTGACGCAACTGTACGCGATCCTGATTCCTCTTTATGTCGCGACGCGCCTGCGCCACTGGCCCACCGGACTAGTCATGATTAGCTGTTCACTGGTGCTCGCGGGCGTCGCCATTCTTGGACGCTTTGATTTTCACGCCATGCGCCTCGGCCGGGGAGAAATCGAGACGCTGGTGAGTTCGCTATTCTTCATGATTCAAATTCTGTTGTTGGAAAACAAATCCTTCGCGGCGAACCGTCCGCTGCCGATGACGCTCGTTATGTTTGTGGTGCAGGCGATTTTCTTTGGCGGGATGGCGTTTGCTACGGCGTCGACGACGTCCGATTTACTCACGCCGTTGAAGTCGACGCCGTGGTTAACGTTCACCCTCTTTCTCACCGGATTTTGCACGTTGGGTTCGTACACGATCATGAATCGCTGGCAGCCGAAGATCACGGCAACGGAAGCGGGATTGATTTACTGCGTGGAACCGTTGTTCGCTTCCGTGATGGCGTTGTTTTTGCCGGCGCTGTTTTCACGCTGGGCTGGATTCGATTATCGCAACGAAGAACTGACCTGGCATCTGCTGGTCGGTGGCGGCCTGATTACCCTAGCGAATGGGTTGATTCAACTCAACCCACCCAAAGTTAGGTTCAGACATCCTGATCCCGAGGAATGAGGGTGAGCTCAACTTCACCGCGAATGTATCTGCGGTGGTGGAACCCGACCTCCGGGCGGGTTTTGCAACGTGAGCCGGTACCCAGCGCGCCCGGAGGTCGCGCTCCACCATTTGGTTTGTGCCGTGACAGGCTCAGCTCGTTTGCTCGTTCCGAGTCTCTCCGCGGGCTGGGATCAGGTTATCTGAGGTTATAACAAAATCACCGGGCGGCCTGACTAACCTTTTAGCTGCGAGATCGTGGAAATGATCAGACGAGACGAACTACGCGCTGCCCATCCGCCCTGCCGCTCCCGCACCAGTGGAATTAATTTCTGGCGCTTGTCCGCCGGTCTTCATTGTCCGATCGATTTAAGCCATATTTTTTAGCCGGACCAATTCAGCCCGGCACCACAGCACACACCGAAATCAGGGCGAGGAATTCAGATCTGAGCCGAGCGATACCCCCAGGTGGCAACAGTTGTAACCTCCGATCGTTCGCGGCATCCAATACGTATGCATCCGAGTTCCCAGACCAATCCCAACGATCTTCATTCGGCAATTTCGGATTTACAGGCGGTCGACGAAGTGAACCGGGGTAACCGCGAAATGTTTGAAGTCCTCGTCCGACGGTACAACGGCCGCTTGTTTCGTGTGGGCTTGAGTTATTTGAAGCAACATCAGCAGGCCGAGGACGCGATGCAGAATACGTACCTCAAGGCCTTTCTTCACCTCGGCAATTTCCAGCGCGAGGCTTCTTTTTCCACCTGGCTGACGCGCATCATGATCAACGAATGCCTCATGATTCTTCGCCGCCAACGCGGTTTGCGCGAAGAAAGTTTGGTGGAGGAAACGGCCAGTCAGGAACGGGCCGTCGCGCCCCAAGGTGCGGCCCGTCTGAACCTCAAGGAAATGAAAATAATTTTGGAGGCTGCGATTGGTGCGTTGCCGCGAAATCTTCGCGCGGTGTACGTACTGCGAGAAGTGCAACACCTGACCAACGCCGAGGCCGCCGCTTGCCTCGGCCAGACGGCGGGCAACGTCAAAGTATTGCTGCATCGCGCGCGTGAACGGCTGAAGTCCACATTGCTCGCCAGCGCCGCCGGGATGGAGCTCTTCGAATATCGCGCCGAATTTTGCGATCCGCTGACTGCGCGCATCATGAGCGCAGTGTTGGAAAGCCACTAGCAGCCTCTTTCTTGGAGCCACGGCGACCTCGCTGTGGTTTTTTTTGCTCCTCGCTGTAACCCTGCCGCCCACCGCGCATCCAATGGAGGTTAGTAAACAAACTCAGCCTCACCAACCCAGTTACTTCGATTGTTCTTAATATGAAAAATATCCATCACTTCGCAATCGCCGCAATTGCGGCCGTCTCATTCGCCGTCGCTCACGCGCAACCTAACGATGCGCAAATCGCCGCGATTGTTGTCGCTGCGAACCAAGTCGACATCGATGCCGGCCACCTTGCAGCCGAGAAAACCTCGGATTCAACAGTCAAGGAATTCGCCGACATGATGGTCACCGACCACACCTCGGTAAACCAGAGCGCCGTAGCGCTGGTGACCAAGCTAAAGGTTACGCCTGAAGCCAACGACACCAGCAAATCGCTCGAGGATGGCGGCGAGAAAAATCTGGCGCATCTCCGCACTTTGTCCGGGACGGATTTCGACCGTGCTTACGTTGACCACGAAGTCGCTTATCACGAACAAGTGATTGCGGCCCTCGACGGCACCCTGATTCCCAATGCGCAAAATGCAGAACTCAAGGCGCTGCTCGTCAAGGTGCGTCCGGCGTTTATCCAACACCTTGGCCACGCCAAGCATCTACAGGCAGCGTTGAAATAATCCGGATCGCCCATGAAGTTGTCACAACCGGTCGTTTCAATCATTTTGGCTCTGCTGGTTGTGACCGTGGGTTTTGGCGCCGCGTTCCAGCGAAGGTCGCATGCGCCTCAGGTTTACGTGGTGACGATCGAAAATATGAAGTTCACTCCGGCCGTCGTGACCGTTTTTCCCGGAGATACGATTGAATTCAAAAATGCGGACCTCGTTCCGCACAATGTAACGGAACGAAACGCCAAGCGTTTCGACTCAGGCATGATTAGTCCGAACACGATCTGGAAATACCTGGCGGAACACGCCGGTAAGTTTGACTACCATTGTATTTATCATCCCGACATGACCGGCTCGATTATCGTCGGCGACGCCACGGACCAGACAAGCATTCGCGATGCAGGAGCGTTGGAAGTGTGCGGCAAATTTTAAGCCCGCTCTCGGAGGCACCGATCCGAAATTCTGGAGCCGCCGCGACCCCGCTGCGGACGGTTGGCGAGTTACGGCGAGGTCGCCGTAGCTCCACTCACGGCCGGCAAATGCTTTTCCTTATTTCGCGGCCGCTTGCGCGAAAGCTTCCACTACTTTTCCCGGAGTCAGCAACTCGGGCAGAATCACTGGGTCGGATTTTCCCGGGGTGTAAATTAGATTAAACGGCACGGCGGAACGATTCCAGCGGGCGAGTTCGGTGGTGATTTTCGGGTCGC
>JBEPTW010000149.1:0-9490 GCA_041691855.1 Verrucomicrobiota bacterium | reverse complement strand
CACGTGCCCGACGTCGGCATCACGCTGATCGAAGCACTCGCCTACACCGGCGATTACCTCAGTTATTTCCAAGACGCGGTGGCGACCGAAGCCTATCTCGCGACCGCGCGCCAACGCATCTCCGTCCGGCGCCATGCACGCCTCATCGATTATCATCTGCACGAAGGGTGCAATGCGCGCACTTGGATCTGCCTCGGGACCGATACCGACTTTTCTCTCGATCCAACCGACGTGTCGTTCATCACCTTTCCGCAAAACAACAATCTTCCCGCAAAGAACATCTTTCAATGGACCGACCTGCGCGCGGTCCCGGCCGATTCCTACGAAGTCTTCCAGCCGATGGCCTTGAATCCAGCCGCGTCGCTGCAATTCCATGCGGCTCACAGCGAAATTAATTTCTACACGTGGGGCGGAAAAAGATGCTGTATCGAACGCGGCAGCACGTCGGCGACGTTGATCGACAGTTTGATCAAAGCACAACCGCCCACTCCGTCTCCTGATCCCGTTCCAGTTCCCGCTCCCGAACCAAATGGTCCGGCGCTTGGCGCGACTCAGTCGGCGCGCCGCCATGCGCTAAATCTGCGCGCGGGTGACGTGCTCATCTTCGAAGAGGTGATTGGCCCGATCACCGGAAATCCCGCCGACGCCGATCCGGCGAAACGCCACGTTGTCCGACTGACCAAAGTCACCGCCGCCGAGGACACGCTTTATCAGCAACCCATCGTTGAAATCGAATGGGCCACCGAGGACGCGCTGCCGTTTTCACTTTGCCTTTCGGCGATTGCCGAGGCACCCGAGTGCAAATTCATCGAAGCTATCAGCGTGGCCCGCGGCAATGTTTTACTCGTAGACCACGGACGCTCCGTCGGCCCGGAGGATCTCGGTGCAGTGCCGACATTAAGTACGCAGGCGCAATGCGAGTGCGCCGGCCATCCCACCGATATTCAATTTATTCCCGGCCGGTTTGAACCATCGCTTTCCGGAACTCCGCTCACTTTCAGCGAACCGCTTTCCCGCGAAAATCCGGCGCAACTCCGCTGGACCGCCGCGACCGCCCTCCTGCAACAGGACGTGCGCGCCGCGTTGCCCGATCTTCAGCTCGATTCACAACCATCGGGAAACTGGACATCACGTTACGACCTCATCGAAAGCGAGCCGGCCGACCGGCACTTCGTTGTGGAAGTCGACGACGCCGGTACCGCGCACCTCCGTTTCGGCGATGGCGAACTTGGTTTTTCCCCGGTGGCCGGCACGACTTTCGCGGCCAATTACCGAATCGGAAACGGCGCGAGCGGCAACGTCGGGCCCGAATCGATCACGCTCATGGTCCTCGGAAAAACGAGCATTAACGGTCCCATCATTCTCGTGCGCAATCCTCTCGCCGCCCAGGGAGGCACCGACGCGGAGCCCGTCGCCGAGGCAAAACTCTTCGCGCCGCGCGCGTTTCGCGACCCCGCGCAAATTCAGCGCGCGATCGTCGCCGACGACTATGCATTGATCGCAGAACGGAATCCGGCGATTCAGCGCGCGGCCGCCGCGCTGGTCTGGACCGGAAGTTGGTACGAAGCCGACGTGGCCGTCGATCCGCTCGGCAGTGAGGACGCGAGCACCCCGCTGCTCAAACAAATCGCCCGACAACTCCGCCGCTTCCGGCGCATCGGACACGACCTCCGCGTAAAGTCGGCGCATTACGTGCCGCTGGATCTCAAACTGAACGTCTGCGTACTGCCTCACTATCAGCGCGCGCACCTCAAAGCGGCGTTGCTCGACGTGTTCGGCCAGCGGGCACTGGCCGGAGGAAAGGTCGGCTTCTTTCACCCGGACAATCTCACGTTTGGCGAAGGGATATTTCTCAGTAAAATTATTGCCGTCGCGCAGGCTGTCGCCGGAGTCGCCTCGGTCAGTGTCACCCGGTTTCAACGATTGTTTGAATCACCCAACGGTGAACTCGCCGCCGGCATCCTTGTCTTGCGCAACGACGAAATCGCGCAGCTCGATAACGACCCGAATTGGCCGGAACACGGCAAATTGGAAATTGAATTGTGCGGAGGACGATAACCATGAGCACCAAAACTTGCGGATGCGGGAACGACGGTTGCGATTGCTGCACGGGCATCGAAGCAATCACGCCTCAGTCGGAAGAAAACCGCCCCGGCTTGGACGCGTTGACGTATCGGGTCGGCACGCACGCCGCTTTCCTGGAAACCATGAAGGCGCGGCTCACGACGATGACCGTCGACGTACCCGGAGCGGACGGACAACTCGCGCCGTCTCGTCCGCTCGCCGGACTGACGACGCGGGATTCAGCTGACTTCTCGATCGCGCTGCTCGACAGCTGGGCGACGGTCGCCGACGTCCTGACTTTTTATCAGGAACGCATCGCCAACGAAGGTTATCTGCGCACCGCGACCGAGCGGCGTTCGATTTTGGAACTCGCGCGGCTCGTCGGTTATTCACTGCAGCCCGGTGTGGCAGCGTCGGTGTTTCTCGCCTATTTGCTCAACGACAATCAGACCGCGCCGGTGACAGTTCCCGTCGGCGCCCGTTCGCAGAGCATTCCGAATCCCGGCGAACTTCCGCAATCCTTCGAGACGAGCGAGGATTTTCTGGCGCATGCGGAATGGAATAATCTTCAAGTCCGGCTTACGTGTCCTCAGGACATCACGCTCGTGAACGCGCTCTCCCTCGACGGAATTTACGTCGCCGGCACCAGCACCAATCTCAAAGCCGGCGATACGCTGCTGTTTGTTTTCGACGACACTGGCGATCCATCCGTGGCGCGCACGGTTGCCGCGATCGAGGCGCAATTCGATACCAAGCGAACGCACATCCAGTTCCGCCCCGTCGCGGCAAAAATCATCGCCGCCACTCCTGCACTCGCGAATTTTGTGGCCAGCGCAACCGCTCTGCTGGATGCCGGTAGCTCTTCAGGCACCCGCCGGTTGGTGAAAGAAGCCGCAGAGCTATTGACCCAGACTTACCTGGAATTACCCCTTTCGCCCGACGAGTGGGCAGGACAAATACTTCAGCACGCGGACGGACCGGTCGACGCCAACGTCCAAACCGAGTTTGCCAACTTTGCCGCGTCGTTACTCGTAATCCTCGGCCACCCACTGCCGCCGGCCGTCGGAACCGTGTTCACCGGTCCGTCGCAATTTGTGACCTCGCTACTGCGTCCCGCAAAAATCCAACCTGCAGGACGCCTTCAACTCAATCGTCAGTTGGGCACCGCGTTCAAACCCGGCGCGGACTCAATCGCTCAACTGCTCGTGAATGTCGCGCCGCAACTGCGCCGTTCGTTTTATACCGCGTGGGCCAACGCCAATGTGAATAAAACTCCGCCGAGTCTGAAGGGAGTTTTCTCGTTCCACGTCGTGGCGCCACTCTTCGGTTCAGTCGTGCCAAAAATGGTCACCTACAACGGCACTACCCCGAAGACGCCCATCAACTGGCAGGAGTGGCCACTGGATTACGCCGACAATAGCACGGATCTATTTCTCGATTCCGCCTACGACGGCATTGAGGGGTCAGGCTACGCGTTGATCCAACTGGGCGATGGTCCGCGCTTGGTGCGCCCGGTTAGTTCGGTGCAAACGTTACAGCGCAATGCCTATGGGATCAGCGGAAAAACCACCCGACTGACTTTGTCGGCCGACTGGCGGACCACCCCGCCGTACGATTTGGGCGACCTGCGCCCTGTACTCGTGCATACCCAAAGTGAAGCGCTGACCCTCGTCGACGCACCCGTGACGGACGACGTCGCGCTCACCGCCGACGATCTCGCGAAGGGAAATGGCATCGAGCTCGATGCCTTGCACAAGGAACTCACCTCGGGCCGCTGGATCATTCTCTCTGGCGAACGCTCGAGCGCCGATATTCCCGGCGTCGCAGGAGTCACGGCGAGCGAATTGCTCATGATCTCCGGTCTGCGCCAAAATTTTGACGCCACGCTGCCCGGTGACAAAACGCGCACCACGTTGCTTCTCGCGACGCCAATGGCAAACTCGTACAAGCGCGAAACGGTGACCATTTACGCCAACGTCGTAAAAGCCACGCACGGCGAAACGCGTAACGAAGCGCTCGGCAATGGCGACGGCAGCCAGGCGTTCCAACAATTTACCCTCAAACAACCGCCGCTCACCTTTGTGTCGGCACCGAATCCGTCCGGCGTGGACAGCACGTTGGAGATTTTCGTCAACGACGTGCAATGGCACGAGGCCGATACGCTCGCGGGCCAGGGACCGAAAGATCGGATTTTTGTCACGAAAACTGGCGACGACGACAAGACGACCATAACATTTGGGAATGGCGCGGAAGGAGCGCGTTTGCCAACCGGACAAACGAATGTGAAATCCGTTTATCGCAATGGCATCGGCCGGCCCGGAAATGTGCAAGCCGGTCAAATCAGTCTCCTGCAAACTCGTCCGCTCGGCGTAAAGAGTGTGCTCAATCCCCTGCCCGCGTCGGGCGGCGCCGATCGGGAAAACCGCGATCAAGCCCGCGAGAATGCGCCGCTCGCGGTGATGTCACTCGACCGGCTGGTCTCCGTGCAGGACTACGCCGATTTTTCCCGCACCTTTGCCGGCATCGGGAAGGCAACGGCGCGGAAACTCAGTGACGGGCGGCGGCAACTCGTTTACCTCACCATCGCCGGTGCCGACGACGCCCTCATCGACGAATCCTCGGATCTGTTTCAGAATCTGCGCACGACCTTGCGTCAGTTTGGCGACTCCGATCTGCCCGTACAGATTGCATCGCGCGAACTCGTGACTCTCGTCCTGAGCGCAAAAATCCGTCTTGCGCCAGACTATCAATGGGAACCGGTCGCCACCGCGGTGCGGACGACGCTCCTTGATCGTTTCGGTTTTCAAAAACGCGCGCTCGGCCAGTCAGTATTGTTGTCGGAAATTATCGCTGCGATTCAAGCCATCGAGGGCGTCGAGTACGTGGACGTGGACGCATTTGGCGGCGTGCCGGAAAAACAAGCGGCCTCGGACGGCACCCGCGAACTCCTCACGTTGGACGAGATTTCCGCAGCCGTGCAGCAAATCGTCTCTGGTGCGCAGGATCAAAATTTCGAAGAGGCAAAGATGCAGACGTTCACTTCGGTTCCGGCGTCACGCGTGGACGTCCATGTGGCGGACTTCGAAAACCGCGGCCTGCGCCCGGCGCAGCTCGCCCTCTTCACCGACGCCGTTCCGGACACGATCGTCCTCAATCAACTCACGTAATTTTTCGCTCATGAATACACTTTCCAACGATCCGCGGATTGACCGGCTCAACCAGTTGTTGCCCGCAGTTCACCGCATGCGCGACGCGGACCAGAAATACGCGTTGCAGGCTTTACTCCGCGTCATCGCCGAGCAGGTGAACGTCGTCGAAGATGATATCAGCCAGCTTTACCGAAACTGGTTTATCGAAACGGCCGACGACTGGGTCGTGCCGTACATCGCGGATTTAATCGGCTATCGCCCGGTTTCCGACGCCGGACAAAACGGCGACGTCACGACCAGTGAAGGACGCGCGCTCAACCGCGTTCTGATTCCGCGGCGCGAAGTGGCCAACACCATCGCCTATCGGCGCCGCAAAGGCACGCTGGCACTGTTGGAATTACTCGCCATCGATATCGCCGGATGGCCCGCGCACGCGGTGGAATTTTTCAAGCGGCTCGGCTGGAACCAGAATATCAACCATCCGCATCCCGAACGCGCGCAAACGGTCGACGTGAGGCACGTCGGCAAACTGGACTTGATCAACGGCGCGTTCGATCCGTATGCCCACAGTGTCGATGTGCGCCGCATTAATTCCCAGCGCACTGCGGGACGCTATAACCTTCCCTCCGTCGGCGTGTTCATCTGGCGGTTGAAACCGTATGCCGTCACGCGGACTCGCGCGCATTGCGTGGATCAACTCTGCCCGAGCGGTTACACCTTCAGCATTCTCACTCAGGATGCGCCGCTGTTTATCAATCCAGTGCCGGAGTCGGACAAGACCGACATTTCGCGCGAACTCAATGTTCCCGCGGCGATTCGGCGGGAAGCCTTCGCAAAGCACCCCGAGCTTTTTTACGGCGTCGGCAAGAGTCTGGCGATTTGGGTCGAAGGCTGGTCCGGCGTGGACGCCACTCAACCGGTGCCGGTGGAGAAAATTATCTGCTCAAATTTAACCGACTGGCAATACACTCCGCCGGCAGGACACGTTGCGATCGATCCCGTGCTCGGCCGTTTCGCATTTCCCGTAGATTTCGATCAAGTGCCGCGCAAAAACGTGCGAGTGAGTTATCACTACGCGTTCAGCGCGGACCTCGGCGGAGGCGAATATGCCCGCCCGATTTTTGATCCCTCGCCGAGAGAAATCGAGGCACCCGATCCGGCCGATCCCACCAAAACGATTAGCCAAACCGTCGCTCCCACCGTGTATCGCGTCGGTCCCGATCAACCGAATATCCGCATCGGCGAAGCGTTGAACCGCTGGCGCAAGGACAAGCCGTTGGATGCCGTCGTCGAAATCATCGACAGCGGCGTTTACGTCGAACCGCTCTCGATCCGCGTGAACGCCGGCCAGACCCTGCAGTTGCGGGCAGTCAACGGCGTCCGTCCCGTCATTCGCTTGCTCGACTGGCAGACCGATCAACCCGACGCGCTCACCGTTGTCCTCTGTCGCGACAGCCGTTTTACGATGGACGGGCTGCTCGTGACCGGTCGCGGCGTGCAAATCTACGGACCCAAACGCGACCAGCCGGACGACCCACGCGATCCGGTTTGCGGAGCGCATTTGATCATTCGTCACTGCACTCTCGTGCCGGGCTGGGGTTTGGATTGCGACTGCGTACCCGCCTACGAAGCGCAACCGAGCCTCGAACTTTTTCATCTCCGCGCAAACGTTCACATCGAACACAGCATCCTCGGGCCAATTCAGATTCACGAAGACGAGGTCAAGCTCGACCCGATTCCCGTCAGTATCAGCGACAGTATTCTCGACGCAGTCTCGCCGGACCGCGAAGCATTAGGCGCACCGGGTTTCGACGAGGCACACGCCATTCTGACGATCCAGCGATGCACGGTGTTCGGCATCGTGGACGTGCACTCCGTCTGTCTCGCGGAGAATTCCATTTTCAACCACTGCTTGAACGTCGCGCGCCGGCAAATTGGTTGCATGAGATTTTGCCACGTGCCGTACGGTTGCCGCACACCGCGCCGCTATCACTGCCAACCGGATCTCGTCGCGCAGGCGATCGAGGAACAGCTACGCGCCGACGCGACGACCAACGGCAATCCCGCACCGAGCGATGCCATCGTGGAGGCCGCGAGGGAATTCGAGCGACTGCGGGTCCGGCCCCAATTCAACGCAACCTGCTTTGGTCTGCCGACGTATTGCCAGCTGGCCGACACCTGCGCCGACGAAATCAAAAGCGGCGCCGACGACGAATCCGAAATCGGTGTCTTTCACGACCTGTTCCAGCCGCAGCGCGAAGCAAATCTTTCCGCTCGTCTGGACGACTTCACGCCGGCCGGAACGGATGTCGGCATCATTCACGTCACTTGAGCCACCCCTCACCACTATTTTCAACCCACCCATCCCAGGAGACCCACCATGAAAGGCGATTTTACCCGCAATACATTCAATCCCACGAAACACTTCAGTCAGGTGTTGATGCAGCAAGGCCGCGTGACGCTCGACGCCGATGCGAACGAACAGGCCGCCATCGAACGTCACTACGCGCGCCAAGTCACCCGCGACATCATCGGTCCGTACGCCGCGCCCGCCACCGGCGGCGGATTCGTCCTTCAGGCCGATCCCGACGGGATTTTCTCCATCAGCGCGGGCCGCTACTATGTCGACGGGATTCTCGTGGAAAACGACACCGACAAATGCACCTATAAAAACCAACCGGATTTTCCGCTGACCAAGGACGATCCGTTACTGACGATTCGCGGCGATTCCAATTCGCCCATTTTCTGGGTTTATCTCGACGTGTGGGAGCAGCACGTCACGTCGCTCGAGGATGATTCCATCCGCGAAAAAGCTCTCAACGGACCCGACACTTGCACTCGCGCCCGCGTGGTCTGGCAGGTGAAGGCGTTTCAGGAAACGGAACAATTGACGACCGATTTAGCCACGATCGCCAAGGCGACCAAGGACGAGTTCACAAAGCGTTACGCCGCGCGGGTCGCCTTGCAGAAAAAATTCGATGCAGCCACCGATGCAGAAAAAGCTGTGCTCTTTCCCCGGCTGCTGGCGATGGACGACGAACTAAGTCGCGCGACCCGCCTCGCGTCACTTCCGTTGGACGAAAAAATTCTGAACCAGTTGACCGCTCTGAGCGACGCCACGTTAGCCGCGCGGGTGGACCCCGGACTGAAAGTTGAGAATGCCTGCGTCACGCCGCCCGACTCAAAATACCGCGGCCTTGAAAACCAATTCTATCGCGTCGAAATTCACCGCGGCGGGACGATCGGCAATAATAGTCTGGCGCCGACGTTCAAGTGGTCGCGCGACAACGGCAGTATTGCCACGGCGTGGCTCGGCGGCAGCGGCAGCGATCTGCAAGTCGCCAACACGCGTGGCTTCACGGCGGGAAACTGGGTGGAGTTATCCGACGACTCCACCGAGTTGCTCGGCCAATCCGGCGCGATCTTCAAATTGGCCAAGGTCGAAGACGGGACGCTGAGCGCCGATCCGGCTGTTCCCCTGCCCGCGTTTGGCGACTACGGCAAGAATCCGAAAGTGCGGCGTTGGGACCACGGCGAAAGTGTGACGAACAGCTCCGGTCTGATCGACGGCGCGATGCCGATTCAGGAAGCTGCCGCTGGCGCGAGTCTGTGGCTCGACCTCGAAGACGGAGTGCAAATCCAGTTTACGGCCGGCGGCAGTTATCGCACGGGAGACTATTGGTTGATCCCGGCGCGAGTCGCGACAGGCCAAATCGAATGGCCACTGGACGACGACTTGAACCCGCAGCCATTACCACCGCAGGGCGTGCAGCATCACTTTGCCGTACTCGGCTTCGTCGGCTGGCCGAACAACCAACCCGCAATTAGAAACCAACGACTCGTCTTCTGGCCGCTGCTCACCGCAGGCGCGGCTTCAGCACTGGAGAGCGCCGACGGACGCGTCATCGTCCAACCGTTCTTGTCGCCGATCGCCGCTGGCACAACCCCAGAAACGGCAAAGCCGGCAGCCAAACCAAAACGCAAGCCGCGCACGAAAAAAATCGCCGCCGAGCCGACTGGAAAACCCGCTTAGACTGCGCTTTCAAACTGTGTTATATCGCCCGATTGTCATCCTGAGCGAAGCGAAGGATGCATGTCCGCGAACATGATGAAGTCCGTGATCGCATGGATTCTTCACTCCGTTCAGAATGACAATCCCCCTTAAAATCACGCTCTCATCTTTACTTCCATGAGCCTCGAACATCTTGATACGATCATCGCTTTTGTCGCGGTGATCACCGGCGTCAGTTTATTAATCACGACCCTCACCCAAAGCG
>JBEPTW010000148.1:0-9510 GCA_041691855.1 Verrucomicrobiota bacterium | reverse complement strand
AAGTACTGCAGTTTAACATGCAGTATGGGCAGATCTGGAGTGATTCCTATCCCGATCACGCACCGGTGCGACTGGCGACGACGATTCAGGAAATTCAGTCTCACGACGCCGACATCGTCACCTTGCAGGAAGTCGAGCGCGCGGCGCCCGGCGGCACTCAGGAGGCCGAACCGCAAAATTTTCAGGAGCTCAAGCGCGCGCTTCCGTGGTACGACAGTTATTTTTCGTTTCCCAAGGCAGACCCACGGGAACTGCCGTTCGGGATCGGGCTCGCTATTTTTTCCAAGACTCCGCTGCGGGAAATGTTTCGCATGGATCTGCCGTCGCCCCCGGTCGAGTTCGATTTTTTCGGCGAAAAACGGACCCCGACCGACCGGTTGTTGATCGGTGCGAAGACCACGATTGCCGGACATGAAGTACAGCTGTTCAATGCGCATCTGCTTGCATTCTTCATGCTGCACACCAGCGAAGAGCATCGCGGACAACGGGAATTGATTGCCGGCCAGTTGAACGCGAATCGCGACAAACCCACGCTGATTGGTGGCGACTTCAACGTCTCCAAGCACGACCGCTTGATCGAACAATTCGGCGCGGTGGGCTACCGTACGGTGCAATCCAGTGAACGCACCTGGCGCCGCCGGCCGTTCGTGCTGGATCACATTTTCTACAACGACTGGCTGCGGCCCACCGCGCAATGGGTGAAACCAACGCCGGCTTCCGATCACCACACCGTATCGGCGGAGTTTGAGTTCACGCGCTGAGTCGGCCGGCACCAAAACGAGAGCGAATGGCGGCGTCCGCGAAAATTCCGGGTGGTGGGTTCAGAAATATTTTTCGCCGGGCCCAACAAACCGGACTGGAGATGTCTCGCGAAGGAGCCGAAGGGGGCGAAGGAATCCGAGTTCACTGGCCTTCGTAAACTTCGGCTCCTTCGCGAGGCAATTTCTGTTTCAAGCTCAGCTCGTTATCCCTCTCTCCAATCTTGCATGGGCCGGGAGCAAAATGTCTGAGGCTCAGGACGACAGGTGCTCGCTACTCAGGACGCTCAGGGGCGCGAGCAATGCTGTCTCCCACACTATTTCTCAGAGTGGTATTTCGGAAATACCCTCGGAGCTTTCTCCGTGAATCTTTATTTTCCGCGACGAACGCGTTCCTTCTCCTCGTCGCGTTCTTCTTCGAATCGCGCTTTCTCGCCGGAAATCTGTTTCCGGATTTTGTCGGCCTCGTCAAATTTTTGTTCACCGAGCGCGGTGTCGAGTTGTTGCTTAAGGAAGATTTCCCGCTCCGCAATCTTGCCTTTGTAGAGACGGTCGATTTCCGCGAGGCGGCTTTTTTGGACCGTGGTCAAGGGGGTGGCGGCAGGTTCGGATTTGGCCAGTCGCTCCATGGCAAGTTCGTATGCGCTTTTCATGTAAAATGAGTTAGCACGGAATGAGCGGAAGACACGGTAATTTTAGCAGGGGCTCAGCCGAACTTTACTCCGAAAAAAAGAATCAGTGTCAACAGGACGAGAGGCGGCCAGAAACTACCGAAGCGCCGAGACCAGCCACCGGCCAAACCGGCGAATAGGCAGGCGGTCATCGCGATAATTGCAACCGGTGCGAACCACGCCTGCCTAAAGTGCGCGCCGAAGAAAACGCCCGGCAGCTGGGTGCCATGTTGGGCAAGCCAGTTTACGCCAATCAGTGTCATGGCAGCGGAAGAATTGAACAGCGCGCTGAGCGACGAAAGTCCGGCGAGACCGACCAGCAGGGAAAGCACACCGCTGACGATCGCCAGCGACGAGAGGGGAACGATGATCAGGTTGGCCACCAATGAACCGGGCGAGAACAATTGAAAATAGCCGATGCCCGCTGGAGTGCTCGCCAAAAAAGCCACCCAGCCGGCACAGACAGAACCGAGCAGCCACCGCCCGGCCCGATCAACCGTTTTGTGCTGCCACGCCCAGTTTGGGCGCGGCAGGAAGGAATACGGTTGCCAGCGGCCGAGAATCTTTTCGCTCAACGGCAGGCCCATCACGACGAGCGCGGTGACGACCGCATACGACATTTGAAACCCTGCGCCGAAAAATTGCATGGGATCGAATAGCAAGGTGACCAGCGCCGCGCCAGAAAGCGCGGCGAGTGGATTCCCCGGTCGACGAAAAGTCTGCGACGCGAAGAGAAAAGCGATCATCAGGAATGCCCGCACCGCAGGGGAGTTGATGCCGGTGATTTCCAAATAGAATCCGAGAATCAGCAGGGTTAACCCCACGGTCAGCCGACGCGGCAGTCGCAGCAGACGCAACACGCTGTTTAGGACAATGGCGATGACGCCGACGTGGAGGCCGCTGATGGAAAAAACATGGAACGTACCGCTGCGCATGAATGCATTTTGTTGGTTGGCGGAAATCGCGGCTTTTTCTCCAAGGAGCATCGCGCGGTAGAGCGAAAGGATTTCCGGATGCGACTCCAAGCCGAGCGACAGAATGTGGTCGAAGCGTGCGTCGACGCGGTTGCAGAATTTGCGGAATGTCGTCGGCGACGACAACTCGGCGATGATTTTGCCACGCGTGAGTTTTTGTCTGATGCCCAGATTCTCGAGATAGTCGTCGAAACTGGCCGGTACCGGTTCGCGCGGCAGGGACTCAATCACGCCGCGAAACGTGTAGCTGCCCGAGCGGACTGGCGGCACGCTGATCCGGCGCAATGCGGAGAAATAAATGTGCTTTCCGATCAATGGGTCGCCTGTATCGCCGGCGGCGAGAATGGTTCCGAGGCCGCTCACGGTCCGCGCTTGCGGACGGTCTGGATAAACGCGATCGACGCGCACCGTCAGTGCGACTTCGCGGGGCGGTAGGGTTTCCCACTGATGCAGTTGTGGTTCGCGAAGATGGAGCATCGTAAAGCTGCCGAGTGTAATCGCCGCACACAAACAGGTGGCCCACGCGCCGTGGTTCAGTCGTCCGGGATGAAACGCAATCCACGCGGCGAGCGCGCCGAAAAGCAACGCTGTGGCGACGACCGGCAACGGGCCGCACGCTGGCATTGGCCAAAGCCTCGCCGCGGTGAGTCCGGCCATAAATGGAAACAAGATCCACAAAAGCGGGGCGCGAAGTTGGACGGTGGGCGACGGCATGGCAGCGGAAATGCGCCGTGGCCCCGGGCTTTTCGTGCATGGAGGCGAACAGGATTTCGCGCCGTCTTCAAACTTGTTTCTCTCCGCGTTCGGACCACAGTAAAGTCACATGGCGCGCGCGGCGGACGAGACCGATTCACTTTTTGGCGAGGAAGTTCCCCGTCAGGTCACGACGTTGCCCGATCAACCCGCGCCGCATCAACCGCTGGCGGCGCGCATGCGACCCCACCGGCTGGAAGAGATCGCCGGCCAGCAACACATTCTGAAAGCGGGCAGTCTTTTGCCGCAGTTAATCGCAACCAATCGCTTTGGCAGCTTGCTGTTTTATGGGCCGCCCGGCTGCGGCAAGACGAGCCTCGCGGAGGTCATTGCGCGCGAAACGAAAAGCCGGTTTATCCGGATCAACGCAGTGATGTCGAACGTCGCCGAGTTGCGGGAAATCCTGCAGGCCGCGCGCCGCAATCCCAGCGCGGCGACGGTATTGTTTATCGACGAACTCCATCGCTTCAATAAATCGCAACAGGACTTGCTGCTGCCCGACGTCGAGGAAGGCACTGTGCGCTTGATCGGGGCAACGACGCACAATCCCGGTTTTTATGTGAATCCGCCGCTGCTCAGTCGCAGCCATTTATTTCGGCTGGAGCCGTTGTCCGCGCCGGAAGTGGCGAGCGTATTGCGCCGTGCGCTTACCGATAGCGTGCGCGGATTGGGCGCGCGTGGACACTCGGCGGAGGACAAGGTGCTCGCGGATCTCGCGATGTTGTGCGACGGGGATTTGCGACGGGCGTTGAACGCGCTGGAAGTGATCGCACTGAGTTTGCCGGAGAATGCTGCGATTACGGAAAAGGAACTCGAGGTCTTCGCGCGCGAGCGGCGCATTCGTTACGACGCCGACGAGGACGAACATTACGATACGATTTCCGCCTTCATCAAAAGTTGCCGCGGCAGCGATCCGGATGCGGCGATGTACTGGCTGGCCAAGATGCTCGCGGGCGGCGAAGACCCGCGCTTCATCGCGCGGCGGTTGGTGATTCTCGCCAGCGAAGATGTCGGACTCGCCGATCCGCAAGCGTTGCCGTTGACCGTGGCCGCGCACCACGCGTGCGATTTCATCGGCTTGCCGGAAGCCGAACTTACGCTCGCGCATGCGACGCTGTACATTGCGACGGCGCCGAAAAGCAATTCCGCCACGCTGGCGCTGGGGGAAGCGCGCCGCGTGTTGAAGGAATCGCCAGTGCAACCCGTGCCGCTGGCATTGCGCGACAAAAGTGGCGCGGCGAGCAAACAGGCCGGTCACGGTAAAGGTTATCTTTATTCGCATGATTTTCCTGAAAATATCTCCGGTCAGACGTACCTCGAAAAACCAGTGACGCTCTATACTCCGAAGACTGCGGGCTGGGAGGTGAAGATCGCCGAACGCCTCGCTCGCTGGGGTGAATTGAGGGCAAACGCCCAGCGGAAAGAGTGAAACGGCGTTCCTGACGGTCACGGTTGAAGCAGCGACAAGTGAATTAGGTGCGAAATTCACGCGGTTGCGGGGAGAGGCTCATCGCGGGCTTGCTCCAAGTCCGGGCAAAGTTAGCGTTGAAGGAAATGAAGACCCCTGTCGTCTGCGTTGCCGTTTTGTTTGCCGTCGGTCACACCTTTGCTGCTTCCACCGGAATCACGCTGGTGCAGCAGCCGAAACCACCCTCAGCGGTTAAACCCGCCGATCAAAAACCAGCCGAAACGACGCCACCACCAGTGGTCACGCCACCGGTGAAGAAGGTCGAGAAACCGAAGGCGCCGAAAGAGCCAGTCATTCCCGGCATGACGCTGGTTCGTCCCAACGGGACGTTCATTGGCTTCGAGGCGGTCGACGGAAAATTCAAGCTTTCCTTCTACGACAAAAAGAAAAAACCCACCGCGGTGGACGTGGACGGCGGTCTGGCCCGCTGGGCAAATACCCGCGGCCCGGGCGACATTCGTTCGCCGCTGACCGTCAGTGGCACGGCGTTGATCAGTGCTAAACCGGCGATTCCCCCCTTCAATTTCAACGTCTATATCACCCTGCTGAAGGGTGAGGGCGAAAGCGCGAAGGCCGTGGAGAATTACGTGGTCCAGTTTCGCGGCTAGTTTTTAGTGGTGGGTTGGATTTTCGCGGCCCGAGCGCCCGGATTTGACAGCGCGACGGGGTAGGGGAATGCTGTTCCCCTGCCATGCCTGACCAGCCGATTTTTGACAACATCGAGACCGCGATCCAGACGATCGCGTCTGGCGGCCTCGTTATTGTGACCGATGATGAAAGTAGGGAAAATGAGGGCGATCTCATCATGGCGGCGGAGAAGGCCACGCCGGAATTGGTGAACATGATGATTCGGCACGCCCGTGGCTTGATCTGTGTGCCGATGACGGAGCCGCAGTTGAGGCGACTCGGCATCAATCCCATGGTGCAGCAGAACCGTGAGGCACTGCGCACGGCATTCACTGTTTCGGTTGACGCAGCGGAAGGCATCACAACCGGGATCAGTGCTTTTGACCGGGCTCGCACGATCAAGCTATTGTCCGACCCGGCGACGCGGTCGGACGAATTGGTTCAGCCCGGACACATTTTTCCGCTCTGCGCGCGACCCGGCGGAGTCTTGGAACGCGCCGGACACACCGAAGCAGCCGTTGATCTGGCGGCGTTGGCGGGACTGAAACCCGTGGCGGTGATTTGCGAGATTTTATCCGAAGATGGCAACATGGCCCGCGTGCCGGAACTGGGTGAATTTAAGCGGCGGCATAGTATCCCGCTCGTCTCGATCAGTTCGCTGATCGAATACCGCCATCGCCGCGAGCAGTTGGTGGAACTCATTTCGCAACGTCCGTTTCAATCGGAATACGGCGAGTTTCAACTGCACGTCTACCGTAGCAAAGTGGACAGCCGGCATCACCTCGCGTTGACGAAGGGAAAATTGGACGGCACGCCGACCTTGGTCCGGGTGCAGACGGAAAATCTTCTCAGCGATGTTTTTCACGCCAAGGGAATGGACAGTCACCAGTCGCTGATGACGTCGCTTGAGCATGTGGCCAAGGCCGGACACGGGGTGATCGTTTACATGGAGCAAACCGGCCGGATGCAAAACGCGATTCAGGACGGCGATAAGTCGGCTGGGGGCGGAATTCCCGCCAGCCTGCGCGATTATGGTATCGGCGCGCAGATCCTTACCGCGCTCGGCCTGAAGAAGATCCGGCTCATGGCGCACTCGAACCGTCGGGTCGTGGGCCTCGACGGCTACGGCATCGAGATTGTGGAGCAAATTCACGTGTGAGAATTAGATTGCGGCGCGCGCCGATCCTTTCTCTTTGAACCCTCCATGAGTCTTTCCAGTCCCGAACCAATTGCCATCAAGGGTGCCCGGCTGTCTTTTGGCATCGTGGCGGCGCGCTACAACGCCGGCTTGGTCGAGGCGCTGCTGCGTTCCGTGATTGCGGGCCTGCAGGACGCGGGGGTGAAGGAGAAACGAATTGAAGTGATCCGGGTGCCCGGTTCCCACGAGGTTCCAGTGGCGGCGCAATGGTTGGCGCGGAAAAAGTGCGATTGCGTGATCGCACTCGGCGTTCTCATCGGCGGCGATACGAATCATCACGAAATGGTGGGGCAAAGCGTTTCCCATGCCCTTCAGCGAGTCTCGCTCGTCACGAATACGCCGGTCATCAACGGCGTGGTGGTGGCTGACACTCTCAAACAGGCCCAGGCGCGTTGCCTCGGACCCATCAACCGCGGCGCGGAATTTGCCCGTGCGGCCTTGGAAATGGCTGCGCTCAAGCGCGCGATTGGAGAAAAATCATGACCACTCAATTTACCCAACGCCGGGAATGCCGGGCTGCGGCGTTTCAATACCTGTACGCGTGGAGCGTGAACCAACCGGCCAATCTGGCCGAGGATTTGCGGTTGTTCTTCGAGCACATGGAGCATCCGCGCGATCACTACGCCTTCGCCGAGGAATTAATTCACGGCACCATCGAGCACATCGAGGAGTTGGACGGCCACATCAAAGCACTCGCGCATAACTGGGAATTTGAGCGCGTTGCCAAGATCGACCTCGCGATTCTGCGGCTGGCGATGTTCGAAATGCTGCACCGGAAGGATATTCCGCCGGTTGTTTCGATTAACGAAGCGATCGATCTCAGCAAGTTGTATTCGAGCATGGACGCGAAGCGCTTCATCAACGGCGTCCTCGATCGGATGAAGGACAAGTTGGGTCGCGATTCGCGCAAGCCGACAACCGAGTAGTCGGCCGAGGAGACAGGTCGCCGCGCAACTCTTCGCATGCTTTCTTTCTTTAAAAAATTTAAAGACGGCTTCGCCAAAACCGTTTCCGCGATCGCGGCCAAGACGCACGGGCTGTTTGGCGGCCGCAAGATCGACGCGGCCTCGCTGGAGGAATTGGAAGAGGCGCTTTACACGGCCGATTTCGGCGTCGAGACGACCGTGGAAATTCTGGAGGAAATAAAAACCGCGTATCGGAAAGATCCGAACTTGAAAGGACAGCAGGCCGCCACGATCGGAGCTGAAGTTTTGAAGCGCGCGCTGGCAGGCGCGGAGGGAAAGTTGGAAGCGTCGGCCACCAAACCCAGCGTGATCTGTATGATCGGCGTGAACGGTTCAGGCAAAACCACGACGACCGCGAAACTCGCGCACAAGCTCAAGACTGAGGGTCAATCGGTGATTGTCGCGGCTTGCGATACGTTTCGCGCGGCGGCCGTCGAACAGTTGAAAAGTTGGGCTGACCGTTTGAAGATCGAGATCGTCGCGAGCCACACAGGCGCGGATTCGGCTGCGGTGGCGTTCGACGCTTGGCAGGCCGCGAAAGCGCGCGGGCATGACTGGCTGATCGTCGACACCGCCGGCCGGCTGCACACGAAAAGTAATTTAATGGAGGAACTCGCGAAGATCCGCCGGGTGCTCCAAAAAAACGACGCCACTGCGCCCCAGCACCGCTGGCTCGTGGTCGACGGCAGTCTTGGGGCCAACTCCATCGAGCAGGCCCGCGTGTTTCACCAAAGCTTCGGACTCACCGGTTTGGTCGTGACGAAACTCGACGGCACCAGTCGCGGCGGGGCGCTCGTCGGAATTTTTCGCCAGTTAAAGATTCCGATTTATTTCATCGGATTGGGCGAGCAACCCGACGACTTGCAGCCCTTCTCGATTGAGAATTATTCGCGGGCAGTTTTTGGTTTAGACAATTGAAAACGAATTTGGAAACACCGCGATCGCGCGACGCAGCGAAGGGGTGGAACCCGACCTCCGGGCGGGTTTCTCAGGACAAACGTCGAACAAACCCGCCCGGAGGTCGGGTTCCACCTTTCAAAATATCCAGCCAATGGGTATTCCTGTTTTTCATTAGCCTTTTTGGAATCGCGAGTGCGGCGGAACCGGAGATGCGGTTGAGTCCGAAAAAAATCCGGGATGAAGTTCATGCCACGGTCGAGACGCAGCTCAACGCCCTGCGCGAGGGAAATTTTGAGCAGGCGTACGAAATGGCCTCGGCGGGAATTAAGGCTCAGTACGACGTGCGTTTATTTGCTGCGTTGATCCGGCGCGGTTACCCGGTGCTGCTTCAGGCCAATGAAGCCAACGTGGGAATTGTCCGGGACAAGAATGAAGAATTTGCCCAAGTGATGGTGACAATCCTCGACCGTCAGAAACGCGCGATTGTGTACGGCTATTCGCTCGTGAAGGAAAAAGCCGGCTGGCGAATCAACGGAGTCGTTCTCGAACAGCGCCAGGCTCGGGGCGATACCTGAAGCGGGAATAGTTTTCTACTCGGGACGGGATGTCTGGCAAATAAGTGGCTTCGCCTGTCATAGCAGGGCCGGTGTTTGCGCCGCCCTCCCGTGGAGGTGACTACGCGTTCGCGAACACGGCACGTCGCGAGCGGCGTGCCTTCCCCGGCGGTGAGAGCTTCGTGTTTGGATTTATTTCTCGGACCAACCAAAAAAACCGGGGAAGAGCGAAGTGGCGCTCAACTGACAACGTCATGATTGCCATCTCCGGCTTCGATTTTTTGGAAATGAACCGGCGATCAGAAGGTGTACTCCACCGAGCCAAAGATTCCTCGGCGCATGCCGTATTGCGCGGCGTTCACGCCGACGCCGTCACCATCGCGGAGCTCGTATGCGTTGTCCGTCAGGTTCACCAGGTCGAGGCGGACTTTCCAGAATTGATTCTGGCCGATTTTGAAACTCCGCTCAGCACCGACGCTGAGCGTGTATGAGGAAGGGACGGTGCCGCCATTGGGAATCGGTGAACCATCATTCGTGGTGACATCGGTGCGCAGCCCGCTGCCGTAGAGCGCATCAAAATAGATCCCCGCGTCGCCGCCCTCGACTTTCCAGTGGTACGATGCGCCGAACGATCCGGTTAAT
>JBEPTW010000147.1:0-9653 GCA_041691855.1 Verrucomicrobiota bacterium | reverse complement strand
CGTGACGCCCATCCACCCCACCACGCCCACCGTCCTGCGCCGCGCAGCGGCTTGGCCCAACCAATCGGGTAGCCGGGAGTGATTAGCTCCCGGCCCCCACACCACCGTGCGTACGGGTCCGTACACGGCGGTTCCGATCTGATTACCGCTTCGTTTCAGGCTTCGCCGATACTTCCGTAGGCGGCGTCCTCTGGCTCGGGTAATGATAGGCGATCCATGAGGCTTGCAGGTTGGGCACGCCTTGCTTGTCCAGCCACTCGTTCGTGAGTGCGGCCTGCACGATACTGTTCGTGCTCATACGCCAGCATCCTTTCTGACTCCACGCGGCGAGATAAACCTCGTCGCGCCCGGCCCCGAGTCGCAACAGCATGCGCCGTCGCTGATGGCCGGTTTTCCATTGTTTCCAGTAACACTGCCGCACGCGGCGCGCAGCCACTTTTCGAACTCCAAGACCTCGCCCCACGTGCGGCTGATCCGGTAATAACCGAACCAGCCTTGCACGTAATGGCCAAGGCTCCCGAGTCGGTGGTCCATGGACACGCCCCACGTGCGCTTGGTCAACGCGCGCACTTGCGGTAGGGCCGGTGCTTGCGCCGGCCTCGCGCGCGAAAAACGGCACGTCGCAAGCCCGTTCGACTGGCTCAGGGCCCAGAGTGAACTCGTGGGGCGACGGCCCTACACGCCCGAGCAGAGTTGATTGGCGATAGTTTATTTACCAGACACAACCTAGTGGAAACAGCTGCCCAACTAAACATTTTAACGCGAAGCTCGCGTCCGTTCGACTTCGCTCAGGACGGCCTGAGCCTGTCGAATGGTCGGAGGACGCGGAGTGAAATCACCCCAAGCTCCGCGCTCTCTGTGCCCTCCGCGCTAAATTTGTTTTATCCCGGTTCGCGCGGAGTTGAGTTCACTCTCATTCCTTGGGATCAGGATGTCTGAGCCGCCGGTTTTTCCGTCGCAATCAACGGAGCTGGATCGCCACACCCGCTATCAGTAAGTTCGCGATGGTAGAAAAAGTGCGCGAATGCGGACTACAGCGGCAGCCGCCGCTGAATCAACCGCGATACGACGGATTGTCCTGCTTCGTTGCGTTGTGCAGCGCGAGTACGAAGGCCTTGAGCTTGGACGGGCTTTTGATGCCGGGTGCTTGCTCGACGCCACTGTTCACGTCGATGCACTTGGCGCCCGTGGCTGTCACGGCCTCGGCAATATTCTCCGGATTCAAACCGCCGGAAAGAATCCAGCGTTTAGCAGGATATGTTTCGCGATAACGTTTGAATTTTGACCAGTCGCCCGTGACGCCCGTTCCACCCATTTTGTCGGGATGAAAAGTATCGAGCAGAAACGTTTCCGCCAAAGGCAATAACTCGGGATAAAGATCCACGCCGTCCGGTAAACGCGGTGCCAGCCACAGCCGCGACGGATCAACCGTTTTTGCCCATGACTCCACCACCTCGAGTGGAGTCTGTGGATTGAAGTGGATTTGGAAAAAATCGAAATCGTGCTCGACCTGCTTCGCGAGTTCCGCATTCGCCGGCTCGACCGATACCGCCACCCGCTTCCGAGCGGGTAATCTTTCCTGCATCGCCTTGTACTGCGGATACGAAACCCAACGGGGTGATTTCGGATGGAATATAAATCCCAGATAATCCGCGCCGACCGCGTCAGCCGCGTCGGCATCCACCAGCGAGGTGATGCCACATACCTTGAGTCTGGTTCCGTTGATCATTTTGTGAGCAACGAACCATACCTCGATCGTCCGAAAAAGGAAAATCGCGCGCAGGTGATTTCAAAATTCATTGACGGAGCGAATAACGTGCGCGACTTGCTCATCGGTGAGTTCCGGAAAGATCGGCAAACTGATGCAGGTTGCACTGGTTTTTTCCGCGACCGGAATGCTGCCAGCTTGGTAACCCAGCGACGCATAACACGGCTGCAAATGCATCGGGCCGGGATAAATGATCTCGGTGCCAACGCCGGCTTTTTCGAGATGGGCCCGTAACGCGTCGCGTTGCGGATGAAGCAGCGTGAATTGATGCCATACACTCTCGCCGTGAGCCGGGACGATGGGCAGTTGGACATCCGCACATTTAATCCCAGCGCGATATTGCGCCGCGATCTCGCGGCGCCGACTCGTCCAACGGGCGAGCTGCTTCAATTTGATGTTGAGCACCGCACCTTGGAAACCATCCATGCGGAAGTTAAAACCCACCTCGGTATGAGTGTAACGCTTCGGCGAACCGTGAACGCGCAACAGCTGCGCGTGGTCCATCACGGCCGAGTGTTTCGATACGAACGCTCCGCCTTCGCCGCACGCGCCGAGATTTTTCGTCGGATAAAAACTGAAGGTGCCGCAGTCGCCAATCGCGCCGACGGGGGTTCCTTTATATTGGGCTCCGACTCCCTGCGCACAGTCTTCCACCACGAAGAGTTTGTGCTGGTGGGCGAGCGCCATGATTTCGTCCATCCGCGCTGGCTGGCCAAAAATATGAACGACGACAATCCCTTTGGTTTTTGGCGTGATGGCCTTGGCGATGGCTTCCGGGCTGATGCACCACGTGTCGGCGTCGATATCCACGAATACCGGCGTGGCTCCCACGTAACTGATGCCCCAGCAGCTCGACGCGAAAGTGAACGGAGTCGTGATGACTTCGTCGCCCGGACCAAAGCCGCCACAGAGCGACGCGATGTGCAACGGCGAGGTGCCGCTGTTCATTCCTAGCGCACGCGGATAACCCAGCGTTGCGCTGAACGCGTTCTCGAAATCCTCCACATCTTTACCAAGGCAGAAGCGGGTGGCGTCGTAAGTATCGGCAAGGGCGGCGAGTACTTCGGCGCGGATGGCTTGGTGCTGCAGTTTGAGATCGAGGAAAGGAACTTTCATTTTTTTGGAAACCACCACTGCACACTAATTGGACGCTAATTCAATCCGTCTCTACGCGGATCCTAAACGAACTCGGACCGCAGCGGGGTCGCTGCGGCTCCAGTAAGAATTTCAAGACAGTAGGGCACGAACAATGAGGAATCAGGAAGTGAGTTTTCCATTGAGCGCGGCGATCAACGATTCGAGCGATGGTTTTTCAGCCTCGAAATCGACTGGGAGTCCGAGCTGTTTCATCGTCGCGGTCGTGGTCGAGCCGATGCTGCCCGCGAGCGGGCGTCGCGCTTTGGCCGACAACTTCAGCGCGGCGGCTTGATCGAAAAACGACTGGACGGCCGACGGGCTGGCAAAGAGCATGGCGTCGGCACCTTTCGTCCGGAAATCACCCGCGATCGGATCGCTGGCCAAATCGGTTTCCTCGGTTTTGTAAACGGGAAGGCAATCCACGATGGCGCGATCCTCCTCAAGTTTTTGCACGAGGATTTCCCGGTTCTGATTGCCCGTTATGATCAGAATCTTCGCGCTGTCCATCGACTCACGGGCAATCAATTCCTTCGCGAGTTCCTCGCCACTGGCTTTCTTCGGCTGGAGTTCAACGCGCAGGTGAAATTCACGCACGGCCGCTGCGGTCGCTTCGCCGACGGCGGCAATGCGCGCCAAGCCGAACGAGCGAATGTCTTCGTGCACGCGCAGAAATTCCTCGAAGAAGTATTTCACGCCGTTGATGCTGGTGAAGATCACCCACTCATAGCTGCCAAACCCGCCGAGCACCTCGGCGAGCGTCTCGAGATTCACGTCCTTTTTGACCTGGATCAAAGGCAACTCGATCACCTCGGCACCGAGCGCCTCGAGTTTAAGGCGCCATTCGACCGCTTGTTCGCGCGGACGGGTGATGACAATCCGGCGGCCGGACAGGGATTTCGTTTTTGATTCAGACATGGAATTTCAATGCTCCCAACAAACGTTTTGCGGCTTCCGTTGGATTTTCAAAATCAGCCGCGGTCAACGGCAACGTGCGAATGCCGGTGCGTTCGTGAAAGAAATGCAACGTGTCCCCACTCACGTGTGCAGCAAACGCAATCTGGCAGCCACCGCCAACCGCCGCTTGGATCGCCCGCTCGATGTCGACGTTGCGCACCGTCTCGGCATCGAAAACGGCGCGGAGCAACGCCACGGTTTCAGGGCGACATTGTAGGGCGATCGCCCCCTGCCCCACCGCGGGAACGCTCTCTTGCAATTTCAGAGGACGAAAAATAACTCCCGGCCATTCGCGGATTCCGAGCCGGTTCATGCCCGCCGCCGCGAGGATGGTCGCGTCGGCGAATCCGCTCGCGATCTTCTTGAGCCGGGTATCCACGTTACCGCGAATCTCAGTGAACGATGCCGCCGGAAAAAGCTGTTTGATCTGCAGTTGTCGGCGTGGACTGCCGGTCGCGATGGTGCGCGGTTCGGTCACGCCTTCGCGCAACACCAGCACGTCGCGCACATCCTCACGCGGCAAATAGCCGGCGACGATGAGGCCGGGCGTGTTTTCGCCGGGCAGATCCTTGCAACTGTGGACGGCCACGTGGGCGTCGCCGCGCAATAAAGCCTGCTCCAGTTCGGCGGTAAAAAGCCCTTTCCCACCCTGCTTGCTCAATGACCATTCCGCCTGTCGATCGCCCGTGGTCACCACTTTCAACAATTCGCATTCGGCGCCGGGGATCTTTTCCCGCAACCGCGCGGCGACCGTCTCGGTTTGGACGAGCGCGAGAGGGCTTTTGCGGGTGGCGAGGATGAACTTCATTGAAAAGGTGCGAAGAAGAATTACCCGACGGCAGGCTTGCCGAGCCGAAGCCGCAACGAAAACAGTCCGCCTGCGCTCGCCCAGCCGAGCTTCGGCGCGACAGCCTTCACTCTCGCTGCGCTGCGAGCGAAGGCTGGTAGACGGTGAGGGACTCGAACCCCCGACCCTCTCGGTGTAAACGAGATGCTCTAACCAACTGAGCTAACCGTCCGTAAGCGGGCCAAGAAACGCCAAGCATTCCAGCCCAGCAAGTCAAAAGCCCATCAATCCAAGACACCTGTTTCAGGCCTTCAGCGGCAGACCCAACTCAATCATCTTTTCCGCCGTCTGAATCGCGTTGAGGGCCGCACCCTTCCACAGGTTGTCGCCGCTCACCCAGAGCGCCAAACCGTTGTCCAAGGCGGTATCGAGCCGGATTCGGCCCACGCCGCATTTTTCCTGCCGGCTGTAGGCCAATGGCGTCGGATAAGCTTTCTTTTCCGGCTCGTCGATTAGTTCCGCGCCGGGAAACGCCGCGATGGCCTGCCGGGCAGCCTCCACCGAAACCGGACGCTCAAACTCGGCATTGATTGCGACGGAATGGGCCCGGACGACGGGAACGCGAATACATGTCGCCGATACCTTCAAATCAGACAGGCCGAGAATTTTCCGGCTCTCCGCGCGCATCTTCGTCTCCTCGCCGGTATATCCATCCGGACCAAACGAATCGATGTGCGGAATGAGATTTTGGAAAATCTGGTGCGGATAAACTTCGCGCGGGAGCGGTTGTCCTGCGACGTAGGCCTTCGTTTGCAATTCCAATTCCGTGACCGCATCGGCTCCGGTCCCGGAAACCGATTGGTACGTCGCAAAGAAAACCCGCTTCAGGCCAAACGCGCGATGCAAGGGATAGAGCGCCATCAGCGCCACCGAGGTCGAACAATTCGGACTCGCGATGATCCCGTGGTGCGTGCGCAACGCGTCGGCGTTGATTTCTGGGATGACCAAGGGCACCGCCGGGTCCATGCGGAACGCGGAGCTCTTGTCGATCGCCAGACAACCCCGCCTCACCGCTTCGGGCGCGAGCAGCTTGGTGACCGAAGTGCCGGCGGCGAAAAATGCGAGATCGAGGCCGGCGAAGGCATCGGGCGTCGCCTCCCGCACGGTGATTTTTTTCCCACCGAAATCGATGCTGCGACCCGCGGAACGCGCCGACGCCATTGGTCGGAGTTCAGCAATGGGAAATGCGTGCGCCTGCAACAGGGCAATCAGCTCTTGACCGACGACTCCCGTGGCACCGACGATACCGACTCGATAAGTTGTATTACTCAAAGTGAATGATGTGTTGAAACGGATCAAAGAAAGGTGCGACGCGCTCGGAATCAAGCCGACAGCGCGGGTTATGACAGTTTCCATTGCCCAGCAACTGCTTGGATTTTACCGTGACGAGGCGCTCGTTCGCGCGCATGTGGTCTCAACGTCGCGTCGTCCCCCGTCGAATATCAAGGACTCGCTCGGCACTCCGCGTGGATTGCACCAGATCGGCGACCGCATTGGCGGCGGCGCGCCGCCGGGAACGGTGTTCAAAGGCCGGGTCAACATCGGGAAACACTACCACGAACTGGACGAGGAGGAAAATGCCCGGAATTTGATCGTGACGCGCATTCTTCGCCTTCGCGGCCTCGAACCGGGCGTGAATGCCGGCGGCGATGTCGATACTTACGACCGTTACATTTATATCCACGGCACCAATCACGAGGACCAGCTCGGCACTCCGGTTACCAGCGGCTGCATCCATCTGAACAGTCTCGAACTGATCGTGCTTTTTGACGAAGTGTGGACGGGCGATGTGGTGTGGATCGAGGATTAAATTTCAAACCGTCAATCGAATAACGCGCCGGACCGCGCTGAGCAGCTCCGCTCCCGTCATCGGTTTCGCGAGAAAAACCAAGCGGCCCGGATCCTCGGAAATCTCACCGCGTTCAGTGATGACGCCACTCATCGCAACCACGCGAACGTCCGGGTTGATCGAACGGAGCTCACGGATGACCTGCGGGCCTTGAATTCCGGGCATCATCATATCGGTGACCACCACGCCCACGTCTGGTTGTTGTGCACGAAAGAGCGCAATACCCGACTCACCATCTTCGGCGACAAGCGTTTCATACCCGTAAACCTTCAACAACGAACTCACGACCTCACGAACCGCCGGCTCGTCGTCGATCACCAGAATGGTTTCGCCGTGTCCGAGAGGCATCTCGACCGTGGCTGCGACGACCGGGGTTTTGACCGAGCCGGCCACGGACGGGAAATATAGACTGAATTCGGTCCCGCGCCCCAATTCACTTTGCACCTGCAGGAAACCGCCGTGGGCTTTCATAATGCCCATCACCGTTGACAGGCCGAGTCCGGTGCCTTTGCCCGCAACCTTAGTAGTGAAAAACGGATCGAAGATGCGGTCGATCAATTCGCGCGGAATACCGCTGCCGTTGTCCGCCACCGTGAGCAAGACGTGGGGGCCGGCATGCGCCCCCGGATTCGATAGCGCGAGCAACTCCGAAACGACGACGTTCCTTGCGTTGATACGCAATTGACCGCCGCCCGGCATGGCGTCGCGGGCATTCACACACAGATTCATCAACACCTGACTGAGTTGGGTCGAATCAGCAATCACGTGCTGGATCTCGCCCGGTACGTCCATTTCAAGACTGATGGCGCGCGGCAAGGTTTCCCTCAACAACGTGACGACATCCTGAATTATCAGCTTAGGTTGGATCTCTGCACGTTCGCCATCCGCACCTCGCGCAAAAGCCAACACCTGTCGGACGAGGCCCGCGCCGTGTTGCGCACTCTTTTCCACCACATCCAACAAGTGGCGCGACTCAGGGTTGGAGATGTTTTCGCGCAGCATATTCACCGCGATAATGATTGGCGTCAGCACATTGTTCAGGTCGTGCGCGATACCGCCCGCCAGGGTGCCGATGCCTTCCAACCGCTGCGAGCGCAGCAATTGCGCCTCGAGCTTTTTCTCCTCCGTCACGTCGGTATTTATCAGGAGAATGGATTTCGGGCGATCCTCGGCGTCGCGGACCAGTGTCCAGCGGCTGACGATGTGGCGAATCGCGCCGTCGGGCGCCGCCACCTGAAGCTCTTTCGTCCACGCGCCTTGCGCCTGCACTTCCTTGAGCGCGTCCGGAATGAGCGGCTGGTTGAACAAACCGAACAATTGCTGAAGCTGCTGACCGCGGCCCTCCTCGCCTGACCAGCCGAACAAAACGTTCGCACTCTGGTTCCAATAGGTAACGCGGCCCTCGATATCCGTCACACAAATCGCATCGCGCGCCTTATCGAGCACTTCAGCCTGCTCGCGCAGGTGTTGTTCCGCCCGCCGCCGGAGCTGGTGTTCACGTCGCTGTTGCAACGCGCCGCGGATCGCGGGAATGAGGCGGGCGGGCCGATCCTTGATCAAGTAATCGACCGCGCCATGCTGGAGGGCCTCGACGGCGTTATCCTCGCCAATCGTTCCCGACAGGAAAAGAAACGGTGTAGTCGAACCGGTCTTTCGCACCAGATCGAGCGCTTCCAATCCGTTGAATGCCGGCAGCGAAAAATCGGATAAAATCAGGTCGTACTCCTCCAGTTCGAGGGCGGCGACAAAGTCCTCGCGGGAGGCCACCAGTCGGATTTTGCAGTCGGGCCACTCCTCGGCGATTTGCATGCTGATGAGTTCGGCGTCGGTCGAATTATCCTCCAGGTGGAGCAGACGCAGTGCCGGTAGAAATGGGATACTGGATAACATGGGGTCTCCTTTATTGGATCGCATTGCGTGGTGGTGGTTCGTTAACAACGGCCCAAAAGACGCCGATTTGCCTCACGGCATCGACAAACTGCTGGAAATTGACGGGTTTGACCACGTAGGCGTTGGCGCCGAGCGCATAACTGGCCGCCAGATCCGGTTCCTCTCGCGAGGACGTCAGCATCACGACCGGGAGGGTGCTCAACGCGGGGTCGGATTTCATTTGCCGCAATACCTCGAGGCCGCCCACCTTCGGCATTTTTATATCCAGCAAAATCACCGCTGGCAGACCGTCAGCACGGCCGGCAAATTTTCCGCGGCTGTACAAATAGTCCAAAGCCTCCGCCCCGTCACGAGCCACGACAATTTCATTAGCCAGATGATGTTCCTCGAGGGCGGCCAGTGTAAGATCAATGTCATTGAGATTATCTTCCACCAGCATGATTCGTCGCAGTAATTTCATGTTTTGATCTCCGGATTTTTAGGCAGCGAAAAATAAAAGGTGGCGCCACTTCCCAAGACGCTGTCGGCCCAGGTCCGGCCGCCATGACGCGTGATAATTCGGCGGACATTGGCGAGGCCGATGCCCGTCCCTTCAAATTCCTCCGCGCGGTGCAACCGCTGAAACACGCCAAATAATTTCTGCGCGTATTGCATTTCGAAACCGACCCCGTTGTCGCGAACGAATAGCACCCATTCCTGAGCCTCGTCTAAAATCCCGACTTCGATCTCAGTCTGATCACGCGGGCGACTGTATTTCACGGCATTTGCGATCAGGTTGACAAAAACCTGGCGCAGCATCGGGCGGTCACCGTGCACCACCGGCAAAACACCCATTTTCCATTTAATGTTTCTTTCGCTCGCCTCCTGCCGCTGGATCGTTTGCACGGTTTCATCCGCCAATTGCCGCAGATCCACTGGGCCGAGATTCATCTCGCTTCGTCCCATGCGGGAAAACACGAGCAAATCATCGATTAATGTGCCCATTTGTTTGGCCGAATCGGAAATGTGCCCGAGATATCCGCGTCCCTTTTCCGAAAGCTGTTTTCCGTCCGTCTTTCCCAACAAGCCGGCAAACCCGTCGATGTGACGCAACGGAGCCCGGAGATCGTGCGAAACTGAATAGGAGAAAGATTCGAGTTCAGAGTTGGCGGAGCGCAACTGCTGGTTGCTGGCCTGCACCTTTTGCGAGCTCTGGAAAATCTCCGCCT
>JBEPTW010000146.1:0-9847 GCA_041691855.1 Verrucomicrobiota bacterium | reverse complement strand
CGAGCGATGGCGTTTGACATCGTGCCGTAATCTTATGGCCTAGGGCGGTTAACGCCTTTTCTCTCGTGAAAAGCATCACCTTTCGCTGGAAGCTAACCCTCTTCGTCGTTCTGATTTGCGGTGTGAGTCTCTCACTCGCATTTGCAGGGCTGTATATCTACGACCGTTTGCAGATCAGTCAGGAGGTTCAGCATAATCAGGAACTTCAGCGCAACTTGGAGAATTCCAGCAAGCTTCTGGTGCAAAGTTTGAGCCGGGTTCTCGAGCAAAATCCGAACACGACGGATCTGCCCTTGAATCTCGTCGCGCCGAATTCCCAAGTCGCCGCCGCGGCCGTTTTCACTACCGAGGGCCGATTACTTTCCCAATTCATCCGTCCCGGCACCCGCGAATCGATTCCCGGTCTTCAGCGGTTTTCCAACCTGATGAGCACCGAACGCGGTGTCGTGATATCTCCCATTCGCAGCACGGTGGACGGTCGGTCCTTGGGCACTCTCTACCTCAAAGCCGACCTTACCCAAGCGGACAATGAGCGCTCTAGCACGCTGCTGAAAGGCTCGGCGATTATTTTTCTCGCAGCAGTTCTGTTGGCGTTCGTGGTCGCGTATCGGTTGCAGGCACTCGTGACCCAACCGATCATCGAACTCGCCCGCGTCTCCGCCAATATTCAACGCGAGACCGATTACAGTTACCGCGTCGGCGCGGCGGCAACCGGCGAAATCGGCGAATTAATTCATTCGTTCAACGCGATGCTCGACACCATCCAGTCGAACACGTCCGAACTCCAGCGCGCAAAAGTCGTCGCCGAAGAGGCCCGCGAACGCATCCACCAGTCCAACGAGAAACTTGAGGAAGCCAACCGCACGCTGGAAGGGCGCGTGGAAGATCGCACCCGCTTGCTGGCAAAAGCGGTCGACGACGCGGAGGAAGCGAGTAAGGCGAAAAGTACTTTCCTCGCCAAGATGAGCCATGAGCTGCGCACGCCACTCAACGCGATTATCGGTTACAGCGAAATGCTCCAAGAGGACGCTCGCGACGAAGGAGCCACCCGCACGGCAGACGATCTCGACAAGGTGCTCAACGCCGCCCGTCACTTGCTCGGGCTGATCAATGATGTGCTCGATATTTCGAAAATCGAGGCCGGCAAGATGGATCTCTTCCTTGAGACATTCCCTCTTTCGAAAATCATCAGTGACGTCGCCACGACAATCTCCCCGTTGATCGATAAAAAAGGCAACAAGCTCGTCCTCGATTTCCCGGCGAACATCGGCACAATGCACGCGGATGCCACCAAGCTCCGACAGATGCTTCTCAATCTGCTCAGCAATGCCAGCAAGTTCACGGAAAACGGCACGGTCACCCTTCGCGCCACCCGGATCACCGGCATCGGCAATGACATCATCGAGCTGGCCGTCGTGGACACTGGCATCGGGATGACGCCCATTCAACTTTCCCGCCTGTTCCAAGCGTTCAGTCAGGCCGATGCGTCCACCTCCAGCAAGTACGGCGGCACGGGACTCGGCCTCGCGATCTCGAAACAATTCGCCCAAATGATGAAGGGCGACATCACCGTCAGCAGCATCGCCGGCACGGGCTCGACGTTCCTCATTCGCCTGCCCGCAAATGTTCAAAGCGAGCAACCGAAGGTGATTCAAACCAGCGATAAATTAACGCGTTCCCCCTTTCCCACCGAGGAAAACGCGCGGATTCTCCTCATCGAAGATGACAAGGAAATCCGCCAGGTATTGAGTAATTTGCTTTCGGAAAATGGCTATTCACCCATCGAGGCTGACTCCGGCCAACACGGACTTGAACTCGCCGCGCTGCGGCTGCCCAGCCTCATCGTCCTCGACGTCTCGCTTGCCGGACTCGACGGCTGGACGGTGCTCACGAAATTGCAGGACGATCCGAAACTCACCGATATCCCGGTGATCATCCTCGGTTCCGTCAGTGACACCGACATGGCGCTTTCGCTGGGCGCGACAACCATCGTCAATAAACCCGTCGATGCCGCGCGCCTGACCGCCGAAATCGCGATGTTGATCACGCCGCTGGGACACAATCACGTGCTTGTCGTGGAAGACGACGCGGACTCCCGAACCCTGATAGCGCGCACATTGGAACGGGAAAACTGGCCTTACCGGGCGGTCGCCAGTGGCAAAGCGGCGTTGCGCACCTTGCAACAAAGCACGCCGGCGATGATTCTCCTCGACCTGAAAATGGCCGGCATGAACGGATTTGAACTACTCGAACGCGTACAAAAAAATCCCGATTGGGCAAAAATCCCCGTCGTAATCATCAGCTCGATGGACATCACGCATGAAACGCGGACCAATCTCACGCCACGAGCCCTCGCTATTTTACGGAAGGGCGAATTCAGTCGCGACGAACTCGCAAACTTGATTCGTCCGGCAATGGAATCCAGCCAGCTGGCGAAAAAATAATCATCTTAAACTTCCCTCATTATGCCAAAGATCCTCCTCGTTGAAGACAATGAAATGAATCGTGATATGCTGTCGCGGCGCCTCGAAAAACGCGGTTACACGCTCGCGATCGCCGCCGACGGCGGAGTCGGCGTCGAACTCGCCAAGAGCGGTGCGCCCGATCTGATCCTGATGGATATGAGCCTGCCAGTCATCGACGGTTGGGAGGCGACCAAAATCCTCAAAGCCGACGCCCTGACAAAAAATATTCCCATCATCGCGCTCACCGCGCACGCGATGGACAGCGATCGGGTAAAGGCCCTCGAATCCGGGTGCGACGACTTCGACACCAAGCCGGTTGAACTTGCGCGTTTGCTCGGGAAGATCGAGGAACTGCTCAAGAAATCGCCACCTAAATCATGAGCGATTCCGGAACCAAGTTTCCATGGACTGGCAGGGGACCGCCCGGCTCGCTGACTCCGTTTCTGAAGGCGCTGAAATCGCGCGATCTGGAAACGCTTTCCAAGCTGCGTCATTCCCTGCGCACGCCCCTGAACCAGATCATCGGCTACAGCGAAATGCTGATGGAGTCGGCCGAGGAGAACAATGTCACGACGGTCCTTGCCGACCTCAAACGCATCCACACCGCGGGCGGGCAGCTATTGGCATTGATCAACGATGCGCTGGCTCCATGGAAAATCGAAACCGGAAAGATCGATTTCTCCGGCATGCGGCGCGAAATGCGCACCCCACTGAATGCCGTCATTGGTTACGCCGAACTTTGCCTCGACGAGGCGCGCGACAATCACCACGCGGAACTGGTCAAGGACCTGGAAAAAATTCTCCGTGCGGCAAAAAATCTTTTGAGTCTTTTCGAAAGCGAAGACTATCCCGACCAGATCGAAATCGGCGATCCCACCGGTGATCTCGGCATCGCCGGCGAAGCAACCTTGGGCGTGATGGCACCGCCGGCCCTGCCTGCTGCCCCGGTTGATTTTGGCATCTCGGCTCCGCAATTACCCAACGCTCGATTGCTCGCCGTCGACGACGATGACATGAACCGCGAAATGCTGGTCCGTCGGTTGCAGAAAATCGGTTACGACGTCAGCGACGCCACGAATGGTCGCGAAGCGCTGAACAAACTCAAGGAAGGCAATTACGATCTCGTCCTTCTGGACATCCTGATGCCTGACCTTGATGGATTCCAGACGCTTGAGTTCATGAAGGCCGACCCGCGGCTGCGGCACATTCCAGTGATCATGCTGACCGCGCTGGACGACGTGGACAGCAATGTGCGGTGCATCGAAGCCGGAGCGGAAGATTACGTGCCGAAACCGTTTAACCCGATCATCCTCCGGGCGAGAATCACGGCGTCGCTGGAAAAGAAACGGCTCCGTGATCAGGAACAGGCGTACCTCGACCAGCTCCAAGTGGAGCGCGCAAAATCAGAACGTCTCCTGCTCAACGTCCTGCCCAAGGCGATCGCTGAACGGCTCAAGGCCGGCCAGCGCACGATTGTGGATAGTTTCATCGATTCCACCGTGCTGTTTGCCGATATCGTGGGATTTACCCGCATCGCCTCCAAACAATCCCCGCACCGCACGGTGCAGTTGTTGAACGAGATATTTTCTGGCTTCGACCGAATCGCCGAACAGTTCGAACTCGAGAAAATCAAAACCATCGGCGACGCGTACATGCTGGTCAGTGGTGTTCCTTCCATTCGAGCTGATCACGCAGAAGCCTGCGCCAACGCCGCTTTCGAAATGCTGGAAGCAGTTCGCCTGTTCAACCGAAGGCACCAACTCGAATGGAGCATTCGAGTCGGCATGAACAGCGGTCCGGTAGTGGCCGGAATCATCGGCACAAAAAAATTCTCCTACGACTTGTGGGGCGACACCGTGAATATTGCCAGCCGCATGGAATCACATGGTCAGCCGGGGGAAATCCAGATTTCGGAAGTAACCATGAAATTGCTGGGCGGTAAATTCGAGTTCGATCCACAGGGCGAAATCGACATCAAAAATTCGGCCCGGATGCCGACCTATCTGCTGCGCAAAATCGCAAAGAAGTAGCCCGCAGTTACGCGGACTGCTCGGAGGACATCGACGAATTGCGCCCTACTCTTTCGCGTTCCATCTGAAAACCAGCGTGGACAAGCCCGGCAGCGTCAGACTGAGCGACTGTTCGTAGCCGTCGGCCAGAGCCGTGCTGGACTGGCGTCCGCCGTGATTGCCGAAACCCGTCCCACCGTAATATTGCGAGTTCGTATTGAGCACCTCGCTCCAATAACCGTGATACGGCACCCCAACGTTGTAACGGGTCCGGGTGAGTGGCGTGAAGTTGCTCACGACCAAATACGCGACCTTCTGCGCGTCATCCAAACGCAGGAAACTGATTACACTGCTATCGCCGTCGGTGCAATTGACCCACCGGAAACCGCTCGGCCGAAAATCGCTGGCGCCCAAAATGGGTTCGTGGGTGTAAAGGTGATTGAGATCGCAGACTAATTTCTTGAGGCCCGCATGTTCGGGTTGCTGAAGTAACTGCCACTCCAGGCTGGCGTCGTGATTCCACTCGGAGCGCTGGCCAAACTCGCTGCCCATGAAGAGCAGTTTTTTTCCCGGGTACAACCAGATGTAGCCGTAGAGCGCGCGCAGATTGGCGGCTTTTTCTGCGATGCTTCCAGCACCCATTTTTCCAAGCATCGAACCTTTCAAGTGCACCACTTCATCGTGCGAGTAGACGGAAATAAAATTTTCCGAGTACTGGTAAATCATGCCAAACGTCAGTTTGTCGTGGGACCATTTGCGATGAATGGGATCCTTCTGAAAATACGTCAGCGTGTCGTGCATCATGCCCATGTTCCACTTGAAGTCGAAACCAAGGCCGCCGTCGCGGGTCGGCTTGCTGACCATCGCGTAGGAGGTGGATTCCTCGGCGATCATCAGCGCGCCGGGATAATAGTGATGCACGAGATCGTTCGCCTGTTTTAAAAACCCGATTGCCTCGAGATTTTCCCGGCCGCCATATTGGTTGGGAATCCATTCGCCAGACTTGCGGGAGTAATCGAGATAAAGCATCGACGCGACCGCGTCCACGCGCAGCCCATCGATGTGGTAGCGTTCCAGCCACGACAGCGCACTGCCGATCAGGAAACACCGCACTTCGTGGCGGCCGTAGTTGAAAATAAGTGTCCCCCAATCCATGTGCGCCCCGAGGCGCGGATCCGCGTGTTCGTAAAGGTGCGATCCGTCGAACTCCGCGAGCGCGAAACTGTCGCGCGGAAAATGGGCCGGAACCCAATCCACGATGATGCCAATTCCGCGTTGGTGGAGATGGTCGACAAAAAATTGGAAATCATCCGGCGTGCCCCAGCGGTGCGTCGGTGCGAAATAACCTGATACCTGATAGCCCCATGAACCCGTATACGGAAATTCGCTGACTGGCATTACCTCAATATGAGTGAAACCCATTTCCACGACGTAATCCGCCAACATCGGCGCGAGTTCACGATAAGTCAGTGGCCGGTTTGCCTCGGTCGTATTTCGCCGCCACGATCCGAGGTGAACTTCGTAAATCGAAATGGGACGATCCAGCTTTCCCGCTTCCGCCGTGCGTCGGGCCATCCATGCGCCATCGTTCCATTGGTGACGACTGACATCCTTGATGATCGCCGCGTTATTTGGCGGTGCCTCGTAATACGTGCCGTACGGATCGGTTTTCATCCGCATGTGCCCCTGCTGGTCCCAAATGGCGAATTTGTAGATCTCGCCCTCACGAAGGTCCGGCACGAACAACTCCCACACTCCGGAATTACCGAGCGGGCGCATCGGGTGGTAACGCGCATCCCAACTATTAAAATTACCTACGAGCGACACTCGCGAGGCCGCCGGGGCCCACACGGCAAATGAAACGCCCGGCACATCTCCCATCCGGCGCAAATGCGCGCCCAATTTATCGTAGATGCGATGTTCGTTGCCTTCGTTAAAAAGATAAAGGTCCTGCGCCGAAAGTGACGGAAGAAACGAGTACGCGTTGTAGACTTGGTGGATGTCGCCCCACGACGTCTCGTAACGGATCTGATATCGGAAAACTTTTTTACCCGGGATGAAAAGTTCGAAAAATCCCTCGATCGCCAGCAACTCCATCGCGTGAGCCGGCGTTCCCGCCGCGTCCAGTTCCACCACCGCACACTTCACCGCGTCGCGGATGAACGCCCGGACGACGACGCCGGCGACTCCCTTGTGCGTGAGGGGATGCATGCCAAGCCAGCCATGCGGATTAGCCTGATGATTGCCGAGAAATGCGTTCAGCTCGTTGACTGGAATGATCACGGGACTTTGCCTGGTTTTAAATTAAAAGGATTTTCCGAACGGGCCGAAAAAACGGCAGGAAATGAAAAAAATACCCATCTGACTGGGTGAACTGTGCCGAGGTCTTCAGCCGCGTCTAGCCGAAACGGAGCCATCGCTCTGCTTGATCGGATGCGGACAGGGAAATCTCATTGCGCCAGTCGCGTCCCCACTCCACTTCAGACCTATGCTTTTGGCCCGAGTCTCCCGTTTTTTTTCAATTTTCGCCGCCGTATTTTTGCTGCTGGTCAACCTGACGCAGGCCCAGCCTTTGCAACCGACCATTACCAGCGACAAATCGGACTACGATCTCACCACCGGGGAATTGGTCTTCAAGAACCACGCGCGTTTGGTGTACGGGGAAATTTTGCTCACCGCCGACGAAATCCGCTTCAATCAGAAAAGCAGCCTTACGACCGCCACTGGACATTTTGTCCTCACTTACGGCAAGCGGCGGATGCTGGCCGACAGCGGAACTTACGATGTAACTACGAAAGCCCTCCATGTTCGCAATCTGCGCCTTGGGGAATTCCCCATTTATCTTTCCGGCGACATGGTGGACGGAACTCTGGACGAAATGGTCTTTACGAACGCCACGGTTTTTTTCCGCGAGAAAGCCAGTTATACTCCTTCCTTTCACGCCAACCACCTCACCTACGCGAAGGGCAAAATCGTCCGCGCCGATGGTGTCAGCCTCGGTTTGATGGGCAACCGCTTTCTGTCGCTGAATAGTTTTCAACGAGCGCTCGATTCCAGTTTTATTTCCTATCTCAGCGGCAGCGTCGGTTATCGGGGCAATCTCGGGGCCATCGCCGAATTCGGTCTGCATATTCCCGTTTCCTCCGACCTAAAACTCGGCGCAGACCTGGGGATTTATACCTCCCGCGGAGTCATGATCGGGCCGTCCGGCACGTACCATCACGCGAACGACGACGGCGAGGTTTCGGGTTATTTCCGTTCGGGTTATATCAACGATGGTGGCGACCGCAAAACGGATGTGCTTGGCGATCCGGTGCCGCGCGATCGCTCCTATTTTGAATGGAGTCACCAACAAACCATCGGCGAACACGTGACGCTCAACGGTCAATTCAACTACTGGAGCGATTCCGAAATTCTGCGCGATTTTCGACCCAAGGAATTCAATCCTGTTCAGCAACCGGACTCCTTTCTTGAGACCGCCTACGCTGGCGACAATTATTCCCTCAGCGTGTTTGCCCGGGTAAATCCCAACGATTTCTTCCGGATGCAGGAGCGTTTGCCGGAAATTCGTTTCGATCTACTGCCATCCGCGATCGGTGGTGGTTTCTACGAACGGTTTAATTCCAGCGCGTCGGTCCTTGAGTCGGAGGCGATCGGAACTACATCCAGCTTTCGCACGAATCGCCTCGACGCCTATTACGGCATCGAACGCCCAATCTCACCGACGTCATGGTTGACCTTTACGCCTGTCGCCGGCGCGCGGGTTACCTATTATACCAACGCAACCGGCGGCAAAGACACCTATAGCCGCACGCTCGGCGAGGTCGGTTTTGACGCGCATCTCCTCAGCAGCGGAACCTTCGACTACAAGAACGAAGAATGGCAGATCAATGGGCTGCGTCACATTTTTGAACCCGTACTTTCCTATCGGTACGCGCCGGAAGCCGGGAACGGACGGCAATACATTCCGCCGATCGACGAGCGGACATTTTCCACTTATTTGCAGCCGCTGTCCATTGGCGACTCCCGCAATATCGATGATTTGACGGACCTGAACACACTTCGCCTGCAATTTAACAACACGCTCCAAACGCGCGACGCGACCTACGGATCACGCAACCTCGCCTCGCTTAATTTTGCGGCCGACTATCGCTTCGATCACGCCACCGGCAACAAACCACTCTCTAATATCTACACCGAGTTTGCGCTCACCCCTGCACCCTGGCTGAAATTCGAGGTCTTCAATCGGTTTGATCCGCATACCCCAAGCCAGCAGGAGTTGAATACCGCAGTGGATTTGATCGACCAGGAATGGTGGTCCGCCCGCATTTCCACGCACTACCTCAAAAATAATTACGAGGAATACGACCTGCAATACCGGCGGCGCCTAACTGAAGTTTACGACGTGTTCGGCTTATGGCGCTACGATGCGCTGAACAGCCGGTTTGACGAGCAGAGCTACGGCGTCTCGCAACGCCTGGGGCAAACGTGGGCGGTGAAATATGAAGTATCGTTTCTCAATGGACCACGCCGTGAAAGTTCTTTTTCACTCAACGTCGAAGTGGAGTTGCTGAAGTTTTGAACGGAAGGTCGAAATGCCCTTCCGCACCCGCTGTTTGGCGGGCTCCCGAATGGTTCAACGGCGATCTCTTACCCGCTGACCGCGTCCTATGAATCCAAATATCGCCGCGAACCAGCAACGCCTCTTTCTTGAATTTTTTGGCGAACTGAGACCGCACCTGCGACGCGACAGCGCGCTCCCGCGTCGGATCAAGGAAATTTTTGCGCGCAACCGCTCGATCGGTTCACGCGATCGCAAACTCTACCGCGAACTCGTTTACACTGCGTTGCGATTTCTGCCCTGGGTGGAGTACTGGCTGGATCGCGACCCGCAACTGGCTGCAAAAATCACCGCTTGGCTGGCACCCGAATTAAAACCCACCTCGGCCTACCGATCGGCGCATTGCGGGGATTGGCCGGCGGCCCCCGCCACATTGGCGGAAAAAGCGAACATACTGACCGAATGCGTCGGCGTCGCTCGCGAGCCTTTACCCGAATCGCTTTTCGATCCGCAGTCGCTATTGCCGGCATGGTTCCGTGAGCATTGTCCGAAAGCATTTGAATCACCGCATCTCGACGCCCTCAACAGCCGTGCGAATGTGTGGGTGAGGCTTCAATGCAACGATCACTCCCTCGTCTTCGATGAATTCCGTGCGCAGGGCTGGTCTTGCACAACGTTACCGGATTTTCCCGATGCCATCTGCTTGCCGCCAAACGCCGAGGTGGCCAACAGCGATGCGTATCGCCGGGGATTTGTGGAAATTCAGGATCTCGGTTCTCAAATGGTGTTGGCGCACGCACCGATTCCAGCGG
>JBEPTW010000145.1:0-9853 GCA_041691855.1 Verrucomicrobiota bacterium | reverse complement strand
CCGTCCCAACCGGGTCGCGTTTTTTCGGCCCCGATCGCGTTCATCGATCCCAATCTAAACGAGGCCACGCGCACCGTGCGCGTCCGCGTCGTGTTGGCGAACGCCGACCGAGCCTTGTTGCACAATCAAACCGCATTGGGCCTCGTTCATCTCACCGCCCCCGACGTCCTGCTCGTTCCTCGCACCGCCGTCCTCCAACACACCGGATTGCCCGTGGTCTTTGTGGAACATGAGAATCACGGCTACGAGCCGCGCGAGATTCGCCTCGGCCGGATCGGCGATGTCGACGCCGAGGTCCTCTCAGGCGTCGCTGACGGAGACCACGTCGTCACCACGTCGGCGCTCCTCATCGATGCGCAATCCCAACTGGCCCGCGCCGCCGCAACAACCAGCGGTGGAGACCAACCCCGTCCAGATCATATCACCCCATCGCCTACGCCCGTACCCGTCATCACCTACGAACACCTGAAAACTCTTTCGTTCAAGCTGGCCGATGCCGCGTACGCGCTCGCCGCCGACGATCTACCGGCATATCGGAAAATCCTGCCCGATCTTCGCGCCAATCTCGCCGCCTGCCTGAAGGATGATCCTCAAAGCGATCTCACCCGCTTCGCCGCAGCTCTCCCGGACCGCGACGATCTCAGAGCGGCCCGACGCGATTTTGAACCTTTGAGCACTGCGGTCGCTGACCTCGCCCGGAGCGGTCACGTCGTTCAACGCGAAAATCTCCACGTGTTCCAATGCCCAATGACGGCGGTGCTCGGCACCGGCCGCTGGCTTTCCCATGACGCGCAAGCGCGTAATCCATTCTTCGGTTCCGCGATGCCCGAATGCGGCGACGAGGTTCAACCTTAACCCGACTTCCGTCATGATCCAACAGCTCATCGCCTGGTCGTTGCGCAATCGCTTCCTTGTACTCAGCGCGTTTCTCGCCGTTTGCGCGTGGGGCATTTTCTCCCTCAAAACCACGCCCGTTGACGCGATCCCCGACCTCAGCGAAAATCAAGTCATCGTCTACGCCGACTGGTCAGGTCGCTCGCCCCAAGAAGTCGAGGACCAGATCACGTATCCGCTCTCCGTCAATCTGCAGGGTCTCGCCGGCGTACGCGACGTACGCGCCACTTCGATGTTCGGGTTCTCGCTTCTCACCGTGGTTTTCGACGACAAAGTCGATAACTACTTCGCGCGTACGCGCGTACTGGAACGCCTCAATTCGCTTGGCGATCTTCTTCCGTCGGGCGTGGCCGCGCGACTCGGTCCCGATGCGACCGGGCTCGGTTGGGTTTATCAATATTACCTCAAGGTCGATCCGGCCAAGGCGCCCAACGGGAATGGTTATGACCTCGGGCAACTGCGCGCCGTGCAGGATTATTTTGTCCGCTACCAACTCGCCTCGGTCTCCGGCGTCGCGGAAGTCGCAAGTGTCGGCGGTTTCGTGCGTCAGTGGCAGGTCGAGGTTTCCAATCTAAAACTGGTGCAATTCGGCGTGACGCTCGGCGATGTCATGGACGCCGTCGCCCAAAGCAACCTCAACGTCGGCGGAAAAACCATCGAAGAAAATGGCGCGGAGTACGTCGTGCGCGGCGTCGGCCTGATCACTTCGGCCTCGGACTTGGAGCAGATTCCCCTCAAGGCGCGCGGTGGAATCCCGCTGTATTTGCGTGATGTCGCAACCGTCCGCATCGGCGGCGATTTCCGTCGTGGCGCACTCGACGTCGGCGGTCACGAGGTGGTCGGCGGCACCGTCGTCATGCGTTATGGCGAAAATGCCTGGCAGGTGATTCAGGACGTCAAGGCGAAGATCGCGGCCATCCAGTCGGGCTTGCCGCCCGGCGTCACCATCGCGTCCTTCTACGATCGCAGCGACCTCATCTCCCGCGCGCTCGACACCCTCAAGCATGCGCTCACCGAGGAAATCATGCTCGTGACGCTCGCGCACATTCTCTTCCTCTGGCATTTCCGCAGCATCCTGATCGTCACGCTCCCGCTGCCCGCCTCGATCCTGATTTCATTCATCCTGATGCGGCAATTCGGCGTGAGTTCGAACATCATGTCGCTCACCGGCATCGCCATTTCCATCGGCGTGCTCGTGGACGCCGGCATCGTCATGACCGAAAATGTGATCCGGCATTGCGAACGCGCCCTAGACGAAAAACGGCGGACATGGAGCGCGGACAACCCCACTCGCGAATCGCCCGCACACGGTGGGGTCGTCGCGTCTCCATCTCTCACGTCCGCCGAAATCTTCGATCTTACCCTTCAAGCGTCGACCCAGGTTGGACGTCCCGTATTTTTCTCAATGGCGATCATCGTGCTGGCCTTCGTTCCGGTCTTCCTGCTGACCGGCCAGGAAGGAAAACTTTTCCATCCGCTCGCGTACGCCAAAACTTTCGCGCTCATCGGTGCCACGCTGCTGGCCGTCACTGCCGTGCCGGTGTTTTGCACGCTGCTGGTGCGCGGCCCGTTTAAACCTGAAAGCAAAAACTGGTTGATGCGGTTCCTGCTTCGTCTCTACGACCCCGCACTCAATTGGGCGTTGTTCCATCGGAAAACCGTGCTCGGAATCGCCGGCACGCTCCTCGCCACCGCTTGCTTCATCGCCTTCGGTTTGCCGAAACCCATGGCGTCGTACCTCACGCGTCACTCATCACTCCCCGCACGCTCCACGCAAGGATTCGGCAATGAATTCATGCCGACGCTCGATGAGGGTTCACTGCTTTTCATGCCGATTCTTTTGCCGAGCACGGCCCTCAGTGAAGTGAAGCGAATCATGGCGTGGCAGGACCAAGTCATCAGCCAAGTCCCGGAGGTCGCGTCCGTCGCCGGCAAATTGGGGCGAATGGATACCGCCACCGATCCCGCGCCGGTCGAGATGATCGAAACCACAATCATGTTGAAACCTCAGGCTCAGTGGCGGGCCGGGATGACAAAACAAAAACTCATCGCCGAACTCTCGCAAAAAATGATGGCGGTTCCGGGCTACGTGCCGGGCTTTCTCCAACCCATTGAGAACCGTCTCCTGATGCTCGCGACCGGCATCCGCGCCCAAGTGGGCGTGAAAATTTTCGGCGACAATCTCGACGCACTTCAAGCGAAGGCTTTCGAGATTGAAAAGGTGATCCAGCAAATCCCCGGAGCCGTCGGCGTCGCTGCCTCGCGGGTGCAGGCCAAACCTTACCTCGAAATTTCGCTCAATCGCGAAGTCATGGGACGATACGGCCTGCGCGCGGCCGATCTTTTCCGCTACGTCGAAACCGGCATTGGCGGCTCAACCGTTGGCATCACCCTCGACGGTCGCGAACGCCGGCCCTTGCAAGTGCGGCTGGAGCGCGCCGATCGCGAAGACATCGACAAACTCGGTGACATCCTCGTCCCGACGCCGGCCGGTCCGCACATCCCTCTCGGCCAGCTCGCGACGATCAAACGCGTCGTCGGTCCAAGCGAAATCCAAAGCGAAAACGGACGGTTGCGTGTCTTCGTTCAGGCCAACGTCGGTGATCGCGACCTCGGAAGCTTCGTCGATGAAATCAAGGAACGCGTCGGCCGCGAAGTCACGTTGTCACCGGGAATGAGTATCGACTACAGTGGACAATATGAAAACCAACTGCGTGCCCGGACGACCTTGTTGTTCGTGATGCCATTGGTCCTGCTGATCATCTTCGTGCTGCTCACGATGGTATTCCATTCCGTCGCGGAAGCGGCGCATGTCATCCTCGCGGTCCCGTTCGCGTTGACCGGCGGCGTTTTCCTGCAAGCGGCGCTCGGATATAACTTCAGCGTCGCCGTGTGGGTCGGCTACATCGCGCTCTTCGGTACCGCCATTCAAACCGGTGTCGTGATGGTGGTCTATTTGGAGGAAGCCGTCGCAAAGGCGCTCGCCGTGAAAGGGCGTGTCGGACCGCTGAGCCGCACCGAACTCATCGCCGCCGTGAAGGAAGGTGCGAGACTCCGCCTTCGTCCGAAAGTCATGACGGTCGCCACCGCGGTCGCGTCGTTACTCCCGATCTTTTGGGTTACGCGCACCGGCACGGAAATCATGCGTCCCATTGCCGCTCCGGTCATCGGCGGCATGTTGTCGAGCCTCGTTCATATTCTGATCGTCACGCCGGTGATTTTCCTGTGGCTGCGTGAACGCAAGCTGCCGAAAAGATCCCCGACGTCGTGAGCATGCGCGAAGTCCCACCCGATCAATTCACTTCGCGCCGCGTACTTTCTTCGCTTTGGCGCGTCCTACGGCTTGGTGATATTTCACGCGAATGTCGGCAATATCCACCGTCGGGGCCGGCACCTTGATGGCCATGTCTTCCAACGTCTGCACAATGATCTCTGAAATCACCAAATCCCGAAACCATTTGTGATTTGAAGGAATGATAAACCATGGCGCTTCGTTCGTGCTGCATTTCGCCAGGATATCCTCGTAAGCCGTCTCGTAGGCGGGCCACCGTTCGCGCTCAGTGTAATCGGCCTCGCTGATTTTCCAGTGCCGGGCCGGATCGTCGAGGCGATCCTTGAATCGCTCCAGTTGCTCCTCCTTGCTGATGTGCAAAAAGAATTTCAGGATGCGCGTGCCATTCGCCACGAGGTTGCGTTCGAAGTCGTTAATTTGCGCGAACCGCTTCGACCATTGCGCTCGGGGCACCAGATCATGAACCCGGACGACAAGAACATCTTCATAGTGCGAGCGGTTGAAAATCGCGATTTCACCCCGACGCGGCACCTGCTTTTCGATGCGCCAGAGGAAATCGTGCGCCAACTCCTCGGCAGAGGGCTCCTTGAAACTCACCGCCCGACAACCCTGCGGATTGATACCGGCAAAGACATGCCGAACCACCCCATCCTTTCCGCCCGCATCCGGTGCCTGGAGACAAATCAGGAGCGACTGTTTCTGTTCCGCGTAGAGCTTGAACTGCAATTCGGCCATCCGCGCCTGTAGTTCGGACGATTTCCGCCGCGCCGATTTCTTCGTTTCCTTCTTGCCGGAAAAACCCGGATCAAAGTCGGCCAGTTTGGTTTTGCCGCCCGGCACAACGCTAAATTTTTTGAGATAATTCATCAATGATTCGACCCTTTGACTTCTCCGGATGCAGTACAGACCTTCAAAAAAAGATTTGGTTACGTCACAATCCAGGTCCAAATCCAAAACAAACCGACGGCGCGCCTTTACGAATCACCGCCGGTCGTGAATTACCAAAACACTTAACTCTTTCCGTCGAGCTGCGCCTGTCCACTTTGACCCGTGGAGGACGAATCGCCGTGCAGTGTGTCCGCTTCATCGAACTCCACGCCCGCCCGCTTCAGGTGCAGCCGCAAGGGCTGCAAAAAGCGACCCGCGAGTTCTTCGAGTGGAAACGTAATGTCCAATTCGAACTTGCCGCTGGAAAACGCCACGATGTCGGCAAGGTCAGTGATATCTTCGTCCGTGAAATGTTCTTCGATCACCGATTGATTTCCCTCCAGCGCCGTGAGCGAAGACCAATACCGTTCCCCCTCCAACGCGGGATGCTGTAATCGCACTTCCCCCGACAACCCGCCTCGCTCGACGCGACCAACAAAGTCGGTCAAGCGATCGTAAGCAAAAGCGAGATTGGCGAGCTGAGCCTGCTGCAAGAGCACCCGACGTTGGTTGAGGAGAGCAGAGAGTTTCATAATGCTTTTGGTTATGAGTTGAGGGTGATAGAACTCCGTTCCTGACACGCAGACACCTTGCGATCCAAGCCCCGCGCACGCACCGCACCCTACCAGGCGACAATTGCCCTTCGATCTGAACTAAACTGCCCGGCGGAAAAACTTCCCGATCCCTGAAAACGAAACTGAATCGCTTCCCTGACGCTGCAATTCCGAGAACTCGCTGCGTGCGTTAAACTACGCTGGAATCAAACCGTGTATCTGACAATGACTGTTGATCGAACGCCGAAACCTTCCGCCCGAAGTTTCACTTTCGCAAGTGGAATTTCAACCGACACCGCGAGCCGAGACTGCTTTTCTCACTTACCTTCCAGCGCAACCGTCATCACCGGCGGGGTCTTCAAGGTCTGATAGACTACGCAGTATCGCTCCGTGAGCTGAAGAAGTTTTTGGACCTGCTCGGAGGACGCATCAGTATCGAGAGAAATCATGAGCCGAATTTGGGTAAAGCCAATGGGTGCGTCTTTCGCCACGCCCAGTGTCCCGCGAAAATCAAGGTCGCCCTCCGCCCTCAGCCGTGCGTCGCGAAGCATAATTCCCAGCGAAGTCGCCACTGCGTTGAGCGTCACACCGGAACAGGCCACGAGCGCCTGAAGCAGCATGTCGCCCGAACAAGCCTGCGCTCCGCTGCCTCCCGTTGCAGGATGAAGGCCCGCTTCCACCAGTGCGCGACCCGTTTCGACGCGACAGGAAACTCCCTCGCCGAGCCGGCCCTCGGCGCGCAGTGTCACGAGCGCGGTCGCGGGTTGCCCGCGGTAGCTGTCTTTGAGCGGGGCCTGTAGCGATCGGAATGTTTCGGAGTCCATGGGGAACTCCGCTTCATGAATTCACCCCGGAGCCGTTGTCAAACGCGCAGCGGTAACAACTCACGCCGCCCAAAAAATTCGTCACACCAACTGCGCCGACATGGAGGACATCACCGAGCGGGTAATCGCATTTTTACCGAGATCGTAGTTCGTCGAGTCGACGCGAGTCACAGGCATGACGCCGAGCAGCGCGTTCGTCACGAAAACCTCCTCGGCTTCGAGCAATTCGTCCTGCGAGACTTCGCGCTCCTGCACGGACCGCAATCCGAGTCGCCCGATGATCGCCGCGCGCATCACCCCCGGTAAAATGCCACTCCCCAACGATGGCGTGGAGATCACACAATCCTTCACGATAAAAATGCTGGTGGACGCGCCCTCCAAAACCTGTCGCGTGGGATCGATGAAAAGCGCGTCATCAAACCCCGCCGACACCGCGACGCGCCGGGCGTACGCGTTTCTCAGGTAATTGAGCGACTTCAACGTATTGAGCGGATCGACGCGCAAGTCGCCCTGAAAAGTCTTGAGCTGAAATCCGCGCTCGTAGTCCGCCGGTCCATACGATGGCAGCCGGATCAAAATCAATTCAGACCAGCCCGTCAGCTCTTTGAACACGATGATCTTCAGGCTGCCGTTAACGAGATCGTTGGCTGCGATCACCCGCATGCAACGCATGTGCAGTTCCCCCCGCGACGAAGTGGAAGGGTTATCATCGAGGCCACGCAGAGACGCAGCCAGACGCGAATGGTGGGCTTCGAATAAAACCGGGCGGGAATTTCGCACGCGCACGGTTTCGAACAGCCCTTCGCCATTCATGAAACCCGCGCCCAAGGGCGAGATTTTCAACGCCGCCGTTTCTACGACCGCAGCGTTGAACATTGCATATTTTAAATAAGGCGAATCTGCGGTCAGCATGTCTTTTCTTCTCCCATCAAAGCGGCACGCATCGCGCGGCCTTTAGCCAGCGTTTCCTGATATTCTGCCTCCGGGTCTGAATCCGCCACAATCCCCCCGCCCACGTGATAACTCGCCCGACCCGCCCGGCACTGAATCGTCCGAATCGCGATGTTGAGATCGCACGTGCCATCGAAACCGAGATAGCCCAGCGAGCCCGTGTAAACATGGCGGCGGCAGGGTTCCAATTCGTCGATGAGTTGCATGGCTCGGATTTTGGGCGCTCCCGTGATCGAACCACCCGGCAGCATCGAGCGCAAGCAGTCGAAAACATCCATGTTTTCCCGCAACTGGCCAACGACCGTCGCCACGAGGTGAAAAACCGTGGGATGCGTTTCAATCCGATGCCGCTCTTGGACTTCAATCGAACCGTAACGGCAAACTCGCCCGAGATCATTGCGCTCAAGATCCACAATCATGAGGAGCTCCGCGTGGTCTTTTTCACTTGCGACCAATTCCGCGGCGAGTCGCTGATCTTCCCCCGGCGTTTTCCCGCGCGGGCGCGTTCCCTTGATCGGACGAGTGACCGCACGCCCGTGCTCATCAACGCGGAGCAACAATTCGGGCGAACTGCTCAGGATTTGAAAACTCCCGGCGTCGAGATACGCGCCAAACGGAGCCGGACTGAATTGCCGTAACCGTTCGTAGATCGCATAAGGATCATCCGACGTTTCCATCTCGAAGCGTTGCGAGAGGTTCACCTGATAGACGTCGCCGGCCGCGATGTATTCCTTCACTTGCAGCACTCGGCGCAGGTACTCGTCCTTCGTCACATCGGAAACAGGTTCGACCGCCGAAGGATTGATCGCACGATCCAAACCGCCCTCGCTCGCCCGACTATCGGAAGCCTCGCGCACCGCGTCACGGAGCTCAGTTAAAATTTCCATCGCACTGCGTCCGGCGACCGGTTGGGCAATCGCATACGTCTTGCCGGACGAATGCTCGATCGCAATCACGCCGTCATGAAAGCCGAACATCGCATCTGGAATCGCCGGTTCATCGCGCCCCAAGGTCCGCACGCCTTGTTCGCGCGCGCCAAATTCGTAACCAAAATACCCGACCGCCCCGCCGCAAAACGGAATGCCGACAGTTCGCGCGCAATGATAGCGCTTCATCATTTTCCGTAAATGCGTGAGGGGATTTTGCGTGAACGTCTCACGCATGCCGCCCGATTCCACCACAATCGCATCGTCCTTCGCGCTCCACGTGAGAAAAGGATCGAAGCCGATAAACGAAAACGCCGGCCGCTCGTTGCCCTCGGTCCGGGCGCTATCGAGATAGAAAAAGCCCCGTCTTCCGCGCAGCGAGCGCGCAATCCGGTCCGGCGACGGCGAATCGTGGAGTTCTTCGACAATCATCTTTCGTCTGCGCGTTCATCCGGAATTTTTGCCCACCGTGAAAAATCCGGCCAAGATTCGATCCTGTTCAATCCCGCCATGCTAAGAGTCGCGGCAATCTCGCGCGCCGACCGTTCATTCACCGAAATGTCGGGCGCAATCTCCGCGAGAGGCACCATCACAAAACTACGTTCGTGCATTCGCGGATGCGGGAGGATCAAACGCTCGTCGTTCAATTTCTCCGTCCCATAAATGAGCACATCGAGATCGACGGTCCGCGGACCCCAGCGTTCACGACGTTCACGCCCGAGCCGCGCCTCGACGTCGAGGCAAGCTGCCAGCAACGCGAGGGGCGATAGCGACGTGGTCAATTGCACGACCATATTCAAAAAATCTGGCTGATCCGTTTTCCCCACCGGCTTTGTTTCATAAACCGACGAGCCTTGCACGATGCGTACCGCAGGATCGTTGCTCAAATTTCGCAACGCGGCGGCGAGTTGGGCATGCCGGTCGCCGAGATTCGAACCGAACCCGAGAAACGCGACGTTCATGCCCGGGTTTTCGACGTCTCGATCGCAACGTAATCGAGCGGTCCGCCCAGCGCAACTGACGGCTTCCTCACCACGATGGCCGCTTCGCTCACCCGCGGACACGTGGCGAGGACCTGATCGAGAATATCATTGGCGAGGGTTTCCAGCAGCTTGACGCGCTCTTGTTCAACCATCTTCCGACAGAGTGCATATACGCTCACGTAATTCACGGTCGCATCGAGCTTGTCCGTGCGAGCGGCTTCGGCGATGTCCACCGTGAGGGTGAGATCGACGAGAAACCGCTGACCCAGCGTATTTTCTTCCGCGAGTGCTCCGTGATAGCCGTAGAAGGCCATGTTTTTCAGATGAATTTTTCCGGTCATGAAGAGTAAGCGCGAGCATCGCGGACTGCCGCCGCCATCTTTGCCGCCCGCAAATTGGCCCGCACATCGTGGACCCGTAGGAACTCCACGCCCTGCCAAACCGCGAGGGCCGTCGTGGCCAAGGTACCTTCGAGACGTTCTTCCACGGGCAGCGCGAGTAC
>JBEPTW010000144.1:0-9879 GCA_041691855.1 Verrucomicrobiota bacterium | reverse complement strand
ACATCAAGATGATGCCCGATCTCGTCCGCGCGGATGGATTGGGTTGGGCCTACGGCCGCTCCGCCGGTGCCTATGGCCAGATGCATTGCATCACGATCATCCTGCAGGGACTGCGCGATGGCTGGATTCCCGACGACCAGAAGAACAAGTACTTCGATATCCTTCGGCGCCTGTTCTATTATTTTTTCCAGACCTATCTCGATCAGGAACACGGCTTCCTCGATGTCCGTGACGACGAGCGAACCGCCTACGCGTCGCATACGACCCGAATGGCCAATTTCGACGCCGCCCGCTACCTCTGCCAATGGTCGCGTTTGGCCAAGACGGTTCACATGCCCGATTCGGTCAAGGTGGAAGCTCCCCGCACCAGTGGACGCTTTGTCATTTTCGACAAGAGCAACCGCAAGGAGCAGGGCGTTTTCCTTTATCGCGACGCCGAATCCGGTCTCCACATCCAACTCCCGCTCGTCAGTTCGGGCGTCGATTGCACCGCTGACAATCTGCCTTTCCCTCATTGCCCCGGCGTCCTCGACTGGCCAAACAACATGTACCTTCCGGTCATGGTGCCCGAACTTACCTTCGGCGAAAACGTCACCCTGCCTGCCTTCTACGGCCAGAAATGCGTGACTGGCCTCGGCCTCAAGAACTCGTTTTATTTCCGCTACGAACAACCCGAGTTGATCAATACCAAGGAGGAATTGGTTCGCGGCATCGGTAGCGTGAAAGTCCAATGGACCTTCACCGGCAGCAAAATTTCCGCGGAATTCGCCTACACCGTTAAGAATCAAATCCAGCTGGATAAATTCCGCATGGCTCTGGTGATCGGTGCGCCCCACTCGCGTTATCGTCTCGGCAGTTCACCGGCACTCGGACCACTCGGGCATCGCTGCTCGGTATTGAAGGACGATTTCCAAGCCAACTGGGCGGAAACCGAAATCGTATCCGCCGATCCGACCTACCGGACCAATTACGGAAAGCTTCACTATGTTCAGATGTTCCATCGCGACCATCCTCTGATCATGCGACCCGGTCAGGTTTATCGCCTCGCCGTCAGCTTCGATCCAGATCTGACGGTAGTGGAAGCCTGATCCGCGGCACTCGCGCCCGGTCACCAATTGCAACCGCGTCTTCACCGACGCGGTTTTTTTGCGCCCACTTTCAACGGGCGAGGCCTGTCGTGATTCTATTTCTCCAGCGCGGCCTCGATCTGGCGGCTTGCCGATCGAAGAACTTCCAGCCGGGCAAACCGCTTGTTATCCGCAGGCACCAGATGCCACGGAGAGTTTTCTCGGTCGGTCAGCGCGAGCATGTCTCCCACTGCAATTTCGTAAGCGCCGCGTTTTTTCCGATTCCGCCAATCCTCCTCGTTCATCTTGTGGCGCTTGTGCGGCGTCTCCTCGCGCTCGCGAAACCGACGCAGCTGCTCCGCATGCGAAATATGCAGCCAGTATTTCAACACGATCACACCATGATCCGTCAACTCGTGCTCGAAACTATTGATCTCTTTGAATGCGCGCTTCCATTCGTCCTCCCGGCAAAATCCCTCCAGACGTTCCACGAGCACTCGTCCATACCACGAACGATCAAAGACCGCCATGCGTGCATCCCGCGGAATATCGCGCCAGAAACGCGAAAGATAATGCGCGCGTTTTTCTTCCTCGGAGGGTTTCGCCACCGAGATCACGCGGTAATCACGCGGATCGATTGCGCTCGTCAGACGTCGAATGGCACCACCCTTGCCCGCCGCGTCCCAGCCTTCAAAGGCAAACACCACCGACCTTCCCGTCGCAAAGGCCGCGCGCACTGCCCGGTTCAATCGACCGAGCCATTTTTCCTTCTGCGCATCATATTCCTTTTCGGAAAGCCGTTGGTCCAAGGCCAATGCATTCAAACGACGCAATCCAGCCACTCGCTGCGATTTCACGATTCGCGGAACTACCACCGGTTTTCGCCGCGCCAGTCGCTCTTGCTGCCGGTGGAATTGCGTGAGCAGCAATCGGCCAACCCCGAGATCGCGTGCCCGCTCGTCCTCGGCATCGACCACGCTCCAACGTGCGCCCGGTCGATCCGTGCTTTCCCGAATAAGTTTCGCCGTCTTCGCCAGCCGGTCGTAAATGCGATGATGGTGCCAGTCTTCGTCGGTCACTCGCCACGCCGTGGCCGGATCTGCGCGCAACGCCCGCAAGCGGCGACCTTGCGCTGCCTTCGAAATTTGCAGCCACACCTTCACAATCAACGTTCCCTCGTCCGCGAGAAGTTTCTCGAAATTGCAAATGCGATTCGTTTCTTCCGCAAGGTGCGTGGCCGCAAGTTTTCCCCGCGCTTCCTCACGCAATGTTTCCGTGTACCACGAGCCCGCATAGAGGCCGATCCGGCCAATTCCCGGAAGACTTTGCCAAAAGCGCCATTGATGCGGATGCGCCCGCTCGCTGTCGGTCGGCACGTGATACGAAAACGTCTCCACGCCGCGTGGATCGAGCCACTCGGCGAGCGTGTTCAGTAGACCACCGCGCCCTGCACCTTCCGGTCCTGCGACTATCAACAGCACCTTAAACGGCACTGTTTTCAATTCCACCTGCAATTGCACCAGCTGCTCGCGGAGGTGACTCGCTCGGACTGCATACGTTTTTTTCGAAAGCCGGTTGGTTGATTTCACCATGCGCGGGAGACAGTCGGCCCAGTCCGCCGCGTTGTCGAGCCGCCGATCCAACAAAGAACCAGCGCCACTCCGCCGGTTTACTAATGTGACAGCCACGTTAAATCGGATCATTCTCCTGCCTCGATCCGGGGCGCGGCTTGCGAATCACCGAATCACCCGCTTCGATTCCACGCGTTCTTTGCTGAATCCTTGCCCGCATTTTCCGCCTTTAAATCAAGTTCCGCTATTTTCATTTCCGGGTAATTTATCTTCGCCAAATCGACACTTTCCCATCCGCTACTCATTGTCCGCCGGCGGACAAATTCCGCCGTTCACTTTTCATGACCTCTTCTCCGCAACGCGTAAAACGTTCCACCAAGATCACCGCCAAAACCGGCAAGTCCATCGTGCAAACCGCCGCCGGCGGCGGCAAGATCGTCTATGCCAACCGCGAGCTGAGCTGGCTGGCTTTCAATCGGCGCGTACTCGAACAGGCGGAGAGCGAAACCAATCCGTTACTGGAACGGACAAAATTCCTCGCCATCGTCAGTTCAAATCTGGACGAATTTTTCGAGATCCGCATCGCCGGCCTGCTGCAGCAAAAAGACTCCGCCGCCGGGGAACCAAGCATCGACGGCCGCTCTCCGCGCGAGCAGCTCAAGGGCGCCTATTCCGAAATCCAGAATCTGGTCAAAGCCCAGTACCGTTGCTGGCACGAACTGCTGGTTCCTGCACTCGCCAAGGAAAAAATCACGTTCAAAACCTCGGCCCAGCTCACCGCCACGGAACGCGCTTGGGTTCAGGATTATTTTATCAAACAGGTTCACCCCGTCCTCACGCCGCTCGCGATCGATCAATCACATCCGTTTCCCCAAATCGCCAACAAGACGCTTAACGTCATCGTTTCCCTCGAAAACCCCGATTCACCGAGCTCCGAAACCCTCACTGCGATCCTCCCCGTCCCGCGCATTCTGCCGCGAATCGTACAGGTGAATCCGGACAAGAATGGCGCGCAAATTTTTATCTTCCTCAGTGATATCATCAAGCTTTGTGCCGGTTCGCTCTTCCCGGGCTACCGCATCAGCAATGCCGCCGCGTTTCGGGTCACGCGTAACAGCGACCTCTATATCGACGACGAGGAAGCGGAAAACCTCCTCAAAAAAATCGAGGAGGAACTGCGCAATCTCCGCCGAGGCGCCGCCGTCCGCCTCGAAATCGAGGCCGACGTTCCCGATCCGCTTTTCAATCTGCTCTGCGAACATCTTCAACTGCAACCCGAGTTCGTCTTCAAACTTGGCGGTCCGTTGAACCTCGTTCGCATGATGAGCTTGTCCGATCTCGTCGATCGGCCCGACCTGAAATACCCGGTTTTCACCCCGGTCGAATTGCCGAACCTCCGGGTCGCAACCAGCATTTTTGCCGCGATGCAGGAACGCGACATCCTCCTTCACCACCCGTACGAATCCTTCACACCCGTGGTGGATTTCGTCCAGCAAGGCGCCCGCGATCCGGGCGTGCTCGCGATCAAGCAGACACTTTATCGCACGAGCGGCGATTCACCCATCATCGGCGCGCTCATCGAGGCCTCGCGCAACGGCAAACAGGTGACCGCGCTGATCGAGTTGAAGGCGCGCTTCGACGAGGCCAACAATATCAAGTGGGCCAAGGAACTGGAGGAAGCGGGCGTGCACGTCGTCTTCGGTTTGGTCGGGCACAAAACCCATTGCAAATGCAGCATGATCGTCCGGCAGGAAACGGATGGTCTCCGTCACTACGTCCATCTCGGCACTGGAAACTATAATCCGAAAACCGCGCGACTTTACTCCGATTTGAGTCTGCTCACGTGTAACCCTGAGATCACCGCCGATGTTGCGTTGCTTTTCAATTCCCTGACCGGCTTCGCACGCTCACCCGAATTTAAGCATCTGCTCGTGGCGCCCTTCAATCTCCACTCACGCATCCAGGAACTCATCGCGACCGAGGCCAACAACGCCGCCGCCGGCAAACCCGCGCGGATCATCGCCAAGATGAACAAGCTCGTGGACAAGGTCACCATCGACAACCTCTACGCCGCTTCGCAAGCCGGAGTGCAAATCGACCTCATCGTCCGCGCCACGTGCTGCCTTCTCCCGGGAGTGAAGGGACTCAGCGACAACATCCGGGTGCGCAATATCGTCGGGCGCTATCTCGAACACGCCCGTATTTATTATTTCCAAAATGACGCCGCGCCCCTGCTCTACTGCGGCAGTTCGGATTGGATGACGCGCAATTTTTTCCGTCGCGTCGAAGCGCTCTATCCCGTGTACGCGCCGGATCTGCGCGATCGAATTCTCAAGGACATTTTGCCAGCCGAATTGAAAGACAATGAAGACGCCCGCGAGCTTCAACCCAACGGTTGCTACATTCCCCCGGTCCGCACGGAAGGCGAAGTTTCTTTTTCGGCGCAAAAATATTTCATGGCCGCAGCTCAGAAGCGGGCCGCCGAGCAGATCGAGGTTGTGACCTAAAATTCGGCCAGTCGGCAGCACGCCGCCACTACTTCAAGGTCGCGGCGAAATCCTCGGCCGCTTTCGATTCGTCCTTGCGCTCTTTTTCCATGTGAGGAAGCGCGCGAAGGAGAGTCTGCATTTCCTCTAGGTCCTGCTCTTCGAAATGAGACGCGTCACCGGTTCCCGGCCGCACAATGCTCCGTTCGTTATCCCAGCTGAAGATCCATTCATGCCCCAAGACTCGGCCCATGCTTTTGTCGAAGCTCGGCGGCTTTTTGGCCGCGACCGCCGCAGCCCATTTTCTCGCCCTCGCAATCGCTTCGTCCAGCGCTCCCACATCATCAACTCCAAAGGGAAAAACAAAGTCGGTCTTGAATTCGCCCGCCCGGTTTTTACTCGCGCGGGTTACTCCGCCCGCCGTCCCTTGGATCGCAACCCGGCAGGTCCACCGCACTTCCAAACCGGTTGCCGAGTCCGGCGCGGTGATGGAGCGTTCGCCGTTGGTGGTTTTATCGAGACCGCGCGGCTCCGGTGGCAATGGCGGCACCGGCGGAGGGAGCAGTTCCACAATTGGATATTTAGCCAGCACGTCGGGAGGCAGCAACGTCTTGCTGATTTTGGCCGCGCCCTTCGAATATTTTATCGTCAAGAAATCATCGGACTGACGAAGCACCGACCAGGAATCGAATACCCGGCCATCGGAAAGTTCCAACGGCGAGGAAGATGCCTCGACGGCAAAGCCATTTAAACCCATCGCCAAAAACAAAACTCCCACCGTGGACCTTTTTCCTGCGGAAATCCGGGAGAATACCGGGAAAAGAGGTAAATGAAACCAACTTGGGAAGATACGGAAAAGTGACTTAGGTATAGGCAAGGAAACGTATAGACATCACGTGCACGCCGCGTTCCTTATTTTTAGAAAAAAAGACGGAACTCACTATTGCATCTAATCTGAATTACCGCGCATTCCTCCAAAACTATTCGCCAACCCTTGGAGCCGGTAGAAGCGGGATCATGGGGTTTGAAGACCCGCCCTCGTTTGTCCCATTCAAAATCGAAAACTTATTTAACGCCATCTTGCCAGAAACCAATTTCGGCAAACTCCGTGGACGGCTACTGCATCGCGCGCCACTTCATTGTGCAAATGGCCTCAAGGAGCCGCAAAATGAATGATCCCTGCAATTCGATTTCGAGCTCACTCCGCCAAACGGCATCTGTTTTTCGCGGCCTTCCAGCGACCGTGCTACCGTCTGAAAACGGTAGCCGGGGCAACCGGCTACCGAAGACAGTGCCATTACTCATACTGCAATGGCTCCATCGCCGCTCAAAATTTCATCGTGATCGATAGCGTAAACTTCCGCGGTGCTACAAAATAGTAGGCCGATCCCTGCGTCTGCGCTCCAACCGTGTTGAAATCCGTGAACACGAGTGTGTCGTTATCGAACACGTTATCCACGTTCAGTTGGATCTTTGTCGGATACGATCCGAACTTGGTTTGATACCCGACCAAGGCCGTCCAAGTCGTGTAGCCCGGCGATTTCATGGAGCCGCCGGTGCGGATATTCTGTTCGCCGAGCGAGGTCGCTCCACCGCCGACGGAAAATCCGTTCGCCCATCCGCCATTGAACGAATAAACCGCAAACGCGCTCAGCGTGGATTTGATGAGCCCGGCATTGGTGGCCTCAACCGCCGTTTCATTCAATTTCTGCTGCGCCGTCACCAAATCACCGCCCAACGTTCCGGCATACGGTTGCAGTCCGCCAATGGCCACGCTGCGCCAGTCAGCCAAATGACTGGCGAAATACGCGCGGCTGCCGACGAGATTGTTCGTCGAAACCGATTTCGGCACCGAGTAGTTCAGTTGCAACCGGAGATTCGGCGTCGGATTCGCCGTGGCTTCAAATTCAAATCCATCGCCTTTCACGTCCTCGGAGTCCGCATAAGACATGTTGGCGTGCGAACTCAGGCCGGTTCCCGTGATCTTTCCCGCCGGTCCGATATCCCGCGACGTTCCTCCGGCCATCAGATAGTCATTCCAGATTCCCTGCATGTTAACACCATCGGTCGAGATGCGTCCTTGCGCCTTGTCGACGTAATAGGTGGCGGTGACATAATATTTTCCGTCCTCGGTCGACAGCCGCAATCCGCCTGAATTCGATTTTCCGCGCGCGGCTCCGAATGACTCTCCCGTCAAGCTCGGGGCTACGCCACCACCGATCGGCGCAAAGTTTTGTGAATAGTTATAAACCAACCCGAGCCATTTCGTGACGTACCCCACCGCGCCCGCCGAATAGGTCATACCGCTGTCATCTTCAAATTTCGGCACGTTACCCGTACCGCGAATATCCTGGTACTTGCTGTAATAGGAATCATGCCGCGCACCGAGCGTCAGATTCAGGCGGTCGTTCCAAAAGCGGGTCTGCGAAACGAGGCCGTAGTATTTAATCTGCTCGGAAACGTCGTGATCGAACCAAGGAAATGGCAGTGCACGATAAACAAGCGCGTCACCGTTGATCTGGTTAGGCAGGTTGATCCGGAGATTTGGTGAATCCCAATAAAGTCGTCCCCACACCATGGACTGCTGCCAGTTGTTGGGATCATAGCCATTGCTTGTCTGCGCGATATACTGACGCGTGGTCAGCTGGTGCAACTCGGCTCCAGCGGAAGCGCTGATCCACTCCTTGATTGGAACGCCGAACAACTCCGTGTCGAAATGGTAATTAAACTGTCCGCGAAACTCATTCGCACTGTTCGCCTGCAATTGCCGGTCGAGGAACATCTCCGAATATTTTTGTCCGAAGTAAGGATTGGTCGAACCATCCGGACGCTGCTTGTTGATGTCGACATAGATGTCGGGCATCGTCTCAAAATTTTTCGCCACTTCCTTGTCGTCGTAACGATAAGCTGAGAGCTGGAACTCCGCATGATCGTTGATCCGCTGATCGAGATACGCCGTCGCGGTATAGTATTTCAAATTAAGTTCCCCATCCTTTGGGCCATACGTGTAATCCCGGGACGGCAACGCCGGCATCATCTGACCTGTGCCAAGCAGTGTATAGGCATACGGCCGCAGCACCGCCGTGCGATAATACGGACTATCCGCCAATCCGGCGCCTTTGTAACCGTGGCCCCACGACATAAACGTTCCATCCGCCGGAATCCAAACTTGAGTGTGATCCGCTCCGCCCCACTCAGCCATGTTGCTCGTCACGACCGGGCCAACCGGCGCCGCGCCCCACGTCGGAGAATTTGTCACCCCATCCCATTGCGAAAAATGATCTTTCAAGTTTTGCGCAAATTGGGGCGCCGTCATAGTGAACGCCTCCAGGTCCAAGCGGACGGAAGTATTTTTTCCCAACCTCAGTTTTGTCGCAATCGCAGCGGCCAATTTTTTGGTCAGGTCTTCCTTGCGCCACTCCTGATCGTGATCCTGCAACAGGTTCACCCGAATCGCAAAATCGTCCTTGTCCCACAGAGTTGAAACGCGATTCGCATCGGCCGTGAATCGCTCTCCGCCGTAGCTGTTCACCTGCACATTGAGCGTCGTGGAGTCCTGGTCCAACCGCGCGATTTTCGTGTACGTCGAAACTGATCCGCCGAGATTTCCGACCCCAAACAAAATCGAATTCGGCCCGCGATCAATTTCCACGCGGTCGACATTGAACAAATCCTTCACGCCCCAAAATGGAAAATAATTCACCGTTGGTGGATTGCCGCCCTGCGGCCCCGTGCCCGCGCCGCGAATGTTATAACTCCAGGAATTAAACACATCGCTGCCCCCACCGTGACCGCCGCTCCAACTCACGGGCACCACATTCAGCGTCCAGCGGAGAGCCGACCTAACATCGGTCAATTGCAGATCTTCGATGAACGCACTCGTGAGCGACGACACGGATGACGGCGTGATCCGAACCGGCGTGTTATTCCGGCCGCCCGCGAGCGAGTCCACCGCCGTGTAACCGACATCGGTCCCGGTGTTCACATTAAATGGCTCAAGAACAATCGTCTTGTTCGCCGGAGCCGTGCTGGAAGAGGGTGAAACGGTTTGAGCGGTCAGCGGAACGAATACCGCGATAAATAAAGCGAGGCAAAGAGGAGAAGTGGGTGTGTAGGTTTTCATATGGCCAGAGTGGAAAGGACGCGAAGTGGATTTCATACGAGGACGAACGACGATCATAGCGGCGGCCCACAGCCGGATTTTAAAACGCGGTCAGCGAACCATCGTTTCCGTATAGCCACGAAGACGGTCGATTGATACCTGTCCCTTACGCCGCAGGGGGTCGCGTATGAGCACTCCATACCGCATATGGAGATACCAATGATCCCGCGAGTTCCCTAAGAAAACATCTCAGTCCCGCTGGTGGAAAGCCACTAGCGCCCACACGGGAAACAATCGTGTGGAATCATTCAGCCCCGACCCGAAGTCGTCTCCGCTTCAAGCCGCCCGTGCCATCGTCGTGATCGTCTGCCGCACCTGATCGCCGCTGATCGTTTCGTGCTCAATCAAATCGCGCGCAATCGCATCCAGCGCGGCTCGCGCGGCGGAAACCATTTGGGTCGTCGCATCATAATTTTCACCAAGGATCGTTTTCACGTAATGCTCGGCATCGTGCAAGGTCTGCGGACTCGCGAGCTTCGCCTCCCCTTCCGATTGCGTGAGCGCCATAAAACCCAGCGGTGACATACCCCATTCAAAGACCATCTGGCGCGCGATCCGCGTCGCTTCCTGAATATCGCTCGACGCGCCGCTCG
>JBEPTW010000143.1:0-9951 GCA_041691855.1 Verrucomicrobiota bacterium | reverse complement strand
CGATTGCCCGACCACCCCATGAAACGCATCGCCGAGTTGCTCCCCCACGCGTGGAAAAAAACGCGCGCCGACGCAGCCACCGCGCTCACCCCGCCTGTTGTCGTCGCCTGATCTCATCCCGCGAGTCTAGCAAATCTCGCGGCCTCCGTCCCCCTGTCAGAGTTGTACGCTTACGATTAATCGGGTATCCGAAGTCAACTAGCCACCGCCCGCAAATTACAAATCGAAGTCTGTGATTTGTGCAGCGCTGTGCTTGGAAACCGTAAGTCGCACTAATTCTTTAGCCCGTGGGCTTGTGTCTCTTGAAGAACAGCACCCGGCTTGGATTTTTGCGATGATCTCTTTGTTAGCCGGTTCACCTATCCTGAATAAGCCCTTACTGATAGCCTCTGTTAATGACGCTTCAGATGAAATCACCAGACGGGAATAAAATACCACAGACCTTTCTTTAACGAAAGGATGGTCTCCGGGTTCAATAATACATACTTGGTCTTTGTCGTCTCTCCATTTGGTCAAATTAACAAAAACCACTTCTCCGCTTCCAACAGATGGATCACTGATAACAAAATAAATGTGTTCCTTTGGAGATGACGGAGCGGCTGCGATGAACGTGCAGCCAAGCATAATCAATCAACGAACTCCAGCCACCGCATGCACCCAGTTGATTGATTTATTTTCTAAAGCGTCCTCTTCTGCTGTTGCGGCATCTTTTCCAAGAGCTCGCAAGATGTCGGCTTCCATGATCCTGACGCGGCCATGGTCTATACTATGCCATTCAGGGAGTGTGTGTGTGTAATCTCGAATTTGCCATCTGCTCATATGGCCAAATTTTTCAAAAATCATGTTCGCTATTTCAAATTCAGCTTCTGAAATTGAATCCATTTCTGGAGGAGAGATTAAATTCACCTCTCTCGAAGATGTGGGATTAGAGATTTTGGAAGCCCAATAGCTGAGCGAAGACGGCTCTGGGTCGTCATTTATTAAATCCAAAACACCGCTCAAAACGGGCCCGTTTTTCATCGAGAAAAACACATCACCGCTAACTGTTGTTCCCCTGCGCGATAACGACTCTCTGTCTATCAAATAAAGCAGTTTGATGAGCTTCATGTAGCTCATTGTGCCACCTCTTCGTCTCAACAAGTAGGCCGCCATCTGGACTGTCTTTTTCTCGCTAAATGGCATGTTAGCCAGATTGCGAGCAGACACAAAAACGGCAAGCTATTTCCCTAAGCCATTAATCGTGAATATTTTATTCTAAATTAAAATTATGCGGCTAATCTTTCGGCCACATCCAGCAAGTAGACAATGTCAGACAACTCCCAAACCTTCGTCGCGATACCGGCCTGCATCGCTGGCGTGCAGCGCAAGGTTTGATGAATGCGACAAAAATTGTAGTGCAAGAAGTGAAGGGCAATCGCGTGCTCGTGATTCTCTAGCTTCTTGCTGTGAGTGATTGCATCCCCGTGATCGATCCCGCGTTAATTTGTCCGGATGTCTCCATCGCCACGCTTCGTACTTCTGTCGCTTCTCCTCGGATGCGCGAGCCCGGCGGTCGCGGCGTGGCCGTCGCCCATCGAGGTTAAACCCGGCGCCGGCGTCGTCCACTACGCCGACGTCCATCACATCCCGCTCGCCGGCTTCGAACTGGGCGACGCCAATGAACCGAGCCGCGCGGGCGATCAGCTGATCGTGCTTTTCACGATCGTGGAGGGCGCGGCTTCGCGGCAGTGGTTGGGCGAATTCCGCTTTGCGACGCTCACCACGCGTGAGAAAAACTCAAAACCCGGCACCGGACTGGGCATCCTGAGCTATTTTCAATCGTCGCTGAAAACCGACACCGGACACAAATTTAGTTTTGAACAATCGCCCGTTGCATTGGAAATTTCGATCGAAGGTCCGTTCACCGGCGACGAATCTGAAACCCACTCAATCACCGAAACAACGTCGCGCGTCCTCGCCACGCGCGATTATCTCGCCCATGGACTTGCGCCCATGGCGGACATCGAGCTGCGGCTGCGCGCCCACGGGAAAAAGAATCCCGGCATCTCCCTTATGTTCCGACCGAAATACTCCGCGCAACAAATCGCCGCGACCCAGGCTCGCGCGAAGGCAGCCGGTTTCACGGAAGATGATGAACGCGCCTATGCCGAGGCGATCTACGCGCTGGTGCAGTTCGGCAATCTCAGTTTCAAAACCGATGGCATCGACGTCATCACCCACGAAATGGCCGATTCGCCCACGCTCTTTTCGGGTGCGTTCACGAATCTGGTTTGGCCTGCGATGCAGCTTGAGGACGGGATTGATTGGGGTCTGCAGGGGTCACGGATTTTTCGAGTGCCGTACCATTTCCTCTCGAAGACCACCGCGCACGGGACCTTTTATTTCACTGCAGTACGGCCGCCCCTCCGGAATCTCGCGGGCTTCGTCGGCCTGACGATCGACTCCTCTTCAAAGACACCAGGCAAACGTTTGATCATGCGCGTACTCGCAGGCCGCTTGGGAACAAAGTGAGGTTGTCCGGCTGCAAAAGATAAGCGGAATCCCCATTCAGAACTCAACACGTCAACCGGCGCGGAAATCACCTTTGCGCCGAACCATGCGTCCGACATTTTCGCTCGGGCACAGAGCGAAAGACATCTTGGCTTTCGACAATGCGAAAATTATTTTGCAGGCTGTCGCCATTGCATTCGTCTGGATACCTTATTTTCAAGTCTCCCGACGCGTAAAAGCTACTTTCAAGCGCTAGACATGTGACGGATCAAACCATGGCAACGAATCACACCGGGAATTCCATTCTGAAACAGGAGGCCATTGGCTTTTCGTTGATCATTGCCCTTTCGTGGGCCACCGAAGTCTTTCACCTCCCGCATTTTCTTTTCAGTGAAGCCGCCGCATTCAACTGGGAACGCGCGCTGTTGCGCACCATCGTGGTCGCGATCATTTGGGTTTGGGTTCATCTCGCGACGAAAAAAATCCTCGCCCGGCTTCATCATCTGGAGGAATTCCTGCTGGTGTGCAGTTGGTGTCGAAAAGTTGGTCACGAGGGCGAGTGGCTCACGATGGAGGACTATTTCGGGTCGAAGTTTCACACGGAAACTTCCCACGGCATTTGTCCGGAATGCGCCACAAAAACTTTGGGACGTCTCACCGCGCAGATCGACGACGCCACCAATCCTCCCATTGAGCCGAAGAAATAAAGCGTCGTTAGCGGATGCAATTCACCAGCGCGGGCGCCCCCGATGCGAAACAAACGATTTTAGTGTAACGGGCCGTTGCTTGCATCGCCGCGAAGAAGGGACATCAGTTCAATGGTCCTATGAAAATCTTCCTCATCGTTCTCGGAATTCTCGCGGCGATTGCCGTCGCGCTCGTGCTCTTCGTCAGCGGCCAATATAACGGATTGGTCAACCGTTCCCAAGCGGTCGATGCCCAGTGGGCGCAGGTCCAGAATGTCTATCAACGACGCGCAGACTTGGTGCCCAACCTCGTCGCCACGGTTTCGGGTGCCGCCAATTTTGAAAAATCTACGCTGACGGAAATCACCGAAGCCCGCGCTTCCGTCGGCAAGGTACAAATCAACTCGGGAACCGCGCCGACCGATCCCGCTCAACTCGCCGCTTTCGACCGGGCGCAAGGCCAGTTGACCTCCGCGCTCTCGCGCTTGCTGGTGGTCGCGGAAAATTATCCCAGCTTGAAAGCGACGGCCAATTTCCAGGAATTGCAGGCGCAGTTGGAAGGAACGGAAAACCGCATCTCGGTCGAACGCGGCCGCTTCAACGATCTGGCGCGCGACTATAACGCTGCGATCAAACGCGTGCCCGCCGTTTTCTTCGCCGGCATCATGGGCTTTAAGGAAAAGGCTTATTTCACCGCCGCTGCCGGAGCTGAAAATGCGCCGCAGGTAAAATTCGATTTCGGCAAACCAGCCCCTGCAAAACCGTGATTGTGCCGATGAAACTAATGCTGCGCTCGCTCGTGCTTCTGGTCGCGCTCGTCATCGGCGGGACGCTTGGGGCAGCGGAGCGGATTCCGCCCGCGCCAACGCAGTATTTCAACGATTACGCTGGCGTGGTCTCACCAGCCGTGGTGCAGGAATTAAATGGAACGCTGGAGCAATTCGAAAAGGACAGTTCAAACCAATTGCTGGTCGCCATCTACTCCAAGATGGAATCCGACTCGTCCGTCGAGGATTACACGGTGCGCGTGGCGCAGTCGTGGCAGGTTGGCCAGAAAAAGAAGGACAACGGGGCAGTGCTTTTTGTATTCATGCAGGAACACCAAGTTTACCTTCAAGTCGGCTATGGACTGGAAGCGGTGTTGCCCGATGCGACGGCCAAACGCATCATCGAAAATGAAATCGTTCCCCGTTTCCACCAGAAGGACGTCGATGGCGGAATGAAAGCCGCAGTGGCCGCAATGATCGCGGCGACCAAAGGCGAATACCAAGGCAACGGCGAAACCCATCAGGGATCGCAACCTCAGCATTCATCTGGCCGATGGGGTTTCGTCGGTCTGTTTGTTTTCCTCATGCTGATGTCGTCCTTTGCCCGACGACGCAATCGACGGGGTTTCATTATTGGCGGCTCGCGTGGCGGCTGGTGGATACCACCAACCGGCGGAGGTGGAAACAGTGGAGGCTGGAGTTCCGGCGGCGGTGGCGGCGGATTTTCGGGTGGCGGCGGCAGTTTCGGCGGCGGCGGCGCGGGAGGAAAATGGTAAGATGAACAAGGCAATTTTCATCAAACAACTGGATCACCCGGTGATCGAAGCCGCGATCGCGCACGCCGAGTCGCTCACCTCGGGTGAAATCCGGGTCGCGATCATCCACGAACCCGCAGGCAATCCCCTCGCGAAAGCGCAGGAAATTTTCATGCGCCTCGGCATGACGAAAACCAAAAACCGCAACGCCGTGCTGATCATGGTCGCCCCGTCGTCACAAACCTTTGCGGTCATCGGCGACGAAAGTGTTCACGAAAAATGCGGCGGCGTTTTTTGGCAGGAACTGTCGTCGGCCATGGGCGGCTTTTTCAAAAGCGGCGATTTCACCGCGGGCTTGCGAGAGGGAATTGAGCGCGCGGGTCGCTTGCTCGCCGTTCATTTTCCACGTCAGCCCGACGACGAAAACGAATTGCCCGACACGGTGATCGAATCGTAGCACCGCCGGGACGACTCAATCACGCCGCAAAACTCTGCAATGACTGGCGGATGTCCGCCGGCACCGCGCGCGCGATATTCGGCACCACCCACTTGAAGAGCTGACGAATTTCACCGACCTGATCGGAGGCAACCGGAGCGGGATTCTTCCTCCCGCCACCGACGAATTCCAAGGTACGGTTTTGAGCGCCGCCACGCACACAGTACTGCGCCAGTTGAAATTCAAACCATTTCACGGCGCCACCGGCCGCGCGCCAAACAGTCAGGTGCGACTCGAAATCGCCGTTGTAATGTTCCACCACATAACCCGACGCGTCCGGGCCATAGGGCTGCGATTTTTCCGGCCGGAGCGAAGCGCCAAAAGCAACCAATTCCAAAAGCTGCTGATAACCCTCCGGCGTTTCCTCGCCGGGAAAATCAAATTTGAGTCCAAATTGCATCGAGTCGGGATGCTTGCGCGTATGGGCCACGTGGCAGGGAATAGTGATCTCGTAGTCCGCCAGCGAAAGCACCAGCGAACAGTTATCGCCCCGGCGCGCGGCGACTGCCGGCGGCAACTGGATACTCACGCCGCTCGCCGAAAAATTCACCAAGCGCCCCGCCCAGTTCCACCCCTGCCCGTCCGCAGATTCCAAGGGTTCGCCGAATTCATCGCAGCCCACCAGATTCAGAACCGCCTTCAAAGGAAACAACGAACCCACCGCGTAGCGCGAGGCGCGGCGCTGCTCCTTGTGGGCTTGCTTGGAATTGAGAATGCGTTCGAAAAAAAGCATAGCGGAAACGACGTCGTGCGACGAATGATCGACGGACAAAGCCGGCCGGCTGCGAACCGCCGTCTCCACCCTTAAAAATCGACACTTTCCCGCCATACTTAAGAACCCAGCCACCCGGCTTTCCGGTCTGCCCCCTCTTTTTCACAATGTAAAATCCGTGGCAAAAAAAAGCGCGCACTCCTCCCTCACGGCACTTCACAGAACGAGATACACGCTAAACCCATCCATGCCCGAGCTTTGCCGTCGATCGATGGCGTTTCAGCTGGGCGCAAGGCACCTTTAAAATAGACTTATGAAAATTGTTGTGACGAAAAATTACCTACTTAGATTCCACCAAAATAAATGGGTTTAAGCTCCGTCATTGATGCAGATTCTGAGCAGGCAAGATTGGCCGCACTGCACAGCTATCGCCTTATCGATACGCCGTCGGAATCCCAGTTTGACGCCATTGTTCAGCGAGCGGTCGATGTCTGCGAAGCGGCGGTGGCCACCTTGGTACTGGTGGACGAACGACGGTGCTGGTTCAAAGCGCGGGTCGGCGTTGAGCAAACGGAAATCGCGCGCGATCGCTCGTTTTGCAATTATGCTCTTCGCAGCAGTGGAGTCTTTGTCGTACCCGATGCAAAAAAAGATCCCCGGTTCAATCATCTGCCCGTCGTGACCGAAGACGGTTTTCAATTTTTCGCCGGAATACCGCTGGTTACTCCGCATGGGTTTTCAATTGGAACCCTCTGTGTGCTCGACCGTCACCCGAGAGATCTTAACTCCGCTCAGAGCGCGGCACTGAAGATGCTTTCAACGGAAGCCATGGACCTTTTTGAGCAACACCGCGCGAAGAATCACCCTTCGCCGGCGTCGACTCCGCCCATCGCGTTGACGATGCCAAATGGCCACCCGGGAAGTCTTTTGATCGTCGACGATGACGACGCGGTCCGCTCGTTCGTTTGCGTCGCGACCCGTCGATTGGGCTATCACGTGATTGAAGCGACGAACGGCGTCGAAGCGCTGCAGAAACTGGAACAAAACCCCGGAAAAATCGGATTGGTCCTGACCGACATCAACATGCCCATGATGGACGGGGTCGAGTTGGTAAAGGCCCTGAAAATCCATCCCGAAAAACCGCCCATCGCGGTGATGAGTGGGCGCTTCGATCCATACATTCGCAACGCCTTGCAATCCGAAGGTGTCACCGCGCTGTTGAGTAAACCGTTTTCGACCGCTGCGCTCAAACAGACGCTGCTAAATGCGATTCAGGCGAAAGCCTAAAAAAAGGGTCGCGGAGCGATGGGGTGAGAGAGAGTCTCGGTTTCTTTCCGGGAAAAATATCTCCGTAGTTGCACCGGCTGGAATGTTGCGCTCATTTCAGCGTTTTATTTCCCATGTCTGCCAAAGTTGAAAATGTCGTCATCGTCGGTACCGGCTGCGCCGGTTTGACCGCCGCAATCTACACCGGCCGGGCTAATCTTCAGCCCCTCGTACTCGAAGGCGTGCTGCCTGGCGGACAACTCACCACCACTTCCGAGGTGGAAAATTTTCCCGGTTTTCCCGAAGGCATCGATGGCTACGAGTTGATGCAAAACCTGCGCAAGCAGGCGGCGAAATTTGGCACGCGTTACGAGAGCGGATCCGTTCACGGGATCGATACGTCGCAATGGCCCTACACGCTCAAGCTCTCTGATCGCGAAATCCTCGCGAAGACCATCATCGTCGCCACCGGGGCGTCACCGCGCCTAACGGGGATTCCCGGCGAAAAAGAACTGTACGGCGGCAAGGGCGTAACCACCTGCGCGACGTGCGATGGTGCTTTTTATCGCAAGATGGACGTGGTGGTCATCGGTGGCGGAGACAGCGCGGCCGAGGAAGCACTTTTCCTCACGCGTTTCGCGAGCAAAGTTTATCTCGTCCACCGCCGCGATTCCCTCCGGGCCTCGAAAATCATGGCGGACCGCGCCACGTCCCACCCGAAAATTCAATGCGTATGGGACAGCATGCCGGTTTCCGTCGAAGGCATCGCGGAAGGAGCCGTGAGCGGCCTCAAGGTGAAGCACCTCAAAACCGGCGTGGAGTCGGTGTTGCCGGTTAAAGGCGTCTTCGTTGCGATCGGTCACGTGCCCAATACGGAACCGTTCAAGACGGCGGTGGATACCGACGATCAAGGCTATTTCGTTCCGACCGGACACAGTCAGGTTAAAACAAAAACTCCCGGCGTATACGTCGCCGGCGACTGCGCCGACCATCACTATCGTCAGGCGATCACCGCTGCAGGAATGGGCTGTCAGGCGGCGATCGAAGCCGAACGCTGGCTCGCGGAGCAAGGCGGATAAGTCGCTCGAAAGAGCAGTCATTTTATCGTCGTTCCTCTCACTCCGCGTGAGCCGCTGCGTTGTGTAGCGGCCTCCACTCGGCCCGTCGTTGGATGAATCCACAGACGCTCAGCGAACCGGGTAGCGGCAAACCGGCATTTTGCAATCACGCCAGCCGGAGGCCTCGCATTTTGCTCCACCGCGAGAGTTGGCCACAATTGCCGTTAATTCCCATTTTGTTAACGACAAGCAACTAACAAAATAAAAGGCTCGTGGCATGCACCATGCAATTCGATCTACTGACCCATCAGCCATGCTCGAAACCATCGCCATCATCCTCGTCCTCCTCTGGCTCCTTGGCTTGGTGTCTTCTTACACGCTGGGGGGGGCCATTCACATCCTACTCGCCGTCGCCCTGATCCTGATCGTGGTGCGGGTAATGAACGGAAATAAGCCGCTCGCCTGATCAATATATTTTCATCCAAACCTCAACCCATCCTACCATCATGAACAAAGCAGTTTCCCTCGCGATCCTCGTTGTCGGCGTCATTCTTTTAATTTTCGGCATTAATGCCCACGGTTCCGTCGTTTCAAGCGCCAAGGAAATGGTGACCGGCACTCCGACCGACAAGAGCATGTGGTTCATCATTCTCGGCGTCGTCGGCATCATTGTCGGGGGCCTCGGCTCCTTGTTCCGCCGCAGCGGTAACTAAAACTCTTGCGGGAGTTTTCCCGCAGCAATCGGTCAACCCCTCAACGCCATGTCCCGCGCCCGAAATAATCATTCCCACTCCTTGCATGCGGCGGCGCGTCGGAACCTTTCCTCCGCATCATCAAAAAAACAACAATTCAACTCCACTCCTACTATGTCTACTGCAACCTCCCAAAAAAACGATTCCGATACGCAAACTTCCGATGATCTCAAGGCACTCCTGCACGAAGCCGAGCAGGCGCTCAGCAACACTGCGGGCGAAGCCGGTGAAAAATTCGACGATCTTCGTGAACGTCTTCGCGACGCCTTGGAGACCAGCAAGTATTCCTTCGAACGTCTCCGCACTGAAGCCACCCGTCGCGCCAAACAGGCCGATCAATTGGTGCGCGACAACCCTTACTATGCAATCGGTATAGCGGCCGGCGTTGGTGCCCTTGTTGGCATCCTCGTTTCCCGCAGCAACAGCAATTCACGCTAAGAAGAACGCGTGTATCTGCGACGCCTCGGGACATCGACTGACGATGTCCCGGGCGTCGCCTGACTGTCCTCACGATGTCCCTGCTTTCGTCTCTCATCAGCACCAAACCGCGCCCGCAATTGCCGGCACCCGGAGTGGTGTTTTCGCTTTTGGGTGAATCGTTGGATCATCGACGCGAGCTAACTTCGCTCGAAGTCGGCGAAGCTCGTGATCACGCCCTCGTCTCCACCTTGCTCGCTGCCGGCACCGCTGCATTCATCCTTCTCACGGGACTCGCCGTCACCCTTCTGGTGGCAAGCATCGTCTGGGATAGTCCGCATCGGGTCGCTTGGATGGTGGGCGTTTGCGCGATTTATGGCGGAAGCGCGATCTGGACCGGATCCATTTTGGTGAACCGGCTACGCACCTGGCAGCCGCTCAAAGAAACCCAATCCCAACTGGAACAGGATTTCCAATGTCTGAGCAAATTGATCAAATCAGTCCTCCCCTAAGCCGAGAGGAACGCAAGCAGCTGTTGATCGTCTCGTGCGC
>JBEPTW010000142.1:0-9967 GCA_041691855.1 Verrucomicrobiota bacterium | reverse complement strand
CGAACTGGGGAAATGCGCCGGCCAGTGCGTCCTCGACGGCAGTGAGGCTGACCATCTCGCCGCTAACTTTGGCGAACCGTTTCATGCGGCCGCGAATGTGCAAGTAACCGTCGCCGTCCACGTGGACGATGTCGCCGGTGTCGTACCAACCGTCGAGCTCATGGAATTTATGGTTAGCCTCGGGATTGAGGTAACCCTTCATCACGTTTGGCCCTTTGACGAAAAGTCGTCCGCCTTCCTCGACGCCCGGCACTGCTTCCAATCGATAATGCAGTCCCGGCACGAGCCGTCCGGCTGTGCCGACGGCGGGTTCCATTTTGGTATTCAGGCTGATTAACGGGCTGCACTCGGTGGCGCCGTAACCCTCGAGAATGCGGATGCCGAATTTGCGGGCCCACGTGTCGAGGGTTGCCGTCTGTACTTTTTCCGCACCGGCGATGAGGTAGCGCAAGGAAGTGAAATCATACGGATGCGCCTTACGCGCGTAACCATTGAGAAACGTGTTCGTGCCCATCAGCACAGTGCAAACCCGATCGTAGATCAGCGTTGGCACGACGCGGTAGTGAAGTGGCGAAGGATAGAGAAAAGTATAACAACCGCGGATAAGCGGGAACAGCGTGCCGCCGAGCAGGCCGAAGCTGTGAAACAATGGGAGCGCGTTGAAGAACCGGTCTTGGTCGGTGACGTCGATCACGGCGATCGCCTGCCGGACGTTGGCGAGCAGATTGCGATGCGTGAGCTCGACTCCCTTGGGCACGCCCTCCGAACCACTCGTGAAAATAACCACTGCGGTGTCGTCCGATTTGAGCGGCGTATCGCGAAGGCCAGCGCCAGTGGAAAAAGTATGGCGAAGCAGTGCGACGAATTTCGTAAACCCCGAAATCTGTAGGCTCACGTCCTCGAGGAAAATGATTTTGATGCCCGAATCCTGCAGCAACGTGAGATTCAATTTCGCTTTTTCGACGAACTGCCGCGACGTGATGATGTGCTTCAATTCCGCGAGCTGAGCGCAAAGCAGCATCACGGACGGCCCCGTAGAGAAATTCAGCATCGCCGGAATTTTTTGAACCGACCACAAGCTGAGCAATGTCACCGGCTGGCTGTTCACGTTGGGCAGCAAAACGCCGATGTGTTCGCCTTTCGTCGGCCCGAGTCGGCGGCGCCATTCAGTGGCGAGGACGTCGGCGGCCACCATCAACCGCCGATAACTGAGCTCCTTCAGACTGACATCCTCGAGGGCGATGCGCTTGGGAATGTTAGCGGCAGTTTCCGCGACGGCAGCCAGAAGGTTTTTCGGTCCGTATTCCATTTCCACTTCGAACTGCTGGAGCGTCATCTGATCGCGGAGCCAGTTCGTGACCTTTTGCCGGGCGACGGTATTGGAAACATTCTCGAAAACGGGCGCTGTTTGCGCCGCACTGAAATGCGCCGTGACGCGCGGAAACCACCGTTTCCAGCCGCCGTGGCGGACGAAGCGTACGCGGCTCGCGCCGCGCAAATAGCACGTGATGACCTTGGCGTTGGTGTTGCGGATGAGAAAGCCGGTGCCTTCGAAAACCTTCATGAGGCTGCCAGTGCGCGTAATCCGGCCCTCGGCGAAAAGCACGAGGCGTCCGCCTTTCGCGAGATACTCGGCCATGTCGCGCACCGCGTACGGCGACGAGTTGTCGACGGGAAATGTGCGGCGGTTCACCATCATTTTGCGCAGAATCCAATTTGAATTGGCCGTCGTGCTGGACGTCACGAATTTCCAGTCGTCGTCGAGCACCAGCCCGACAAACAGCCAGTCGAGCCAGGAAACGTGATTCGGCACCAAGAGCACCGGGCCCGGTGTATTTAACGCTTCAGTGTCGTAGGCGCGAAATCGAAAACAGAGGCGGGCGATCAGGCGGAGCAAAAATTTCATCGAGTGGAACTGCGGGTCGAAAGTTTCAGCCAGAGGACGAGCGTGGCGACGCCGATCGCCAGACCGAGGAATACGCCGCTGGAACTAAGGCCCGCTTTCACGCTGGCAAAAACGTAAACGCCGGCAAGACACATGCCGAGATTGTCGCCGAGATTTTGCACCGCGATGGTCTTGCCGAGTTTGTCGGGATCGGATTCGGCTTGGAGAGTGGCGTTGAGCGGAATCAGAAAAAGTCCAGCCGTCACGCCAGTGGCGATGAGCAAAAGGACGACCGGCACGACGAGGATTAATGGTCCCGCGTGGACGACTGGGGTTCGCCAGAAGCTGAAGGAGTTAACCGTGAACAACAGCGCGAGCATGCCGGCGAGAGAAAATCCGTAGAGGCGCGTGCGGCTAAGGTCGCCGACGCGATGGAGTTGCCCCGCGAGAATGCTTCCACCCATGACACCGACGCTCAACCAAAGCCCGAGGAGGGCGATTTGCGTATTGTCGGGCAGATGCAGAACGTCGAGGCCCCAGGGTTGAAAATTGATTTTCATCGCCGCGCCGCAAACCCAGAAAAGTGCCGTGCCCGCGAGCACGCGGCGCAAGCGCGGAGACGCGAGTAATTCACGGAGGTGATGCCCGAATTCGCTGACGCTGGTGGCAAGTCGCACGTCCGGTTTGTGCGGCGTGGGCGTCATGAAGAGGTTGAACAACAGAGCCGCCACGTAGATGCCGCCGACCGCGATGTACGAAATGATCACGTGGTCCTTGTAAACATCGGCCAACACCGAACCGACGATCGCGCCGCCGAGGATGGCGAGCAACGTGAGCAATTCCACCAAGCCGTTGGCTTTGACGAGGCGTTCGCGCGGGAGGATTTCGGGAAGAATGCCGTATTTCGCCGGACCATAAAAACACGCTCCGACGCCCACGACCAGATACCCGATGCCCTGCCAAGTCGGGCCAAACCACACACTCAGCGCACACAGGGCGGTGCCGGCAACTTTCAGCGCGTTTCCACCGGTGAGCCAGACGGTCTTCGCGTAACGGTCGTTCAAGTATCCGGCGAGCGGCGCCAGCAAAACGTAGGGTACGAAAAGCAGGCTGGTATAAATCGTATTGCGGGTGCGCAGCTCGGCGTTGGTGATCGCGCCGGCTTTTTGGAGATAGGTGAGCTGGCCGACGATGACGGCGAGAATGGCGTTGTCACCAAAGGCACCGAGAAATTGACCGGCGAGCAGCAGGGGATAGTTGCGGGCGGACCTCATGAAGGCTGCGACGATGCCGCGAGTTGACGGCGAGGCCATCGCGAAATTGCGGTGATCGTCACCAGTGCTCCGAAAAACCATAGGCCCATTCCGCCCCCGCCGGAATAGCCAAGCTTGCGCTCAATGTGGACGGATTGCGGTTCTTCTTTCAGGCGGATTTTAAAGGCATCGAGTTCGCGCTGGAGATTTTCCGTTAGATCGTCCGCGGCCAAGTCGAGCCCGCGCGCCGAATCGACGCGCATTTCCGCCGGGGTGCGAACCATGGTGGAATGCCCGGTAACCGCGCTGGAGCCGGGTGCGCGGAAGAGCAATCGGCGGCTGGGAATATCGTAGACGACCGCTTCCATGAGAGTGTGCGTGTCGTTTTTCTGAGCAGGCACAATGTAAGCGCCGACGATGGTCCAGTAGGCGAGACTCCATGCGGTATCGCTCGAATTTTGCGCCTGATCGTAGGAAATCAGCGCGACCACGTCCACGCCCAGCAATGATCGCAGTTGATCGAGATTGTCGAAGCCACCGCCCGGACGGAGATAAGTCTCGGGAAGGATCTCGATACTTTGGACGAATGGCAGTCCTTTGAATTTAGCCGCGATCCGGCGCATCAAAACGGTTTTCTGGGCCTCCGTAAAACTCACGCCCTGATCGAACCAGTTTGGCGCTTTTTCCCTGGTGGCAGACGGGACAAACGCGACGCCGATTCGCAGCGGAAGGTGCAGGGTGGGAATCCCCGGCTCGACGAACGGTTCGTTTTTATCGGGGTATAGAAACTGCACGACGCTACTCGCTTGATGATGGCGGGAGCTCCGGAACGCGACGCAACCCGTGAGGGCGGCGATGGTGAGCACTGCAAGGGCAGGCAGGAAAAGACGGCTGGCTTTCATGCGCGAAGCTTACCCGAACCGCCGTGGCGGGCGTTAATCGATAAACTGAATGCGCCGCATCGCCTCCGCCAATGGCGGGCCGGACTACGGAATGTCTTCAACTCGTTTGTCATTCTGAACGCAGTGAAGAATCCCTCCAGTAGCAGACTTCATTATGCTCCTGACCGTGGATCCTTCGCTCCGCCTGACGATGATGATCGATCGAACTTTCATTTGAAGTATCTCCGAAGGTCGAGCCCTCGTCAGGGGTCTCAGAATGACAGTAAACGCGGGATCATGGTGTTTGGAACTCGGGCGGGAACGGCGTTGCGTCGAGTCCGGGTTCGCGCTCAAGTTTCCGTGGCATGAACATTCATCATTTGGAGTTGTTCTATTACGTCGCGAGACATGGCGGCATCAGCCGGGCAGTGCGGAGCATGCCGTATGGCATTCAGCAGCCGGCCGTGAGCAGTCAGATTCTATTGTTGGAAGAGGACCTCGGCGTGAAATTATTCGAGCGCACGCCGTTCAAACTGACGCGGGCAGGGGAGGAGTTATTCGCTTTCGTCCAACCATTCTTTGAGAACCTTCCGGCGATGTCGGCGAAACTCCGCCAGAAATCCGCGCCGCATCTGCGCATCGCCGCATCGGAGTTGGTCCTGCGGGATTACCTGCCGGCCGTGGTGGAACGTCTGCGCAAAACTGAACCCCGCTTGAAACTGGGCCTGCGCTCGGGGTTTCAAGCCGACATGGAAAAATGGCTGCTGGAACGCGAAGTCGATGTGGCGGTCACGCCGCTCGACAACAAACCACCGGGAAAAATTCGCTGTTTGCGCCTGATGAGTCTTCCGTTGGTGTTGCTCGTGAACAAGAAATCGAAGATCAAGTCCGCGGCCGAGCTCTGGAGCCGGGGCGAAATTGATGAACCGCTGATCTGCCTGCCGCAAACGGAGGCGATGAGCCGGATTTTCCGGAAGGGACTGGCGCAACGAAAGATCGATTGGCCGCAGTCGATCGAGGCGAGTTCGATGGATCTGGTCACCCGTTACGTGGCGAATGGCTATGGCATCGGTCTGAGCGTGAACGCCGCTGAAGTTGTGCGGCACACGTCGGTCCGGATGTTGCCGTTGGACGATTTCGATTCACTGGAGATCGCGGCGCTTTGGACCGGCGATTTGACCCCGCTCGTCCGTGCCTTGCTGGATGAGGCGCAGCGCTACGTCGCGCAGCAATGGCCCGACTGGATGAGCACGGATAAGTTATTATAGGTGTTTCGAAGGGTGGGCGGGGATCTTTATTTCAACGCGAGCGCTCCGTAGGCACCGGCGAAAAGGAAGCACTCGATGAGAAGCAGCGCGTAGCCGAGTTTGAGCGTTGGGGTTGTGAGCACCGGCCGAACCCCGAGCCACGGCAGCACGCAGAGTCGGCCGCCCCAGAAAAGGGCCGTTGCTCCGCACACAGCGCGACTCAAGGGCGAGCCACCGGTCAACTCGGGGGCGAAAAAAATCGAGAAGAGTCCGAGCACGGCAATCGTGACGCCGATCGACAGATTCTGGGCGATGGCGAATCGGCGGTGAATGGGTGGAAATGCGGCGATGTTTTCTTCCCAGTCCGGCGGAATGGGAGTGAAACAGGCGAGCGCGAGTGTGACGAAGTGCAAGCCACCGGCGAGTCGCACGCCGAAAATCCAAAGGGAGTCGGACATGCCTGCCACTATGGACAACTGCCGGAGCAAGTGCGAGTTCGCTCAGGGGGTGATCGTAATATTCCAAATCGGCACAAAAAAGCGGAGTCGTTGGAACTCCGCTGAGCCAAAGAGGGCGAAAAGGAAATTCGGCCAGGCGCTATCGGGTACTCTTGCCTCCGCTGAAGAGCCCCACCAGCAAGGTCAGGACAAACAAAACGGCGAAGATATAAAACAAAACTTGCGCGATGCCGATCGCGGTGCCGGCGACATTCGTGAAACCAAGGAGGGCGGCAATGAGCCCGAAAAGCAGAAAAGTGAGAGACCAGCGTAACATGGCGGAAAAAATTTGAGGGTTAACTAATGCGGTTTCAAAAACGGGCGTCGCGGCGAAGCGTACGCCCGTTCGAAGTTCAGGCGTGGAACGGACGATTAGTTCTTCGTCTCTTCCTTCCACTCTTTCTGCACGTCGTCCACGAGGTCGTTAAAGCGGGCTTTGTTGAATTCGTGCTTGAGCTCGTCCTCGCGGTTGTCGAGAGCCTTGATGCGACCTTTGACGACCTCACGCTCCGGACCCTTTGGCATCTTGTCGGCGCGGTCATCGAGTTCATCGATCTTTTTATCAACTGCCTTGAGCGCGGCCTTGGCCTCATCCTTGTTGGTGTCGGTCGGGCGCATCTTGTACGCGGTGAGGTCCATCGCGGCGCCCATGGTGGTCGCGTGGGCGTAGGCGGTATCGCCGGCGTCCTTGGCGGCATCCTTCGCATCCTTGACTGCATCCTTCGCGTCATCAGCGGCCTTTTCAGCCGGGTCCTTGGTGAAGGTACGTTTGGTCCAAGCGGCGACGTGATCGGCTTCTGCGCGAACATCGGCTTTCAACTCGTTGTAGCGGGCGGAGACGTAAGTTTTGCGGAGTTCGCTACGACGTTCTTTCAAGACGTCCATGCGCGCCTTCGCGGCGGCCTTGTCCTCGGGAGTTGGGGCGTTATCGATCAACGCGTCGACGTGGTCAATTTCGACATCGAGCTCCTTGAGGGCGGCTTTCGTGGCGTCGCCCTTTGCTTCCGACATATTGGATTCAACAGTGGCGGTCGCTTCGTTCGCGACGGTGCGAGCCGGGACGGCGAGAAGAAGCGCCAAGGTCGGCAACAGGGCTAACGTGCGGATATATTTCGTATTCATAGTGTGGATCGGGTGGGGGATGTGAGTATAGTGGATGGAACCGGTGATGGGCGCGGTGCCCGTTACAGTTACATTTACTAAAGGATAGTAGTCCGCCCGGTTAACCGGTTCCCGAATTCCCATGCAGCAGGGTTTGCCTGAAGCGGAAAGTGGGTGCAGCATCGCCGGCATGAAAAAGCCCCAATCCATTGATGAGCACCTGCTCAAGATCATCGACTCACTGATTTTTCAGAGTAAAAAGCAGGACGCGTGGATCAGTGCGTTGACGGAAAAGGTGGTGTTTTTCGAATCCGCTTCGACCGGTAAACCGGTGAAGGACGCTCAACGGGATTTGAGCAAACGCCAGAAATTTTATCTCCAAAAACTCATGGAGAAAATCGAGGACAAGAATCCCGGACTCGCGGCAAAACTGGACCAACGCAGCGATCGCGATTGCGGTTGAGCAGTGGATCCCGACGAAATTGAAAGCCACAAACGGGAGGCGGCCAAAAAATAAAAGCCGCGAAATTTCAGCGGCTTTTAAAATCGGTTGAGTGACTTATTTCTCAGGGGGTTTTGGCTTTATCGGCGGGAATTCGCATGCCGTAGAAACTGCGATAAACAAACACGAGCGCGACGAGGAAGATCGCGGTGCCGAGCGCGTGCTTGAGGCCGGGCTTCATCTTTACGGCAATCTCAACGGCGAGCAGTCCGAACAGCGTGGTGAATTTAATGACGGGATTCAGCGAGACCGAGGAAGTGTCCTTGAACGGATCACCCACGGTGTCGCCGACAACCGTCGCGGCGTGGAGCGGCGTGTTTTTCATTTTCAGGTCAACCTCCACGATCTTCTTCGCATTGTCCCACGCCCCGCCGGCGTTCGCCATGAAGATGGCTTGAAAGAGTCCGAAGAACGCCATGCCGACGAGATAGCCGATGAAAAAAAACGGATCGAAAAATGCCAGCGAGAGCGAGAAGCAGAAGATCACGATGAAAATATTGATCATGCCTTTTTGCGCGTACTGCGTGCAGATTTTCACGACTTCCTTCGACGCGCTCGTTGCCGCGGTGGCGGTGTCCAGTTGCATGTTGTCTTTAATGTAGACGACGGCGCGATAGGCTCCGGTGACGACGGCTTGCATGGACGCGCCGGTGAACCAATAGATCACCGCGCCGCCCATGAGCAGGCCCATGAGCGCTTCCGGATGCACGAGCGAGAGGCGTTCGAGGACGTTGAATGCCGGGTCGATGGCCTGGTAGTGCGCCTGCAACATCATGATAATGCCGAACACCATCGTGGTCGCGCCGACGACAGCCGTGCCGATCAATACCGGTTTCGCGGTCGCTTTGAAAGTGTTGCCGGCACCGTCAGCTTTTTCGAGTTGATGCTTTGCGCCCTCGAAATCCGGCTTGAAACCGAAGTCGCGTTCGATTTCCGCGCTGATGCCTTCCTTGGCCTCGATCTGGGAAAGTTCGTACACGGATTGCGCGTTGTCCGTAACCGGGCCGAATGAATCGACCGCGATCGTGACCGGGCCCATGCCGAGGAAACCAAAAGCCACGAGGCCGAACGCGAAGATCGGCGCGGCGAAGCGAAATTGGTCGGGCATCATCGCCTGCACGGCCGCGTTACCGGAAAAACAATAGGCGCCAGCCATCAGGCCAAGAATGCAGAGACCCGTCCAAAAGGCAGAGAAATTGCCGGCCACGAGGCCCGAAAGAATATTCAGCGAGGCACCACCTTGTTTGGAGGACGTCACCACTTCCTTCACATGGCGGCTTTCCGTCGACGTGAAAATCTTCGTGAACTCCGGAATCAGCGCGCCGGCGAGGGTGCCGAGGGAAATGATGCTTGAGAGCACCCACCACAGGCCGGCGTGGCCTTCGAGTTTGCCGAGCAGCAGGTAGCTGGCGGCATACGTGACCGCGATGCAGATGATCGAGGTGATCCAGACGAGATTGGTGAGTGGATGCTCGAGATTGAAGTTTTTGGAATTCCCCCAAATCGCCCGGCTGATGGCATCGTTCACCCAATAACTGACAAGCGAGGTAATGATCATCAGGATACGCATGGCGAAAAGCCATACAATCAAAGTGGCGCACAGTGCGGGCGAAGCCGCGAGCGCGAGCGCGAGGAACGCGATCAAGGCGACGCCCGTCACGCCGTAGGTTTCGAAGCCATCCGCCGTCGGCCCGACGGAATCGCCGGCGTTATCGCCTGTGCAGTCGGCGATGACGCCGGGATTGCGCGGGTCGTCTTCGGGGAGATTGAAAACGATCTTCATCAGATCCGCGCCGATGTCGGCGATCTTGGTGAAAATGCCGCCGCAAATGCGCAGGGCCGAAGCGCCCAATGATTCACCGATGGCGAAGCCGATGAAGCACGGCCCGGCGAGGTCGGTCGGTAGAAATGCGAGGATGCAAATCATGAAGAATAATTCGATCGCGACGAGCAGCAGGCCGACGCTCATCCCGGACTTGAGCGGGATCAGCAGCGTGGCGAGAGCGTTGCCTCTGAGGGCGGAGAAAGCGGCACGGGAATTGGCGACGGTGTTGATGCGAATGCCGAACCAGGCGACGCCGTAGCTCCCGAGAATACCAAGCACGGACGCCAGCAGGATGATCATCACGTGGCCGGCCGAATTTTCCGACAGCACGCCGAAATAATAAGTCATGCAGATGGCAATCAGCACCCACAGGACGGAAAGAAATTTTCCCTGCTGAAAAAGGTACGTCTTGCACGTTTCCCAAATGATCTGCGACACGGCGGCCATCGACGAGTGAACGGGGAGATTTCTCGTTTGGATGTATTGCGTCCAGCCGTAGAGTACGCCCAGTGCGCAGACCGCGAGACCGATCATGAGTACCATGTGTCCGGTGAGCGAACCATCGAGGAACAAAACCGACTTTACGTCGGGGATATTAATGTCGGCTTCGCTGGCGAAGACTGGAGTAACGGACGCGACCAATGCAGTGGCCAGAGCGCCCACTTGTTTCCAAGCGTGTGGTTTGAGCATAACAGGGATGGGGGTTGCTGAATGCGGGCGAACTAAGCCGTATCGATGCAGTTGAAAAAGACCACCGTTTAGGAAGTGATTGGGAT
>JBEPTW010000141.1:0-10142 GCA_041691855.1 Verrucomicrobiota bacterium | reverse complement strand
TCGACGGCTTCGTCGAAGCGTTGGAGGCGGTTGAAAACTCCACCTTTCGAAAGATAGGCGAGGGCCAGCTTGGGGTCGGCTTGGATGGCGCGGTCGTAACACTCGATGGCTTGAAGATCTTGGTTCAGCCGCTCAAGCGCGGACCCTTTTTTAACGAGTGCTTCCGGATGGTTCGCTTCGATGGCGAGGATTTCGTCGAAGCAGGCGATGGCTTCGCGGGCTTTGTTGGCATTGAGGAGCGAACGGCCTTTTCCAAGCAATGCGGCGATTTGCGCGGCTTGGTCGAGCGCGGCAGGCGTCGCTCGCGGCGTGCTGGCTTCGATCACGGGCTCGGCGGGCGACGCGGACAGCGGTTGGGCGGCGGTGGTCTCGAGCTCGATAATTCGGCGCTCCATCCGATCGATCACCGACATCAACCGTTGATTGGAAAGTGCGACGACTCCGCCGGCGGGACCATTGTTGCCGGCGGGGAGCCAGTTTTGTTGGGCAAGCACCGGGAGTGGCGGATGCTGCGCGGTGATTTCCGTCATGCGTTTGAGGCCGCGCCATTGCAGGACGGAGGTGGCGAGCATGGTGAGCAAACCAACTCCGCCGAAAGACACTGCGGTCCACAAAATGATGGTGTTGGTTCCCCGGCTGGCGATGCGTTGGCGCTCTTGTTCGGCGGCGGCGTGTTGGGCTTCGGCCGCTTGGTGTTCGCGCTCGGCGGCGATGGTTGATTTGATGCTGTCGAGTTTTTCCTCGATGGCAGCGGCTTGGGCGCGGGCCGCGGCTTCGGCTTCGAGGCGGTTGTTGGCGATGGCGAGTTCGGCGTCGTGCAATTGCTCGCGGACGTGCAGATAGGATTTCAGCAGCTCGGCCTGGGCGTCGACCGTGGTTGTGGGCACGGCGGGCACGGGATTGAGGGCGGTGGTCGCGGTGACCGTTTTAGCCGGGAGTGCGGTACTGGTTTCCGGAGCGGTTTGGGCCTGTGCTTTCAAGGAGGCAGCGGTGAGCAGCGACAGCGTCAGGCAAAACATGCCGGAGCGGATAAACGTGACTTGGTTTTTCATGGCGACTGATGGGGGTGGGATAGACTTTAGAAAAGGGTCAGGCCGAGCGTTTGGCGTCCTCGTCGGATAACGGCGCTTCTTCGATCTTTGGCGGCGGAGTCGGGACGAGCGGGCTTGTTTTGGCTGGCGACGGCGTCGCCGGTTTGGCGGCGGCGGGTGGCTTCGCTTCCGGCGCCGGGTTGACGGGAGTAGGAGCGAGAGTAGCAGCGGGGACGGGTGTTGGTGTGGGCTCGATTCCTTTTGGGCCGACTTCCGTGACGGAGATGAGATGAGGAGTTGTCGGGGCGGTGCTGCTTTCGCTCGCGCCGATCGATTTCTTTGCCGGGCGCGGGTTGCCGTCGAAATCAAACGTGACGGCAGGGAACGCGCCGAGGGCGGCGGCAATTGCGGGGCTTCCGGCTTGGGGCCGCTGGATGCCGTCGGGACCGGCGGCGAGCCGCGGATCGACTTGAGTGAAACCGTCGGGCGGGATGTCGCCAAATTTTTGGAAATTCCAGAGCACGTTGCCGCTCCAGATCGCGCCGGCATAAGGCCCGTCGATTTCTGCGATGGTGTTGCCGCCGGCGATGATATTGTTGGCAAACGTCGTATGGGTCGCGCCCAGTGCTCCCGGTGCGCGGTGGCTCATCTTGTAGTGCGTGATGTTGTTGACGAAGGTGTTGAACGCGATGACGCAGTCGTCTGGCCGGGAGTTGCTATTGGAGGCCCCGTCGTCCGGTTCGGGCGCCTCGTTGCCGATGGTGATCGCGATATAATTTCCCTCGAAATAATTGCTGAAAATCTGATGACGGCTGCTGCAGATGCGGATTCCCTCGGTCTTGCGAAAATAGTTTCCGTAAACGATGCAGTCTTGGCCCCGACGCAAGGTGAGCGGGGCGAGCGGGCTGTCGATAAAGGTGTTGTAGCGAAACGTATTTCCGGAGGAGCAGTTTGAGATCATCTCGGTCACGCCGCGGCAGCTGGAAAAAAGATTATGCTCCACGAGTGCGGCACCGATCGACTGGCCCTGAGTGCTCATCAAGCCGAGGCGGAGCATTTGTGGTCCTTCGCTGCCGAAGTTGGCTAGATCGTGAAAATAATTGTGGTGAACCCAGAGGCGTCGCGCCACCTGGCTGCCGGTGCCCGCGACGGCGATCATGTTCCCGGCGGTTTCTTTCGCGGCAAATTCGTTGTAGTCGATCTGGGCGTCGTCGCCGGAAATCGAGAGATCAGAGCCATCGCCGGTGCACCAAAAAATATTCCGGGTGAATCTGATGTGGCTCGTGCCCTCGCGGATGAGCGCGGTGCCGGCAGCATGGGTGAATTTGAAACCGGAGATGGTGACGTATGCCGCGGAGCCGTTGACGATGAAGCCATGGGTGCCGGCGATTTCAACGTCACCGATAGTTTCGGCGGCGACGGTGATCGGTTGATCGGCGGAACCCGCGCGGTTGACGGTGATGGGTTGAGTCGTGGTGTACACGCCGTGTTTGAGGATGATGGTGTCGCCCGGAGCGGATTCATTGAGGGTGGATTGCAACGCGGCGAGGGAATCGACCCGCTTGGTCGCGGCGAATGCAACTGACGACGCGAACAGAAAGGCGACGATGGCGGTGAGAAAAGCGGCGACAAAACGGGGCATGAAAGGGCAAAAAGGCGGCGGACAGGTCAGGCGTTGACGTCTTGCGTTGGTTGGGGTGGGCGGACGGGCGAGGCAGGCGTTGGGGGCATCGTCGGCAGTGGCGAGACGGAAGTCTGCTCGAGTTCCTTGATGCGTTTTTCCATGCGCTCCATCGTCAACATCAGGGGTTGCGTAGACGAGGCCGCCGTCGGGGTCGCGAGTGAATTTTGGAGCGAGGGGAGCATCGCATAGTTGGCGGCGGAAGGAATTGAATGGGAGTTTACGGCGTGCGCGATGCGGTTGATTGCGCGCCATTGAAAAGAGGCGGTTCCCGCGATGGCGAGCAGGCCGAGCAGACCGAAGCCGCCGACGATCCAGATGACGGCGCGGTTGCCGCGATTGATTTCCTGCTGCTGCTGTCCTCGTTCGTAGTCGAGGCGGTCGGACTCCGACTGGCGGGCATCGCGCTCGGCGGCGAGAGTAGTGTTCATCGCGTCGATTTTTTCGGCGATCGCGGCGGATTGCGCACGGGCGGCGGCCTCGGCGTCCAAGCGGCTGTTGATGATGGCTGCCTGCGTGACGCGTAACTGGTCGTGTAAGTTCCGGTAGGCCTCCTGCAACTCGACCTGACTCAGCGCCTCGGGCGCGCTTTTGGCGGGAGCGATGGCTCCGTGATTTCCGGTGTCTTGGGCCTGTATTTCTGGAGTTCCGGCGGCGACAAATACCAGGACCAAAGTCCCAAAACCCAAGCGGGAAAGCGTCAGGAAATCTCGCATGTCGACCTTAAAGGCGGAGGTTTCAACTGCTCCCCGGCGATGTCAAGGTCACGGCAGGAAAAGTATGGCGATGATCGAGCGAGAGCGGGCGGAGATGCAAAGAGGCTGCAATGGTTGAGGGGCCGTGCGGAAGCCTTCTTGATTTTTCTGTTATCGGGAGTCACCGACGGCGGCGTGGCGATTAAGCTCCGCGATGGGCGGGCCCTCACGAGACGTTACCAAAATCGCACAGGCACAGAAGCCTGTGACTACGCGGAGGAGCACTCTCTTGTTCACCGGCTCGAATTGAGTTTCGGCCGAATTTTCCTTTGGGCCAGTTGGGCGAGCTTCAAAAACTGGGTGTGAAGTTTGTCTGTTGCGCCGCACAGAACTCCGCTGGTGCAAGGTCGCAAAAGCAAAAGTGGCCGCGAAAAAAAGCTGAGTGCCACGGAGATGGCGGATCTGGAGGGACTCGAACCCCCAACCCCTTGGTTCGAAGCCAAGTGCTCTATCCATTGAGCTACAGATCCAGTGCCCCTTTCTGGTAACGGGAATCACGGAGCAGGGAAGCAAATTTCTGCGGAGATGGCGCGATGGGCCTCATAGTAAATACTCGCGAAGGCCGCGTGATGAGCGATGGCCGGGTAAAAGCGGAATTAAACGCGGAGGTCGCAGAGGACGCGGAGGGACTTAGCGGCTACCACACGATGGACAAAGCCGGTCAAGGTGGGGCTCGATAAAAAGTAGAATGAACGATGTTTTATTAAAATCCGTGTTCATCGGCGATCTGAAGAAGGGTTGATGCCGCGAGCGGGTGGATTCTTCGCTCCGCTCAGAATGACCGTCGACGAAGGATCCGAGGTTTGAAATAGGCCTTAATGGTTTCGCTTAAGTGGAGACGCGGAACCTTTAAAGTCGCTTCCGATCGACGGCGATTAGTCTGCGAGTGGTTCGGGACTCGGCTTCCGGTTGAAACCATACAAGTCGGCGTCGCCGGAAGCGCCTTCGGTCAGACGGTCGCGCAATAATTGTGCGGCGATTACGCTATAGGTGATCCCATTGCCGCCGTATCCGAGGGCGAACCACGTTCTCGGAATGCCCGCATGTTCACCGATAAACGGCAGGCCATCGGCGGTTTTGCCAAACGTGCCGGCCCACGCGGTGGCGAGTTCAAAGGGAATGCGGGGAAAGAGCTGACGGAATCGCCGCTGGAGAAGAGCCGCCTTCGTCGTGAGCAACTGGTCGCGTTTTACCGGGTCGCGAAATGGGTCATCGTAACCGCCCATGATGATTCGACGGTCGGGCGTGGTCCGCAAATAAAGGTACGGGTCAGCTGTATCCCAAATCACCGGTTCGCCTTTCGGCCAGCCGGGAAATTTTTCCACGGGCTCGCTCGCGATGGCGTAGGTGCTGTGTAGCGTGGTCACGCGTTCGGGTAAAAATTGGTCCGCTTCGTATCCCGAGGCGACGACTAACCATTTGGCGCGTACGCGAGTCTGGCGTTGGGTGGTCAATTCGATTCCGCGCGGGTGGCGATGAGTGCGGACGACGGCGGTCTGATCATAAACTCGCACGCCTTTTCTTGACGCGGCTGCGAGCAAGCCATGGGCCAGCGCGTACGCATCGACCTGCGCCGCTTCGCCGACGGCCGAAAAAATTGCGGCAGGTTGAGGGAGGCTGCTGCGTCGAGCCACTTCGCCACGCGGCCACCACGCGACGTCGAATCCGGCGGCGAGGCGCGCTTCATGTTCGCGCCGGAGCATCCTCAGGTCGGCCCGCTTGCTGGCGAGGAACAGGCTGCCTTTGAATTCAAAACCACAGTCGAGTTTCAGCTGCTTGATCAATCGCGCGAGATCGTGAATCGATTGCAAGCAACCGCGGTAAGCGCGTTCTGCCCGGACGCGGCCGAGACGTTGGACGAGTTGGTGAAGCGGTACGTCGATCTCGTATTGCAGGAGGCTCGTGCTGCCGGACGTACTGCCGTGGGCGACGTCGCGGCGGTCGAGTACGACGGTGTCGATTCCGGCCTCCGCCAAATGCCACGCCACGAGTGCGCCGGTGATGCCGGCTCCGATGACCGCCACCTCGCAACGTTCGTCGCGCTCCAGCGCCGGGTAGGTGGCGGGTAGCCCGTCTTTCATTGGCCAGTACGGATGATTGGAAAGAAGATCCATTTGTTCGAAGGGCAGACAGCAGATCGGTGATACTGGAGCCGGAAATTTTTGCGGTTCAGTTTTGGTTCATCGCGAAAAGAAAAGCCGGTAGCCGATCGGCCAGCCGGAAAATCGCGCGATAGTCAGCGTTTGACTTGCGCAACCGGGTCCCGGCGGGGCACAAGGGTACATGCCGCATGATGTCACCCTGATCACGACCATTGCCGTCGGTTTCGTCCTCGCCTTCATCCTCGGTTTTGTGGCCAACCGATTCCGGTTGCCGCCGCTCGTGGGTTATTTGTTAGCCGGAGTGGTGATGGGGCAATGTTTGCCCGACGTCATGGCGACGAATTCGATGACGGGCCAGTTGGCGGACATCGGCGTGATGCTGCTGATGTTTGGGGTCGGGTTGCATTTTTCCATTCCCGATTTGATGGCGGTGCGCTGGGTCGCGATTCCCGGCGCGGTCTGCCAGATCATCGTGGCGACGGCGATGGGCACGGCGATGGCGATGTATTTCTGGGGCTGGACGCTCGGTGCTGGCCTAGTGCTCGGGCTCTGTTTGTCGGTTGCGAGTACGGTGGTGTTGTTGAAGGCCCTCGATGAGCGCAATGGCGTGGAAACTCCGAATGGGCGCATCGCGGTGGGTTGGTTGATCGTGGAGGATCTGGCGATGGTTGTAGTGTTGGTACTACTGCCGGCGTTTGCGGGAATGCTGGGTGGTCACGTGCCGGCAGGCGGGCACGAAGCGGGCGGGTCGCTGCTGGCGTCGCTTGGCAACACCGCGATCAAGGTGTCGGCGTTCGTGTTGATCCTGCTGTTTTTCGGGCCAAAAATAATGCCGTGGTTGTTGCGCCAGGTGGCGCGCACTGGTTCACGCGAACTTTTTACACTGTCGGTGTTGGCGGTGTCGGTCGGCATCGCGTTTGGATCGGCAGAATTGTTCGACGTTTCATTCGCGCTCGGCGCGTTTTTTGCGGGCGTCGTGCTCAGCGAATCCGATTTCAGTCATAAGGCCGCGGCCAATTCGCTCCCGCTGCAAGATGCCTTCGCGGTGTTGTTCTTCGTCTCGGTTGGCATGTTGTTCGATCCGTCGATTCTGATCCGGGAACCGATAATGGTGGCGGAAGTTGTGGGGCTGATTTTGGTCGGGAAGGCGCTCGTGGCGCTCGCGATCGTGGGCGTGATGGGTTATCCGCTCGGCACGGCGCTGACCGTGGCCGGGGCGCTGGCGCAGATCGGGGAATTTTCGTTCATCCTCGCGGGACTTGGCGTCAGTTATGGATTGATGCCGGCGGAGGGCGTGAATCTCGTGCTGGCGGGGGCGTTGATCTCGATCACGTTAAACCCGCTGGTTTTTGCGCTGATGGAATGGATTGATCGGACGGTCAGCGAGCGGTCGCAGGTGAAAGTGCAGCTCGATGACCGGCGCGCGGAACGCTTCGATCGATTGCGCGCGCAGCTGGAGGTCGCGCGACTGACGCTCGAAAAGAAAATGCATTCGCACAAGACCTTCAGTCCGGAGGAACTCGTGGCGCGATTTCCGCTCTTTGCCGGGCTTAGTCCCGAGCAACGCGAGACATTGATTTTGCATTTTCAGCCTAAAACGGCGGCTCCCGGTGAACGCATCATCCGCTCGGGCGACAAGGCGGAGGCGGCCTATTTTCTGTCCGCGGGTGAAGTTGAGGTGGCGGTCCGCGGACGCCAGATAAGCAAATTGGGCGCGGGAAGTTTTTTTGGCGAGATGGCGCTGCTGAGCGGCGAGCTAAGGTCGGCGGACGTCACGGCGTTGGATTTCTGCAAATATCTCGCCTTGAGCCAGCGGGATTTCCGCCGGTTTGTGCGCAAGTATCCCAGCGTTTACGAGCAAGTCGTGGCGTTGGCTCAAGAGCGCGGTAACATGAACCGGCAGTTTCTCGACGATCTCGCGCACGGCACTGCGCCGCCGTTGGCTTGAAGTGAACGCGGCGTCTCGGCGCGTGGTGTCTTATCAGATTAGAGGAATCGTGACTTACCGTCTGGAGTGCCGATTTTTCCCCGGACTTACTTCATCGACGATTCCAGCGCTGTGATCAGTTGCTCGACGGAGAACGGTTTGCTCAACACCGCATCGGCACCGAGGTGCTCGGCGGTTTTGAGGTAGACCGACGACATGCTGTTGAACCCGCCGGAAATTGCCACGATGGGAATTTCAGGCTCATGACGACGGATTTCCAAAATCGTTTCAATGCCGTCCCGCTCGGGCATCAATAGATCGGTGATGATGCCGTCGAGTTTGGTTTTCCGGAAAATCACCATCGCTTCGTAGCCGTTGCTTGCGACCGACACGGCGTAACCGGACATTTCCAACGCCGTGCGAACGAAACTGCAGACCATGTCATCGTCATCGATAACGAGGATATGTTTCTGCACCGCGCCGCCGTCGGGCTGGCCGGCGGGAGTCGGAGTTGCAGCTGAATCTTCGGGTGTGTCGGGCATGCGGGTGTTGCGGATAAATTCTTTCCATATGAATTTATCCGCAATGGCAATCTTCACCCGCAGACCGAGAGTTAATTATATATTTCGATGAGTGGAATCGGAGTTGGATTTGCGACCCGCTGTACTCAGGCCGCGAGATTCAATTCATTGAGCAGAGACTGTTCAATTTCTGCGCGGTTCAGTCCGGTGCGCCGCTCAACGCGGTCGAACACTTCCGCCTCGCTGCCATGCACGTAGGCGAGATCGTTATCGGTCAAAGCTGGATATTTTCCCCGTAGTTTGTCGCGAATGAGTGACCATTGTTCGATGAGGAATTGTGTGCTCATGGTAAGTGTTTGATTTATTTTCGATGAATAGTGCGATCGAAAGAAAAATGATTCTCTCGCCGCTCAATCACTTTGCACGACCCATGCCATTCAGGCTGGTGAACAACAAAGCGCTGGCGTGAAAGACTTAAAGAAAACGTCGGTTTTCGCGCTATAAAACCAGCTCGCAAACTGCGGTGTCTCGTTGTTCCAAATCCAGCAGTTTATTGCGAAATACGAGCGCGCGGGAAACTCTTTGCAAAGTGATCGGCCGCGAAGGGCGCATTGGTTTTTGTTTTGGCCGCAGGCCGGCCCAAGGACCGCAAGCAACCCGCCGAACCATTCGCTGAACGTTCCGCCGTCGCCACCGCCACCACCGCTAATTGACGGGATGGGCGTAAATCTGATCTTGCAGGAGGGTCGCCACCTGCTCCGCGGCGGTGACGGATGCGGACTTGTAGGTTTCGCCGCGAATATAACCAATGAAGGGTCGCCATGCTTCAGACCGAAGTTCGCGTCGATCGCGAATGAGGGGGAAGAGCGGATCTTTTTCGATCGAGGCTGCGTCGGCGGGCTGGCCCTTGAGCGAATAGCCGAGGGTTTCGAGGATGATCCGGGCAATCAATAGATGAGCGGCATCGTTGGGATGAACGCCGTCGGGACTGAAGGTGAATGCGGGATCACGGCTGCGTTGCGCCGCGAGCGCGGTGGTGAGAGGTCCGTGTAAGTCGACCACGGTTACTCCGGGTTCGCTCAGCGCGAGTTCGGCGCGGGCGTATTCGGCGAGCACGTCGTCGTAACCGACAAACGGTTTGTCGTAGCCGAAATCCACTGCGTCCGCCGGGACGGTGCGGTTATGAATCGGAACGGGATCGAAAATAGTTGGCGTGAACAAAATCAGCTGGGCTCCGCTCGCGCGCACGCGGTTGATCAGTGTGTGGATGCCGGTGGTGAATGCCGCCAGTCGTTCCGCCGACGCGGGATGATAGATGCCGTCGTTCATTCCGTAGCAAGCGAGCACGATCTTGGGTTGCACTGCTTTCAACGCGCGGTCGAGGCGTTCCAACACGTACGGGCGCGGAAACGGGTGGGATTTCTCGGAGAGTCCGGAGACCGTTTCGCTTGAAAGCCCGATGTTGATCAGGTCGGATTTGTTCTCCGGCGCGAGACGGCGAAGATAGTAATCGATGAATGTTATGTAGCGACCGTCCTGAGTGATGCTGTCGCCGAGGACCAGCACGCGCTGGCCTGTCAGGACCACGTTCGGACTTCCGGCGACAGGAGAGGAGGGGTGCGCCAGGGTGGGGAGCCAGCAGATCGCCACGACTGCGGCGATGAACGAGACGAACAACCGGTTAAAGCGGGAGCGATGAATAATCATGACCACCGAATGCGAGCAGAAATCCAACAGGAAGCAAAGGTCGCAAAGCAGCCGTCCCGCATTTCACGGGAGGGCTGAGGTTGCGATCCGGATGGGAAGAAATCCTGAGCTTTCGCTTCTGACGCCGGTCTTCATGCGGCGGTCGGATGCCCGGCGTGGACAGCGCTGCTGCCCATGCCGGGATAGAAACTGAGCACCAGGAAATCGTGGTGAGGAGCCTTCGGCGGAAAGCGATGGGCTTCACGCTGCGGGCGATGGGTGGTGATCTGCGGACGACGGAATTCCGTCGTCCGGGTGGTGTTGTTTTTATTTTTCATGGAGGAAAATTGAATTTTCCCTCCGGGCCAATTCACCGCGGGGCCCAAAAAAGCCCCTCCGGTGTGACACCGGAGGGGCTAAAGACGTGTGAACGATTAGA
>JBEPTW010000140.1:0-10242 GCA_041691855.1 Verrucomicrobiota bacterium | reverse complement strand
AATGGACGGTTAATGGTGGCACCCAGCAGCAATGGACGATCACGGCCGTGGGTAACGGAAGTTACAAACTGGTCAGCGTTAAAAGCGGTCGGGCCTTGGATAACGGCAATACGACCACGAACGGCGTTGGTATGGATCAGTGGGATGTCAACGGCACGACTCCTCAACAATGGAAAATCGGCGGCGCGGCCAATGGTTGCGTCAAGCTGACCAGTGTGAAAAGCAATCTCGTCTTGGACGATTCCAACAGCACCACTGATGGCACCCAAGTCGTACAATGGACCAACAACGCTGGTCCGCAGCAGCAGTGGAAGCTCAATAAGCAATAACCCATTGGCTGGCTCCGCTTGATTTCAATTCGGGGTCAGCTTCGGGCGCTGGTTTTTCAGGCCCAACCCAGCCTATTCGTCAATTCGAGCCGAGGGATGAGTGCATCCCTCGGCTCGATTCGTCATGCCGACCAACAAAGGAAAATGCCAAAGCATGACCCTTTTCTACGTCCGGGATAATCATTGGCGCCCTAATGGATGTCTGAACCTGCGTTCATCACCCCTTTTTTCGTCATCGCGAGCCCCACAACGAGGTCGTGGCCTTGAGTTGGTCGAAACGGCTCACCGAAGGCGGGCGTGGCGATCCAGCCCACTGGATTGCTTCGTCGCTGCGCTTCTCGCAATGACTGCGATTGAAAAGGTGAAATAGTGTGATGGGATTTGCTCCGAAGTGTGATGCATTCGGGCTAGCTCCAGACCTGCAGAGGCCCGTAGCTACTCCCACGGCCCACGGGTCATTTCAAAGACACACTCCCGCCTCATTTTCGGAGCAATTCAAAGCCCGCGCCGGCATTGACGATATAGGTGCCCGGTGGGATATCGGAAGTGGTGGTCAACAACACCGCGTTCGGTGTGATCGGCCGGACATAGGCGGCCACGCGCTGATCTCCCAGCCGGACCGTCTTTGGAGCAATTTCCGGCAGTTTTATCCGACGCTTTCCGTTCTCCAGGGTTTTGGCCGGCGCCAGTTCAATCGCAGGTTCATTCGTTGATTCCGGGCCGACGAAGAGGAGGACCACTGCTGGCTTCTGGGCGACGGGCGCCGGATTTTTTCCGTCGAATTCAAAATACGAAACCATGTCCTTGATTTTTCTTTTGCTGTTCAACACGGGATCGGTGCCGCCTCCCGGCTCCCTGAGGGCTTGCAACGTCAGGGCCGCCATTTCGTCCTCCGTGGCGTCCGGGACCGGTTCGGTGACCACATGACCATTGTTCGCCGGCAGCATTTCCCAGCTGTCATTGCTCAGTAGATACGCACCATCATTCTTGGGCAGTGCGGGAAGACCGCTGGTTTCAGTCGGCGCCGAAAGCAGGATAGCCACCGGGAAATCCACCGTCCAGCGGGGGTCGCCGCTAATGGTGCCCGTGAGTGAATTTCCGGTCCGCGCCAGACGGAGGGTGACGTTTTCGCGGGTTGCAGCAGCGGGTCTATTGGAACCGGAATCCTTTTCCTGGCCCCCGACGTCCGTGAGATTGAGCACGATCGAATCGCCCAAGACATCCCAGGCGCCGACGAATTCCCGCGCCACACTCGATTGGTTCGACGGACGTATTCGGGCCGTGATCACGCCGGCCGCCCGGTCGACGCGGGTTAATTCCAAGCGGGCCGGGAGGACATAGCGGCGATCATCGCGCAAAGCCCCGTTATAGACGATTCCGGTTTTTAAAGCACCATCAAGCTGGTGCCCGCGTTCGAGGCGGCTGGCCTCGAGGCGCTGGAGATCAGCGGCCGTGGCCAACGCGAGCCGATAAGTGAAACGTTCATCTCCGCCGACGAGCGATCCTTGCTCGAGCGCGAGACGGAGATTCAACTCCCCCGGGTCGCGGAGCACGGAACCAGTGGGAGCCTCGCCGATGGCCTCCTTGGGATTGGCTTGCAGGCGGATCGGCGCACCGTCCGCACGACGCCCGTTAGTCATGATCGCGCCGCGTAACGGTCGCTTCCACCCGCGGGTCGTGGATTCAAGGGTTGCGGCGATGGATTCGTTTCCTGCCGGCCGTTGACCGTAACGCAAAAAGATCGTTTCGGCTGCGCCCGAAGTCCGCGAAGTCGCGGTGCCGAGATAGAGGACGCCCGGTTCCGTGGCGGCGACGGCTCGTTCGTAGTCCGCTTCCACGCGGGCCTGCACCGTCGCCACCTGTTCAGGCGTGAGCGGCTGAAGCTGGTATTTAAAGAAGCGATTCTGCTCCGTCAGTTCTCCCCGCGCATTCACGTGCAAGGCGAATCGCCAGACTTGGGCGGCCTCAAGCAATGGTCCCGCATTGCGGATCGCCTCACTCGCGAGCGACGTGAGGTTCAGGACCGGATCATCGAATTTATCATTCGCACTCCAAGTGCCTTGGAACACACGCACGATATGCCAGCTGTTGTCGTTTCGCAGGACCGCCTGCACTTCGTTGTCGGAGGGCCGCCCCGTGATCTCGAGATAGAGCGGGGTTTCGCGCAGAGTTCCGGCCGCCACCGCGGTTCCACCGAAAACGCGGCCCGCTGGGATCTGGGCGAGGAACGCCTTACGGCGCTCCGCCACGCGGGCGGACGCGAGATTCCGGCTGAGGTCGGCCACGCGACCACCGAACGCCTCGAAGTCGGCGATGAGTGCATGCAGGCGGGGTTCGTCGCTTCCGTCACCGATTGCATAGGAAGTTTTGCCGAAGGAGAATCGTGCCGCCCCTTGTGCTCCTCCGCCTTCAAAGCCGCTGGAGACGAGGGCGAATTTCCAAGCGCCGCTCTCGCGATGCGCATCCAGCACGCCATTGAAGATGAGGGCGGTGCCGGCGGGCGAGGTCACTTGGAGGAGGACGGCTTGATAAGGGTCGGCGGGGAAGGGCGCGGCGCCGGAGAAATCCGGTTGGATTGACGCGTCCGGCTTGGCCAGCAATCGCCGTGCTTCGCTCAACGTTGCCGGATCGAGCCGGAGCGTCTTGGTCATATAGCTCGCTGCGTCGATTTGTGAGTAGAGCGGTTCAATGGTCCGCGCCTTCGCTGCTACGATCATTTTCCAATCGGCGTCACTGTGCGCCAGCGGTTCCAGCTTTTCGATCGAAAACAAAATCCGATCTCCGCCCACGGTTTGATTGAGGAAAGCGGTGACGCCTTCCGTCCCGGGCGCTCGCGACTGGCGCCACCAAACGAAAAGACCGGCACAGATCAGAGCCACGAAGACGAGGCTGACGATTAACGTGCGGGGCGAACGGGGAGCAGGAGAGGGATGCATGGGAAAATGTCAGGCTCGCCACAGTGGAGCGAGGCGTGATCAGGACGACGATGACCCGGTGCTGCGGGTTTCGATTTTGACCGAAAGATTACGAAAGAATTCCGGGATTGAACGGATCATGACGGCGGGCAGCACCCGACCAAAGAAAGACGTGAACGGGGCGGAGTGCAATCGATGAGTTGACGTTTCAGACGCGACCGGTTTGACCTCTCGAACCAACTCGCGCCGGATTGATGGGGTCGGATCGGAGTAACCGAAACCACCGAACATGCATCCCGATATTACTGCTCAGTCGGCGTCGATCCAACCAGCCAGCAGCGGATAAACTTTCCGGAATTCCTCGGGCCTCATGGGATTTGAAACCATTCAACCCTTCTTCGGGCCCGTGTGAAAACCTATTTCCTTTCGCGGGGGATCAGGCGGCAAAACCAACAACGGTTGGAGTTTCTTCCATAAAGATAGCAGTGCGCTGTTATGTTCCCGCAACGTTTTGTCTACTGAGGCGAGTCGCTTCAAAATCGTGGCGTTTGTCGCCAGCAATTCCGCTGCTTGATAAATGCCCTCATCACCCACGCGCATCGATCGAGATGGCCGACGGCACAACGTTTCACTTTGTAACTGACGGGATTCACGCCGCGCTGAATCGGGCGCGCGAAGCAGGAAAAGGTCGGGACATCCGGCTCGGCGGCGGAGTTGCGACGATCCGGCAATACCTCTAGGCGAGTCTGATTGACGAACTTCACCTCGCCGTTTCACCCACGCTCCTCGGCTCCGGTGAAAATCTCCTCGCTGGAATCGACCTGCCCAAACTCGGCTACCAAGTCACCGCCCACACTCCGTCGTCAGCGGCCATGCATCTCGTAATCACGAAATCCAAATAGGGCGGTGGATCGGATTTCAGGGTCAATCTTTGTGGTTTTTGGCCGCACTCCAAGGCAGATTTTTCCTGTGCCCAGCCAAAAGGTTTGCCACGAGGCTGGGCCTGATACCGAAAAGTAACAGCAAATGCCCTATGGAATCCATAGGGCATTTCTGATTCACCTGAGCTCCGGCTCCACTTGACACACCGATCGAACGGGTGCCTTCTCGATTTGCTGTTTAAGCCCGTTTTTGAGATGAAAACACTGCTCATGGTTTGCATGTGGATGTTGGCAATTTCAGTCCGTGCGGCTGTTGTTTTTGACGATGGTATCGATGATCATCTGTCGGCAGGAGTTGACCACCCCAGGCTGGGCTCTTTCCGTTATGCGGATGACTTTTTTCTTCTCTCAAGTGCGACACTGATGGAGATTTTCTGGTGCGGTTCTTACGGAACCGATTTTTCCAAGCCGGAGGCTACGCCATTGGCAGAAGAGAGTTTTGAATTTTCGATTTTCAAGCGAACTAAGGAAGTAGTAAACCTTGCGACGGCGTTCGCTCCAGTTGCCACCCATATAAGAGCGGGAGTGGTATTTATTGCGGCCTCCGGCGCTGGATTTCAGGATTACGGGAAATTGTACGCCTGCACCGCTTTGTTGCCGGCGCGTACTTTAGATGCGGGACAATATATTTATGCGATCTCCGCAGGGGAGCAGACGGAAGATTGTTTTGGTCGTGGGCTTCCCCGGGCCGGAACTCTGCCCATCTGGTAAACGGTTCAGCTTCGGAATGGACGCCGAACTGGGCTGAACAAAGGGTCATGTGTTGTGGCTGTGAGTCGTAAGATAACAGGGCGCAAATTAATCCAGAAATCCAAGATATGGCCCCTGTTTAAAGCCTCATCTGAATTCGCCTGCAGGGTCTGATTTTTCGGTCACGACATTAACCAAAAGTATAACTCCCGAACCTTATGCCAACCAAAGCGCACCCTGTGGCCCCAAAGGATATGTCATCGACAAGTGCGACGAAGTCTTCCCTGCCTCAAACAGAACCGGCAAAAATGGCTTTCTCCCCGCATAAAAAACGGATGCTGCCGGACAAGTCAGTGGCCAAGGCCCGAAAGCTTTTCGCGAACTTCAGTTTGAGCAAGTTTGCGCGGGATTCGCTGCCGCCGAGCCACGTGCCGGCCGGAAAGGGCCCGGAAACGGTTAATGCCGCACAGAGAAAGAACATCTCGAGGAAAATTGCTGCGCTCAAGGGCACGGACGCGACCAATCCCAATCCGGGAATGACCCTTGCGCTGCCCGAGGGGAAAATCAAAAATTTTCTCCCAAGTTACAATGAGAAGGCGGGTACACTTGATTTGGGCGATGTGCTGCAGCTCATGACGCAGAAAATGAAGGGAACCCAGTTTTTCACAAACGGGAATCCCACGCTCAATCGCATGGCTCTTCAATCGCAAGTGGATCAGATCATCAATTCGGTCAAACAGGGGGCAAAAAAATGAGCGGCAAAACAAAAGGCAAAAAAAGCGGGACGAATTCGGGTGCCACCGTCGAATCGCCACCGTTCATCATGCATGACGTCAGGCTTCTCTTCGGCAACCTGACCACGCCGGAGACAACCGTCCAATTTAACCCGCCGTCCCGGGCCAATCCGACCACCATCCAGAACAACATCCATCCGCCGGAGGCGACGTGGAACTGGGCCAATCAGTCTGTACGCGAAAATCAGCCGGTCACGGCAATCGACGTTGGAAAATACGGATTGCAGGCTGACGTGAACACGCTCTTCCGGTTGAGCAGCGTGTCGCCCACCATCGTGTGGCAGCCGGTGCAGAATTTCACGATCGCGACCTGGACCTGGGCCAATCTGACGGCGCGCAACGCGCAGCCCATCACCAAAAACGACATCGGGAAAATCGGCGTCCAGACGGACATCGACATGTATTACCAGCTGACCGGTGCGGTCCCGCCGATCTGGCAACCGGTGCCGAATCCCGCGAACTCCTCGGCCCCGTTCGAACTTTCCACCGGCGCCTCGGATGCCGATTCGTATCACGATTTCTTTCGCCTGCAGATTGCGTTCGAGGATGTCTGGACCGAACTGCTGGACCAAAAGATTCAGCAGGCGGGTGAAATGCTTTACGCGCACTGGGACGCCCTCATGGATGAAAGTGCGGACCGTTACGATGATTCCGGCGCCGCGGATCTGAAGAAACGTTTTTCAGTGCTGCCCGTCGATGTGAACGGCAACACCGCGGACATCGCGGGTGTCGACCAGCTCACGAACTTTCTCAGCAACCTGAAGCTCGTCCTCGGTCTTCCAAACGTGAGCTCGGCGCCGTCCAACATTCCGGTGGAAATCGGACAGCTGAAGGACGCGGTGGTTCAGACGCTCGCCGGCTGCAACATGCTGATGACCGAGCTCAACCGGGCGGGTTCAAACGTGCAGGGCTGGACAGACGGCGTTAAATGGATGCTGGCGACCGCCGGCAACAATGATAACCAGCAGGGCGACGACTTGACGGCCTTTCCCGGCGTTCCGCGATTCCAGGTTTTCACCTCGATCATTAACAAACTGATCTCGCTGAATCCCACGCAACCTCCCGGAGCGGCAGCGGTGGCGGATCTCACCTTTCCCGATCTCATCAAGTTGCTGACGGAGCTGGATGCGATGCTGAAGGAGCGGTATCGGTTCGACGTTTTCGCCCCGGCGTCGATCAACTATGGCTTGATGTTGAACTACCGCCAGCACTGGCAGCCACAGTCCTACCAGGTGGGCAACCTGGTTTCAACCATCCCGCTGGCTCCCCAGGAAACGCGCCGCTACAGCACGAAGATGGTGGTAAAGAAGACCCGCAGCACGAAGGAAATCAGCGAAGCCCTGCGCGGCAGCAAAAGCGAGTCAGCGGACACCTGGCGCTCCGACAAGGAAATTGTCGAAAAGGCCAAGAACCAGACGAATTTCCACACCAACGCCTCCGGCAGTTACGGGAATGGCGAAATCTACAAGGTCGAAGCCGGCCTGCAGCAAGGGACGGACCAGGCGATCGAGTCGGCCCAGACCAAACGCGAATTCCACGAGTCGGTGTTTAAAGCCGCGCAGGAGTATCGCAACGAACACCGGCTGGAAATCACGACCGAGGAAACCCGTGAGGACGAAAGCACGAGCTTCCGGGAGATCCGTAATCCCAACGACGAGCTGACGGTGACCTACCTGTTCTACGAGTTGCAGCGCCGCTACCTGGTGGACGAATCGCTCTACAAGGCGACCCCGGTCATCATGGTGGCCAATGAGGTGCCCGCCCCGCACGAGATCGACCAGACCTGGATCCTGCGGCATGACTGGATCATCAAGCGCACGATCCTGGATGACTCGTTTCTCCCGGCGCTGGAATATATTTCGACCAATTACACGGGCGAAGAACTGACCCTGCAAACCCTGGAGTTTGCGGTCCAGCAACAGAAGGCGGTCGTAGACAAAATTTCCCAGCAGGTGCTGCTCGCCAATCAATCGCTGGACGCCACCACGGCCGGTCTCGAAGATGCGCAGAACCAAGACATCAACGACCTGAAAACGGCCGAGACGGTGGCATTGGTGAAGTCATTTTTCGATCCCTTGAAAATCGCGCAGACCGCCACCGGCGGTGACGGTAATTCGGACCGGGCGCGGATCGATTTTGCGAAGGATTCGCTCGGCCGGGCGCAAGCCAAGGTCAACCAGGCGACCAGCGACTTGAAATCCGAGATGACGGCCCTGCAGATGGCGATTGATAAATACACCACGGCCGCCACCCGGCATTACAGCATGCTGGCCGATATCGACCGGCTGCGTCTGCACATCAAGGACAACATCATCTATTACATGCAGGCCATCTGGACCTATGAGCCTCCCGATCAGCGGTATTTCCGTCTCTACAACCTAGACGTTCCGACCTTCAGCCACAACACCAAGGTCGACGTGGCGCCCAAGACCGGGTTTGCGACTGTCGATGCGGCGCGTCCGCCGATCAGCGTTTCCTTCCCTCCCCCGACTCTGGACCCTGAACCTATGAAACTCCATCAAGTGGCCGACCTCGACACCCTCATCGGGTTCAAGGGGAACTACATGATCTTCCCGCTCGTCAATTTCGACAATTACATGACTTGGTATCTTATGCAGAACTACATTCATTTCGATGACACGGCGGGGTTGATTGCGGCCGATCCCGACCCCGGCTCCGATCTGACCCTGTCCGATCTCAAGACGGCCATGGAAGCGATTCACGCCAAGGATCCGCAGTCGTTTCTCGACCATCAGGCGGATTTCGAGGAAGTGATGCTGCGCCTGCTGTCCAATCAAGCCCCGGAGATGATGGTCGTGCCCAGCAACTCGCTTTACATCGAGGCGCTGCCCGGCACGCATCCGCTGCTAGAGGACTTCAAGCTCATTCACCGCGCCATTGACATCAAGAAAGCCCAGGCCGAGGTCCGGAAGGCCGAGCTGGAGAATCTGCGCCTGGGCGCACGCCTCGCCAACGGCGAACTCGGCGATCCCGACATCGACAAGGTCGTGGTGGTCGGCAACGGGCACAAGGTAAACGTGGACGCCGGACAATAGCGCGCAAACGGCGGCCGGTCTGCCGAACACACGCAAAGTTTGCGGATCATGGACACAATTGATGACAAGAAAAGGGCGATCAACCCCGAGGCCAAGGCGTTGAATCGCGGCAAACTGGGTTCAGCGCCGCCGGTCAAGGCGGCCAGAGACAACGAGGAGGTTCCGGAGCACTACTCGGAATTCGGAAAAATTCCGGTGCTGAAGGCGCCAGAGAAAAAAACTCCATCGCACTTGATCAACGCGACCTCTCGATCGGCCGGGCCCGTTATGAAGGTGCCAAACAGCTGTCGAAGAACGTGGCGATCAAGCCCCACTACGGCGGCAATGGCGCGGATTTGATGAATCATACGAATGTCGAAATCCATCTGTACGACGACAAGACGGGCAAGGAAGTACCCATGACCGACCGTTATTTCCGCGATTGGGCGTACTACCCGACCGATCCCAAAAAGACCATCGCCACGCTCAAGAAGGGGGATGCCATGACGCTGGTGCCAGGGGGCATCAATCATTTCATCTGGGAGTCACCCTCGACCACCGATGCCCCGGGCCAGCAAAATATCACTCAGGATAAAAAAACCTATATGTACGTCCAAGAGTTCATCGCGGGAAATCCCAAGGTCGGGGGATATTATTATCAGGCCTACAGCCTGCTGGACCCGGATGGGACAAGCAGAAATGCGGTGAAGAACAAGGTGAGCCTCACGCCGGATGATTTTAAAGCGCTGAAAGAGATAATTGCCGCCCCGAATTTCTCCACGGAGTACAAAGACCGATTCATAATCTCAAACTTGCCGGACTCCGTCGATTCCGACAGCGGCATCGATCGCAGCGTCCCCAACGCCGTTGCAAAAAAGAAAGCGCTGCAAAACCCGAGGTGAAAGAACTCCGACGGGCAGGTTGTTCATTCCGAAGGCTGGCATGCAGTCGATAATGAAAATGAAGCCCAATCAATGAGCCTCAAAAAAAGCAAAACTCCGTGAAGCCGAGCCGCCTCAAACTACCGCGAAGGCCGTAGAAGCAGAAATAAGGGAGCAGAAATAAGAGGTCAAATTTTGTGGTTTGATTCTGCTGAAAAAGTAGGTTCGGACGAAAATCCAGAAAAACACGCCCTCAGAGAGGGGACTAGAATCGACGATCTCACGATGGACCATAGCGCGGCATACCCCAATTTTTCCCGGACACAGACTTTTTCAGCAGAATCGTGGTTTGTGGTTGCGGCGCTGGATCGGAAGCTGAAAAAATATAGGCTTGGCTGTTTGCTTCGCCCATGCGCCAGAAATAATCCCGCCAAGTCAGCACAACCGCAAACAACTAATCCTGACCCTATTTTCCGCCTCGTCAGCACGATCAAGATTAAACCCATCAAGGGTCACAGCACGGACTAACCGCTACTGCCGCAAGCCCTGTGGTTCCGTCTCGGAAAACACAAACCACAAAATCTGACCTCTTCAATTCTGCACGATCACTTTTCTCGTTCGCGACTATGACGAGGCCGTCGCTTATTTCACCGGCGT
>JBEPTW010000139.1:0-10396 GCA_041691855.1 Verrucomicrobiota bacterium | reverse complement strand
TTCGAGGACGCTTTGCACCGATCCTTTGCCAAAGGTTTTTTCGCCGACGATCACGGCGCGCTTCGTGTCCTTCATCGCGCCGGAAACAATTTCAGCCGCGCTGGCGGTGCCACCGTTAACGAGGATTGCGATGGGATAGGCCCGCTTTACGTGATTTCCATTGGCGCGAAAACTTTCCTGCGATTCGGGCGTGCGGCCTTTTGTGTAAACGATGAGTTCGTCCTTGTCGAAAAACTGATTACAGACGTCGACCGCCGCATCGAGCAAGCCGCCCGGATTATTGCGCAAATCGATCACGAGCGCGCGCAGGCCGTGTTTTTCCAATCCCGTCAGGGCATCGGTGAATTCCTCGGCCGTGCGTTCGCTGAATTGAGTGATTTGCAGGTAACCAATGCCGTCGGAATTCACCGTCGCGTTCACCACGCTTTCGAGACGGATGCGTTCCCGCTTCAATTTGAAATCGATCGTCCTGTTTTGGCTCGGCCGGTAAACGGTAATGACAACTTCCGTGTCCGGTTCACCGCGAACCAGCCGCACGGTTTTTTCCACCGTGGGATTGTCGATGGCTTTTCCGTCGATCTTCATCAAACGGTCGCCCCGCCGCATGCCCGCGCGTTCGGCCGGTGTGCCCGCGATTGGCGCGACGACAAGGATTTGCCCGTCACGCTGCTCAACTTGCATGCCGACTCCACCAAAGGCATTGCTCAACTCCTCTTCGGTTTCCGCAAACGCGTCGGCCCGCATGAATTCCGAATGCGGATCAAGCGTCGCCACCATGCCGGAAAGTGCAGCGCGCGTCAGGTCGTCGTAATCCGCCGGAGCGTCGCCCACGTAGTTTTCCTTCACCATCTGCATGACATCGCGAAAATAGCGGACGTTCCGGTCGCGATCCCGATCCGGCCACCAACTCGGCGCACCTAGATGCGCGGCATATTGGGCCGCGCCATATCCCGCGACGACGGCGGCAATGATGACGAGAGAACGTTTGAGCATGAACAAATGGGTAGGAACCGCGCCCTAAAGTGCCAGAAAAACTCCCGGCGAAATGAAAAACGGTTTGGGCATGGCTTTCAGTGGGCACAAATGCTTGAGTTGGCAAATGGGTTCATCCTCCGACTTTTTTGAAATCTTCGCTACAGAGCCAAATGCCACCACGGGCGTGTCATTCGCGCGCTTCATGGAGTTGGCGATGTATCACCCGACCGCGGGCTATTACACCCGCGATTTCAAACGCGTGGGCCGGGACAACAAGGCGGACTTTTTCACGTCGACGACGTTCAGCCCGGTCTTCGGCGAACTGGTGGTCGCTGCAACCGTCAAACTCCTCGCGCCTGCTTCGCCCGCGGATTTTGTCTTCGTGGAGGTCGGCGCGGAACCCGGTGGCGGCATTTTGCGCGGACTCACCCACCCGTTCGCGGGTTACCAGACAATATCGCTCGGCCAACCCTTTGTGATTCCCCCGAAAGCGGTGTTATTTTCCAACGAGCTGTTCGACGCCCAGCCGTTTCACCGGGTGGTGTGGCGCGAGGGCAAGTGGAAGGAGCTCGGCGTGGCGTTGCACGGGCGGCATTTGCGCGAGGTGGAATTGCCCGAACTCACGCCAGAACTCGCTGCGCAAGCTGACCGGCTGCCAAAGAGCGCGGAGGAAAACTACCACATCGATATGCCGTTGCGCACGATTCCCATGCTCGAACGCTTGGTCGGCGCGGGTCAGGACTGGCGGGGCCTGTTTATCGCGTTCGATTACGGAAAATTCTGGAAGGAACTGGCCGAACACGTCCCCGCTGGGACCGGTCGGACGTATCACCGCCAAAAAATGGGCGGCGACTTGATGGCCCGTCCCGGCAAGCAGGATCTCACGTGCCATATCTGTTGGGATTGGCTGGAAGATGGGCTGGCTCGCGCCGGTTTTGGCGAGCCGCGAGTGGATTCCCAGGAGAGTTTTTTCATGCATCACGCGGCCCCGGCCCTCGCGGCGATCACCACTGCGGAAGTAAACAGTTTCAGCCCGAGAAAGAGAATGCTCATCCAGTTGCTTCATCCCGCGAACATGGGCCAGAAGTTCCAAGCCCTCTATGCTTTACGAAAGTGAGGAGATTTCGCCCCGAAATCTAATTTTCCCTTGCTAAGGCGAGTTCCAATCCTTTACTCCGACCCTTCAACTCAAGAAACACCATGGCACGAATTTGCGCAATCACCGGAAGACGCCCCACCAAGGGCAAGATCATTAACCGTAAAGGCCAATCCAAGAAGAGCGGCGGCATCGGCACACACGTCACCAGCATGACCACGCGCCTCTTCCGCCCGAATCTGCAATGGATCAAGGTCAAGTTGCCCAACGGCGGCAGCAAGCGCATGTGGGTTTCCGTCAAGGCCATCAAGGCCGGCCTCGTGCAGAAAGCTTAAGTCGCTTTCCCCTCCTTCATTCTTTCAAACCGCAGCTCAGGCTGCGGTTTTTTTGTGCCTGCACGTGAAAGGAACCAACATTTGATCAAGCGTTTGATGCAGACACGGCGACCTCGCCGTGGTCACGGCTCCAATCCCGCAGCGGGGTCGCTGCGGCTCCAAGCCACGTCCGGGCTAAGTTATGACGAGATCGCGATACTCCGGATGGCGCGCAATAAATTTCGCTACGAACGAACAGGCCGGAACGACTTTCAGGTTTTTGGCCCGAGCGTCCGCAAGCGCTGCGCGCACGAGATTCGCCGCGATTCCCCGGCCGCGCAGCTCAGGCGGAACAAATGTGTGCGTAAATATCACCGTTCCTTTTTCAATCACGTAGTCTGCGATGCAAAGTTTCCCATCGACGGTCGTTTCATAACGACAGTTGGTCTCGTTATTCCGCACTGCGATTCCATCGCCATTCTTCATGCGCGTTTAAAACGGCGCAGAAATTTCGTGAGCATCGCTTCGATTTCTTCGCGACCTTCGATTTTCAAAACCCACAGCAGCGAGCCGTAAGCACCGCACGCGAGCGGAATCAAACCGACGACCTTCACCAGATCCTGCACTTTCCCGCTCAGGCCCAATTTGCCGATCAAAAGTATTCCGGCATAGACGACTGCGCTCATCACGATCGTGGCGATGAGAATTCGAACCAGACTCGGCAACAGCGGCGCGAGACTGATGTCAGGCAATTGCGCGCGAAGCGTGCGCAGCAACAATCCCATTTGCGCAATAATCGCCACGGTGCTAGCAACGACCAAGCCAGCCGCACCCAATGGCCCCATCAGCGCCAAACTCAACCCGAGGTTGATGAGAAAATCGACCGTGGCGACACGCACCGGCCCACGGGTATTTTTTACCGCGTAGAAGGCGCGCACCGTCAAATTGACCACGGAGAAAAACGGCAACCCCACTGAGAAAATCGTCAGCAACAGCGCGGTCTGGCGCGCGTCATCGACAGAAAATTCATGCCGTTGAAACAGGAGCCGCACGATGGGTTCACTTAACAGCGCCAATCCAGCGGCGGCGGGAATGTTGATGATAAGGATAATCCGAACTCCTTTGCGAAAATCCTCGGCAAGCGCCTTGAAATTTCGCTCAACGGCATGCCGCGCCATCAACGGATAAACCACCGTCGACACCGCGATCGCAAAGACGCCGATGGGGAGTTCCATCAAGCGGTTGGCGTAGAACATCCAGGTGCTGGCCGAATCGTTGATGGAATAGGCGAGCATGCTCGAGACGTACGAATTGATCTGGTAGATCGCCGTGCCCCAAAGTCCCGGGGTCATCAACCACCCGATCTCTTTCACTCGGGGTGAAAGGCCGAGATCGAATTTCGGTTTCCATCCTTCCGCCCAAATCAGCGTAGCGGCAGGCACCGCCATTTGCAAAAATCCTCCGACGAGCACCCCCGCGCACAACCAGTGAATCTCACCGAGGGGCGTCGACGCAAAGTGCAGTCCCGCTCCTCCCAGCGTGACAATCATCGAAAGGTTGAGCCAAATCGGAGACAACGCCGGTTCGATAAACCGCTGCAGTACTTGCAAGGTCGCGCTAAACGCGGCGGCCAGACAGACGAAAACCAGATACGGCACTAGGATCACCGTCAGGTCCGCGAGTAGATACCACTTTTCATCGTGTCCGGGAAAATGGCGCGATTGGCTGAAAATCAGCATCATCACCGCCGACACCGCCGCAGTCACCACGAGCAGCCAGCTCGCCACTTTGTTCAGCAGATCAAAGCCGCCAGTCCGCCCGTTTTCATGCAACTCATGCTGGAGATTGGGCAAAAAGGCGGCGGTCAGCGCACCTTCACCCAAGAGCCGGCGAAAAAGATTCGGTAATCGAAACGCCGACAAAAACGCGGAATTCCACAGGCTCGCTCCAAAGATCGCAGCGCTGAGTGAGTCACGGCCCAACGCGAGCACGCGTGAAACCACCGTCAGCAGCGAAACCCAGCCGATGTTTTTTAAATTCTTCGACACAACCGCTGGCGGAGTAGAACGCCGGCGGTTTACTGCGCCGCGACAAGCTTGAGCTCGCCGCCCCGGACCTCGACATCATTCAACTTGTACCAGGCATCCCGAAATTCGTCCGGCACTTTCCCGGTGGAAATGATGTGCGACATCAGCAAATTGGACACTCCCGGCAACAGGTGCAACGGACATGATCCCAGATAAAGCGTGTCGGGTTTGTACACGTAATGGTCGCCGTCCTTCGTGAACGTACCGGTCGATTGCAAGATGACGTCCGTCATCATTCCGTACCAGTTAAGCGTGCACGACATCCCAATCTGCAGCTTGTCATTCGCAATTCTGAGAGTTGGTTTCGAGGGCGTGAAGATGGCGTTGGATGCTCCCGCTGCGGCGGGCGCGGCCGGAGTCTTGGTGTTATTTGCGGGAGCCGGCGCTGCATCGAGTTTAACAGTGCCAGTAACCCAGCCGTTCAACTCGTCTTCGACCAACTGGACGCTCTTACCGGCAAGAAACTGTTTTTGTTTCGCAAACCACGCCGCACCACGGCTATTTCCGCTGGCGCCCGGAATGTAATAAACCATACCGCGGGGCCGATCTTTCGGCAATTCGTGCACGGTTGGCACCGGTTTAAAAACCAGATACACGCAGGCAACGAGCACGCCGACGAGCAGGCCGAGGAACGCGCCCAAAACGACTTCGGTCATGCTTGGGCCATAAAGTGCTTTTTCGATTTTACCAGCCATGGAACGGAGGGGTTATTTGGCTGCGGGAGTCGCCGCCTTGGTTTCGGTGGATTTGGAAACTGGTTTACTTTCGCCCGCATCGGATTTGCTCCCCGATTTCTTCTTGTAGTCGGTAATATAAAATCCGGTGCCCTTGAAGATCAGGCCGGCGCCGCCACCCACTTTGCGTTTGAGTGCCTGCCGCTTGCAAGCCGGGCACTTCTTCAGCGGCTCATCTTTCATCGGCTGAAACGCTTCCATTTCGTGGCCACATTTAGTGCAGACGTATTCGTAAGTAGGCATCCGTAAAAGTGATTGAGATATGATTTGGCCGCGACGGCTTGGCGAGTCTGTTCTTGGCGGAACCACAGCTGGAATGCGTTTGCCAAGGCGCATCACGGGGCAAACTGTCACGCGCCAATGGATTTTACGGTCCAATTACAAGCCTACCGCCTCCGCATTGAACACGCCTTCGGGCAACATCTCCCGGATGCGGACACTCCACCAGCCCGGTTGCACGCGGCCATGCGCTACAGTCTTGAGGCGGGAGGCAAAAGACTCCGCCCTGTCCTGCTCATGGCGGCCGCGGATCTGTTTGGCGCGACTGATTCGACCGCCGACGCTGCTGCCGTGGCCATCGAATGCGTTCACACGTACTCGCTCATCCATGACGATCTGCCGTGCATGGACAACGACGACCTCCGGCGCGGACGCCCGACCGTCCACAAACAATTCGACGAGGCCACCGCCCTGCTCGCTGGTGACGCTCTCCTCACGCATGCCTTCTGGAAACTTACCGAATATTCGAGCGAACCCGCCGTGGTCGCCGGCTTATTGGCTGAACTCGGCCGCGCCGCCGGCAGCGAACAATTGATCGGTGGCCAGATGGAAGATTTGCTGGCGGAAAAAAAGGCCGGCGTATCGGCCGACGAACTCCGTTCCATTCACCTGAAAAAAACCGCTGCGATGATCTCCGCCTCGCTGGCCATGGGTGGAATCGTCGCCCGCGCCGGAAGTGAAAACGTCGAACGCTTGCGTACGTTGGGGAAGCACCTCGGTCTCGCCTTTCAAATCATAGACGACGTCCTCGACGCCACGGCCGACACCGCCACGCTGGGGAAGACCGCCGGCAAGGATGCCAAGGCGGACAAAACCACTTACGTGAAACTATTCGGACTCGACGCGTCCCGCACAATGGCCCGACAGGAAACCGACGCCGCGTTGGCGGTGCTCGCCGATTTGCCAGGCAACAAATCCTTCCTAACCTCCTTGGTGCAGCAAATGGCCGCTCGAACCAACTAACCTGTTTCCCTCCCCTACCATGCCCGGCCTTCGTCAGGATTACATTCTCACCCAAATCGAATTACTCCGTCGTTTTGTCGCGCGGCTGGCCAACAAACGCGAGGAGGCTGGTCTCGAGGAGGCGCTACAGCTCGCCTTTAATTTGCAGGAAAAATTGTTTCCCGTGCCGCCAGCCGAATTTCTCCGACTGGACGTTTCCCAACAGATTGAGTCTCTGCTGGCCGGTGAAACCAAAGTAAACGGCGAAGGAAAATGTCTGACATACGCGCAACTCCTCAAGGAAACCGCGACGCTTTATCAGATCCGTGGCCGGGACGACCTCGCCGCTGGAGCGCGGCAGCTTGCATTGCACGTCGCATTGTCCGTCGGCGTCGCCGAACCCGCATCATCGGAAAAGTTCAAAACGCTCATCGATGAACTCGACGCGGTGGTCGATCACGAAAACCTGCACCCACCGGTCTTGGAATTACTGAACGCGTATCACCGCGCCTAAATTCGCCAGCAGGGGCGGTTTGCCCATGTCGGGACGTCGCCTTAGTGAAGGCCGATCAACCGACTTCCGAAAAAAAGGGCTGTTGAAGGCAACGGCCCCGACCGCCAAATAAAGTTTCTCAACCCGCAGCGACGGCCGACTTCACGAGGTCGATAAACGAACGCGATTCCAGCGACGCGCCGCCGATGAGACCGCCGTCGATGTCCTTTTGCGCGAGCAACTCGGGCGCATTGGCCGGTTTCATCGAACCGCCGTAAAGAATCCGCACTTTCTGCGCGAGCGGTGCGCCGTAAAGCTTCGTAAGTAAATCGCGGATGTACGCGTGCACTTCCTGCGCCTGTTCCGTCGTGGCAACTTTGCCCGTGCCGATCGCCCAGACCGGTTCGTACGCGATGATTACCGTGGTAATTTGTTCCTTCGTTACACCGGCGAGACCGCCTTCGACATGGCGCTGAACCACCGCCAGCGTGGAACTACTTTCGCGTTCGGCGAGGGTTTCGCCGACACACAGGATTGGCTTCAGTTGGTTGGCCAGCGCGGTCAGCACTTTCTTGTTAATGAATGCATCCGTCTCGGCAAAATAGGTGCGACGTTCGCTGTGGCCAACGATGACATGCGTCGCGAAAAGCCCGCGCAACATTTCCGCGGAAATCTCACCAGTGTACGCGCCGTTTTTCTCCGGATGGAGATTCTGCGCGCCGAGCTTGATCGACTGGCCCTCGAGCGCACGACCCACGCTTTCCAACGCGGTGAACGGCGGGCACAACACGATGTCCACGGACGCCTCGCGGCCAAGGGCGTCGACGATGTCCTTGGTCAAGGTGGCGCCGTCAGCGGCGGTCTTGTTCATCTTCCAGTTACCAGCGATAAGTTTTTTGCGGATCATGGTGTAAAGGGGATCAAAATTAGTGGGCAGAGCGAAGCGGGTAGCGAGTAGATTTTAAAATAAAAATCACCCGCCGCCCGGTAAGCAGATTCCCGTTCTCAGGTTTCCAAATACGCGACGCCCGGAAGCACTTTCCCTTCGAGAAACTCAAGGCTCGCTCCGCCACCGGTCGAACAATGCGTGACCTTATCGGCCACCTTGAATTTCTTCGCCGCCGTCGCGGTATCACCGCCACCCACCACGGTCGTCGCACCCTTCGCGGTCGCTTCGGCCACGGCCGCAGCCATCGCTTTGGTGGCGCCCGCGAATTTCTCGAATTCGAAAACACCAGCGGGACCGTTCCAAATGATGGTTTTCGCGCGCAGGATCGCCTCGCGATATAGTTCGATCGACTTTGGTCCCGCGTCGAGACCCTGCCAGCCTGCGGGAATTCCCGTGGCGTCGGTCGCGGGCTGTGTATTCGCATTGGGATCGAATTTGTCCGCGGCGACATAATCGACCGGGAAAATGAGATTCACGCCCTTGGCTTTTGCCTGGTCGGCGAGTTCCTGGACAATTTTAGCACCCTCGACATCGAACAAGCTGTCGCCAATCGACATGCCGTTAATGACCTTCTTGAAGGTGTACGCCATGCCGCCACCGATGATGATCTCGTCAGCTTTCTGAATGAGATTTTTAATCAACGGAATCTTGTCGGCGATTTTCGCGCCGCCCAGAATTGCCAGCAACGGACGCTGCGGATGATCGAGCACCGCGGCGAACGCCTTCAATTCGGCTTCCATCAGAAAACCCGCCGCCTTTTGCGGAAGATTGATCCCCACCATCGAGGAATGCGCCCGATGCGCGGTGCCAAAAGCATCATTGACGTAAACGTCGCCCAGTTTCGAAAGCGAATCGCGAAACGCGACCACGGCCGCGGCGTCCGCTTTTTTGGACGTACCGTCCTCGAGCTTAACCTTGCCTTCCTCCTCGATATAAAAACGGAGATTCTCCAGCAACAACACCTGCCCGGGCTTGAGTGCCTTGGCCTGCGTTTCCACCGCCGGGCCAATGCAGTCTTCGGCAAAACCCACGGGACTACCGAGTAATTTCTCCAGCTCGACCGCGATTGGCTTCAGCGAAAATTTCGCGACTTTCTTGCCGTCTGGACGGCCAAGATGGGACATCAACACCACGGACGCACCTTTCTCCAAGGCGTACTTGATCGAGGGCACCGCAGCGGAAATGCGCTGGGTGTTGGTGATGGCGCCGGTGGTTTTGTCCTGCGGGACATTGAAATCCACGCGCATCAACACGCGTTTGCCGGTCAGATCGAGGTCACGGATGGTTTTGAATTTGGACATGGGAAGAAGAAGTAAAGTGTAACGGGTAGTCAGTAGTGAGTAGAAATGAAAGAGGAGTGAGGCGGGGCGGCTGGATGCTCGCTACTCGCTACTCACTCCTCGCTACTCGGACGATCAGTCGCGATCAGAGCTTCGCGGCGATCTTCTTGGTGAGGTCGACGACGCGGTTGGAATACCCCCACTCGTTATCGTACCAGCTCACGAGTTTGAAGAACTTGCTGTTGAGCTCGATGCCGGAACCGGCATCGAAGATCGAGGAGCTCTTGTCGTGGATGAAATCGCTGGAGGCAACTTCGTCGGACGTGTAAGCCAAAATGCCCTTCAGGTACGTCTCGCTCGCCTTCTTCATGGCTTCGCAAATCTCCTTGTAGGACGTGGCCTTCACGGTCTTTACCGTGAGATCGACGACGGAAACCGTCGGGGTCGGCACGCGGAACGACATGCCAGTGAGCTTGCCCTTCACTTCCGGAATCACGAGCGCGGTGGCCTTGGCGGCACCGGTCGTAGACGGGATGATGTTGATCGCAGCGGAACGGCCGCCCTTCCAGTCCTTCTTCGATGGACCGTCAACCGTCTTTTGGGTCGCGGTGTAGGAGTGGATGGTCGTCATCAGGCCTTCCTCGATGCCGAAACCTTCCTTGAGCAACACGTGGACGATTGGCGCGAGACAGTTCGTCGTGCAGGACGCGTTGGAAATGATGCTGTGCGTCGCGAGGTCGAGCTTGTCGTCATTAACGCCCATGACAACGGTGATGTCCTCACCCTTGGCTGGAGCGGAAATGATGACCTTCTTCGCGCCGGCGGTGATGTGGCCCTTGGCCTTTTCGGCCTCGGTGAACAAACCGGTGGACTCGATCACGAGATCGACGCCGAACTTGGCCCATGGCAACTCGGCCGGGGACTTGGCGGACACGACGTGGATCTCTTTGCCATTAACCACGAGGACGTCGTCCTCCAGTTTGTCGGCCGAAGATTTCTTGGAAGAAACGGTGCCGTTGAAACGACCCTGCGTGGAATCGTATTTGAGCAGGTAAGCCAAGTTGTCGGCCGGCACGATATCGCCGACGGCGACAACATCGAGGGTGGTACCGAGCAAACCCTGCTCGACCAGCGCGCGGAAAACGAGGCGGCCAATGCGGCCAAAACCATTAATTGCTACTTTAACTGCCATGGTAGTGATAAGTGTTAATCGTTTGGATCGACCGGCAGAAATGCCGGCAATCCCC
>JBEPTW010000138.1:0-10547 GCA_041691855.1 Verrucomicrobiota bacterium | reverse complement strand
ACGCGCGATGGCAACGCGCGATGGCAACGCGCGATGGCAACGCGCGATGGCAACGCGCGATGGCAACGGGCGATGGCAAGGAATTCGACGCCCGTTTTCTAGAATTACTCCGTCAATTTTGTTGTGGGCGGGGGTGCCCTCACCCGCTTCCCACGAGCGGTGCGCAGACCAAAACCCATGGGGCATTTAAGAAGAAACTCGTAGCACAGGCCTCCGGCCTGTGGGTTCGGCGGACCAATCCGACAGGCGGGACGCCCGTCGCTACACAACCAACCAACCCTGTAGGCAGCGTGCCCCCTCACTCCGCGAGGTACTCGTCACGAGAGCGAAACGCGAGGTGAGAGCACCCCGCCCACATCAGTTGCGCGACGAGCGCGCAACCTACGATCAAACCGATGCGACCAGTCCTCCCGGCTTTATGCCGCACCCCGCTCTAACCTCCGCGTTGAATTCCACCGGTTCGCGTCTTAGCCTTTGTGACCTTTGCTGCCTTGGTGTAACTCCTCTGCCTCGGAGGCAAGGGCACCTCGCCCACAAGGCGCGAGCCTGAAGAGAACCCAATACTAAGAACGCGCCACTCCGATCTGAGAAAGAGCCGCGGAAACTACCGCACCGATCGTTTCGTGACGGTTGAAATGATCATAGATCGAACGTCGATGCTCAACGCCGGTCGCCAGCGCTTTTTCGCAAGCCTCTCCGAGTGCCTTCAGATCGCCGTGCGGATACCGACAAATCAGATCCGCCTGTTTTAATTCTTCCAGCCGTCCACCCAATCGCGAGTCTTCGCTCACGGGAATCAAACCGAGCGCTCCCGCCCAAAACGGGCGATCCGTGTGCGTATAACGCATCGCTTCAGTCGTGAACTTCCGGCCTTCAGGACAAAATCCAACTTTATACCGGGCAAGGCGGGCTTTGTCTTTGACTGATAGTGAATGATCGCAGATCGCGGTGAACCGATCCCGAAATTTTTTGCGGAGAAAATCAATCTGCCGTTTCCGATGCGCGGTGAGTCCGAGTTGCGAGCCGAGAAAAATGATTTTTTCTTCCGGCGTCTCCTCAAACGGCGTCGCAAACGGCACCAAGTTGGCCACCCAACTGCGATGCATCACGAGACAATCCGGACGCAATGTGGCGAGCGCGTCTTGAGCCAACGGTTTTTCGTCATGAATCAACACCGCGAGATGCGGCGCAATTTCCATGAAGGCCGGCATCGCGCGGCTTGCCTCATCGAAAGCGTAATAGAGCGTACGGATCCCGCGCTGCGCCAGAACAGCAAGGAGCTTTCCCGCGAGACCTGCAAGATGCTGCGGATGCTGGCCGGTGAAGATCAGCCACCACTCCTCGTCCTGCGGTTTGGGCAATGCCATCAGATCAGCGAGTCCGGCCTTGCCCACGGCTTGCACCGGAAGAAAATCAATGTCGTCCGCAACGCACGCGCCCAGTGCACGCACGTTTTCACCGTGCCAGTCGCAATCGAGCCGCGCCATCTTTACGAGGGACGCATCCGCGGGGTTCGAAACCCTTTTCGCAACATCCACCGAGGGCAGAGCCGTCAAGTAACCGGCCCCATCTTCCAGGCGTTCCGCCCAGAGACTAAAAACAAACAACCTGACCCGGCGTCGCTTCGGAGAGCCCGAAACAAGTTCAGCTAACGTTGAATCTCCTCCAGCAACAGGCATGGGTTGGGAGTAATCTGACTTCCCGTTCACGCAAGGAGAACCGCGCTGTTCAAATCCGCCGACTTCATTGGTCCGCGAGATTGCGCGACGCACCACTCTTTCCAACATTCCCTCAATGCCACGCCGAAACGAGAGGCTTGTCCTGCGCGATCCAGGAGCGGACTGCGCTCGAGATCCGACCGAAGACCGGAACGGATTTTCGAAATATTTTCGACGGACGAAGCGAGCGCGATGGCGCGCGCGACATAGTCTTCGTCGGACGACGCGATCCATTCGGCGTGCGCGACAGCAGTCAACAGACTCGCGCCCACGCGCGCCATGTGGCGGTCGCCGACTTTCGTGATCACTGGAACACCCATCCAGAGCGCCTCGCAGGTCGTGGTCGTGCCGTTGTAAGGAGCCGTATCGAGCGCGATATCCATCGCGTGATAACAGGCCAAATGAGATGCCGTGTCGTTCGTGCGCGCGAGAAAATCAATGCGATCGGCGGAAACTCCCGCGCTCGCAAAAGGCGCAAGATAACGATGGCGTAGCGCCGCGTTGTCCAGCCCCGCACCCTTGAGGCAAAGACGTGAGTTTGGCACGGCAGACAAGATCTTTGCCCACAGCCCGAGTACCGTATCGGTGATCTTCGCCGGTGTATTGAAGCAGCCGAAAGTGACATGTCCCCGCGACACGCACGGAGCTGGCGCAACAGGCGGCGCATCCGGCGCGGGAGAAAATGCCCACGCCGTCGGTGCGAAACGAATGAGTTTTTCCGTCGCAAATTGATCGGCCTCGCCCAATGGATCCGCAATCGCATCGGTGAAACGGTAGTCCATCGAGGAAACTCCCGTCGTGTTGGGATAGCCCAAATAAGTAATCTGCACCGGCGCGAGTCGTTTCGCGTACAACGGCAACCGGTTGGTCATGCCCGTGTGACCCGCGAGATCGATCAAGATATCCGGCGCGTCCGCGCGAATCGTCGCCTCCACGACCTCGGACGGTTGACCGACAAAGTTGCGCCACTTCGCTCCGAGTGGACGCAGACGCTCCGTAAATGCGTCCTCGCGAAAATGATCGTGGTACAAATAAATTTCAAACTGCTCACGATTCAAATGCGCCAATAGTGGTTCGAGAAAAAACGCCACCGAGTGCGTCCGAAGATCGGGGGAAAGAAATGCCACTCTTAGCTTTCTTTCCGCGTCCGGGGCATTCGGGAAGATCCGCTCCGTTGCGGCACCGACGGCGCGGCCATAAGCAACGTGATCGGCAAAAAGTTGTTCGCGCGAAATCCCGTCAAGCGAATGCAGGGCAAACAAGCGATAACTCCGCGCTTCGTGGGAGCGGGGTTCGAGCGCGAGGAATTTATCGTAATCCTCCACCGCCTCGGCCATCCGGTGCGCTTGGTGCAATGCCTGCGCCCGGCCATAACGCGCCAGCGCATAACGAGGGTCCGCCGCGAGCGCGCGTTCGTGACACGCCAGCGCGTCTCCGATGCGCCCAATCAGGCTGAGCGTGAGGCCGTAATTGTACCAACCGGACGCATACTTCGGTTGAAGCGCGGCGACTTTTTCGTGGCAGGCCACGGCCTCGTCGAGGCGGTCCTGGGTTTTCAGACAATACGCGAGATTCTCCCAACCCTCCACGAAATCAGGCTTCACCTGCACCGCGCGGCGGAAATGCTTTTCGGCTTCGGCCGTGCGTCGTGCGCCAATCAGGGCGAGCGCATAACGCATTTCGCACACGTGATCGCGCGGGTTCGTCTTGTGCGCCTGGCCGAGCAAGTCGATCGCTTCCGCCAAACGATTTTGCTGGAACGCCACGAGACCGGAAAGATGCAGCACGTCGAAATTTTTTGGGGCAACCGCCTTAACCCGGCGATAAATCGCCGCAGCTTCGTTCAAGCGCCCGGCCCGATGGTGCGCGATGCCCTGCTGCAGCAAGGAACTGATCTGTTGCGGCGACATATCAAATGCGCGCACGCGCCAGAGGCGCCGTCGCCGAAGCCGGCAATGGGAGAAGGTCGATTGATCGCACTAAGGATCTTATCGGCGCAAAATTTCGGAAGCTTGAAGTGTAAAATGCGCTTAAACCTGAGGTCGTTCGCGTCGATATAGACCCTGTAGCACCCGCCTACGTTTTGACCGGCGGGTCCTCCGCACGTTTACTAGATGCAAGCAACGCTAACGCCCACCTCTCAACCTGCGGCCCCAAAATCCGCCCCCTATCGCGACGACGAGATCAAGCGTCGGCTGGAAGCGTGTCCGAAACTGGCATCGCTTCAGACGATTAATCGCGCGCTCCGCGAACTCATGAATTCGGAGCAAAGCCTGAACTCGCAGATCGCCGAGGTGATTCGGCGGGATCCTTCCCTTTGCGCGCGCCTCCTGCGCATGGTGAATTCGGTGTATTTCGGAAATTCAAATCGCATCAGCAATATCGAGGAAGCCGTTTTTTTCCTCGGTCTCCGCCAGATTCGCGAACTCTCCACCGCCACTCCTGTCATCGAGGAAATGCAAACCTTGTATCCGACCAAGGCCGGACAAGCGCCATTGCCGTGGACGGAATTGTGGCGACACAGCATCGGCACCGCCGCGATGACGCGCGAGATTCTCGTCTCGACTGGCATATCCGTCGATGACGACACCGACTATCTCGCAGGGCTGCTGCACAATGTTGGCAAGGTCGTCATTGCGTACGCTTTTCCCGAAGAACTGCGCCAAATCATGGCTACGCCGCTGCGCGATCCCGCTGAAGTCTGCCAAAAAGAACGGGAGCTCATTGGCTGGGATCACGCGAAGATTGGCGCTTACTATCTGGGCCGGCATCAGCTGTCCGATGAAATCACTTTCGCGGTTCTCTATCACAACGAACCCAATGTCGCACCGCGCCATGGGATGTTCGCCGCCGCCGTGCAAGTCGCGGACTACGTTGTCCGGCACGCTGGCATCACCGGTGGCTTCGAGACGATCAAGCCGATCGCGCCGGATGCGTGGGTCGCGCTGGACGGATGGAAAATTCTTTATGGTGCGGGCAGCGATGAAACTTCACTCGCCCGCGCGCACGTGGCCAATGCGCTTCAGCGTTTGCCCTCGATGCTGAAGGGCCTGCTCTGATTTTTGCCGTCGCGGCCCCACCAGCAATAGGCGCGTCGATCAAGTGCCTCGATCGGCACAGTACAATGAAAGAATCGCTCTGCGTGCACTCAAGGGTGGAGCCCGACCTCCGGGCGGGCTGACGGGTGCTCGCAGGGAAACCCTGCCCGGAGGTCAGGTTCCACCCAATTTCAATACACCCGATTCCGATACACCCAATCTCTACTGCATCGTTCCGGCTCAACCCGTCGCTGACATCAGCGATCCGTCGGGATTATGCGCCGCCAAGGCCTTTGCTTCCACTGCGGCCGAATGACCGTCGAGCCATTGAGCGCCGATTTGGGCCGCCTCACGATTCCAATCCAGAAGCGGCTTTGAATAAATTGAGTAGAGCGCAGATTTCTCGATTCCTTCCCAGGTGAGGTTGGCCTTCACACATTGCGTTCCATCTGCGAGCGTAAAGTCCTGCAAGAGGACGATGCCCTGAATGGAAGTCGCTCCAGCCTCCGAACGAATCGAAAACGTGAGACGCGCCAGACCTTGGTGAAAATTAACGAGCCGCAAGGTATCCCAAATACCGCCTTCGGGACTCGGATCATTGGCGATGACCGCCCGCTCAATTTGGGTTAGCAGCGTGAGAAGACGATTGGACATGGTGAGGCGAGGCGGGGGGACGTTCTCCCTTATATCGACCAGAATTTCCGGGAGTTTAATTTAAATGTCTAAAGTCCGCTAACCCGCGGACCGAATTCTCCCTATTAATACCGTGGCCGATAAAACCAACCTCACCGTCCCGGAGCTCATACGGAGTGCCCCCTTGGAGGGAAAAACGGTGCTGCTGGTTGAGGACGAAACTTTTATCGCTGATTTACTCGTCAGTTGGTTCGGCCGGTTGGGCGCGAAAACGCTTTGGGCCAATAACGGCGAAGAAGGCATCCGGCTGCTCGCCGCCAATACCAATGATGTCTGTGTGGTAGTCGCCGATTTTAAACTCCCGGATATGGATGGCACCGAGATGTGCATCCAGTTGCGGAAATTGAAAGCCGGCGTGCCGGTGTTGCTTTCAAGTGGACGCTATCAGCGCGAAGCGGAGGAATTTTTGGCGCGCAGCGGGCCCACTTGCTTCCTGCAAAAACCTTATCCCTTGGAAGAAGTCCTGGTTAAGTTAAAGAAACTGCTGGGTTAAGCCGACGGGCTGCCTGATTTTTTTTCGACGGCTCGATTTCTGTCGTAGCCTGCTGTCGGACATAAGGATTTGGTTGTATAGGAGACGTGAGTGAGTATAGCTTTCGATCCCTCCACCCAGCATGGCTATTTCGTTCGAAAAAGTATTGGTCGTCGAAGACGAGTCGGTTGTTCGCAATCTGCTTACGGAGATTTTCACCCGGCGGAAATGTCAGGTGCGATGTGCCCAGACGCTGGCGGAAGCAGAGACATTGTTAATGTCGGATTCGTTCGACCTGATGTTGCTCGATCTGCGACTGCCCGACGGGGACGGCCAGCGGTTCTTGGAACGCGTCGCCACGATCCCGGAGCATCCGCTGGTCGTGATGGTCACTGGTTATGGGACGATTGAATCGGCCGTGGCCTGCATGCGCGCCGGTGCGTTCGATTATGTGCTGAAGCCTTTTTCGCCGAGCCAGATCGATATCATTTTGAAGAAGGCGCAGTCCTATCGCCAGTTGCTCCAGGTGAATCGTTATCTGAGCAATCCCGAGGAAAATGAGGATGGCGGTTTGGTCGGGCGTAGCCCCGCCATGTTGCGGCTACGCCAGATGGTAGAGCGCGTCGCTCCAACGGATGCCACCGTTTTGATCACTGGCGAAAGCGGCACCGGCAAGGAAATGATCGCGCGCGAACTTTATCGCGCCAGCCCGCGCCGCAGCCACCCGTTCATCAAGGTGAATTGCGCAGCCATTTCGCAGAACTTGATCGAAAGCGAATTTTTCGGCCACGAACGCGGCGCCTTTACGGGCGCCACTGAAAGACGCGAAGGGCGTTTTGAATTGGCCAACCAAGGCACGCTCCTCCTCGACGAGGTCAGCGAAATCCCACTCAATCTTCAGGCGAAACTCCTGCGCGTATTGCAAGAAAGGGAATTCGAACGCGTCGGCGGCAATCGCACGATCAAGGTGAATGTGCGCCTCCTCGCCACCTCCAATCGAGATTTGCTCAGCTACGTCGAGAAGGGCGATTTTCGTCAGGATCTCTATTACCGCCTGAATGTATTTCCCGTGGAAGTGCCGCCGTTGCGCGAGCGCGCTGAAGACATGCTTCTGCTCGCCGAACATTTTCTGCGGCGATGCGCCCGCAAACACGGCATCAAAGTGAACGGCTTTTCCGACTCGGCACGGGCCGCACTCGCCGGTTACCGCTGGCCCGGCAATGTGCGCGAAATGCAAAATACGATCGAGCGCGCCGTCATTCTCACCGAGAGCGGACGCCCCGTCACTGCCTCCGCGCTCGGATTGCCCGGAGTCGACTACCATCTCGGGGAATCAACGCCACCCATGGTATCGTTGTCCGCCCCGCCATTCGAGGTCCCGGCGGAAAACCCCGCGCCCGCAGGTAATTCCGTGTCAGTCACCGACAGCAGCGGCGGCGTTCAGACAATCGCGAATTTGGAAAAACAGGCGATCAAGGCCGCATTGATTCAAACTGAGGGCAACCGGACGCAGGCCGCCGCTGTGCTCGACATCAGCATTCGCACCTTGCGCAATAAACTGCAGGAATACCGCGAAGCCGGCGATCCTATCGACGCGGGAATGGAATCCGCCGAGGCGTGAAACGGCCCGCGCGAACGTGGTTTCGCGGAGCACGAATCGGGTAAAAAAACGGCTAATTTCGGCACCCCACGGTGTCCGATTTTAGATTCCGTCCCCGGCCAGGGAAAAGCGCGCCGAAAGCGACGATTTTGGGGTGATTTTTCCCGTTTCAAGCGCCGGTAATCAGCCGCAAAAGTTGTTCGCGGAAAAACGGTAAAGTTTGCGCGAGGATGCGCCGATAAGTGGTGCAACTCCCCCTAATACAACCGCCGCCTATGCCCGCCGCCGCCGAAATCAATGAGCCGCTGATACGCGAATATATCACTCGCGCTGTAAGCGATGTTTTCAAAACCATGCTGGGACGTGTACCGGCATTTGTCGGTAGCGTGCCGCAAGCCAACGGGTCAACCTCGCCCATCGTTCCCAGTTCCGATCGTCAGCTGTACGTCGTCGGCACCGTGGGATTCATCGGCGAAGTGAACGGACTGATTTACCTCTACCTCGAGGACGCGTTCGCCAAACTTTGCACCTGCCAGCTCCTCGGTATGACCGAGTCCGAGCTCGAAGCCGCCGGCGACGAAGTGATCAACGACGCCATCGGCGAACTCACCAACATGACCGTGGGTGGATTCAAGAACGGTCTCTGTGACGCCGGTTATCCGTGCAAGCTCACGATCCCGTCGATCCTTCGCGGCAGTAATTTTTCCATCGAGCCCATCAGCTCGGCTACCCGTCACACCTTCAACTTTGAATCCGGCGGCCACAGACTCGTGGCGGACATTCTGCTCAAAGCCGGCGACTAATTTCCCTCCCAAATCCCGCCCATGCGCTACAAAATTCTCACCGTCGACGACTCCAAAACCGTCCGCATTATCGTGCGGAAGGCTTTCAAGACCTACGACTGCGACATCCTCGAGGCCGGTAACGGCGTCGAAGGCTTGGCGGTCGCCGCCAAGGACACTCCCGATCTCATCCTCCTCGACATCACCATGCCCGTCATGGATGGCGTCGAGATGCTCACCAAGCTCAAGGCCGACCCGGCGCTCAAAGGCATTCCAGTCATCATGCTGACAGCCGAAGGTGGCCGCGACAACGTGCTCAAGATTGCCAAAATTGGCGTGCGCGACTATCTCGTGAAGCCGTTCAAAGAGGAAGCGCTCATCGAGAAAGCCGGTCGCGTCATTGACCTCAAGCCCCTCTCCGAACAGCCCGCCAAAGCTAAATCCATTTATGATTCGGCCGACATTCTCGTCGTCGAGGACAAGCCAGTCATCATCCAGCAGATTCAGGAAGGCCTGAAGCACACCCCGTGGAAAATCCACGGCGTGAGCACCCAGGGCGAAGCCTTGGATTTCTGCACGAAGACGCCCCCGGACCTGATGTTGATGAGTCTCTCGTTGCCCGAGGAAGGCGCATTCACGCTTTTCCGTCTCATGCGCACCAACGTGAAGACCAAGTACACCCCGATCTTCTCCCTCGTGGTCAAGACCGAGACCGGCCAGCAACAGCAAGCGCAGACGGTGGGTTTCACCGCGATCATCACCAAGCCGATCGATATCAGCGAACTTGAATCGAAGATGTGCAAGGCGATGAATCTCGACACCTCCCAACGTTACTTCTCGCACGATGCCGGCTTCCTGATTCTCCGCCTGCCGGAGAATTGCTCCCCTTCCGTGGTGGCCGAAGTCAGCAACTACGTGAAACCGAAAATTTCCGAAGCCGTGGACGCCGGCCATGCCCGCATGGTCATCGACATCCACGAGCTGAAAACGCTGCACATGGGCGTCATCAAACTCCTCTTTCAAACGATGCAAACTGCCCGTGAACTGACGCTGCAATTCGCGCTCGTCGGCAACGCGCAGATCATCACCGAGTGCAAAGGTTTTGAAGACACTCGCAACTGGGTTTTCTACAACTCCGTCGACGAGGCGAAAGCCAATCTCGGCAAAGCCGCGGCATCGGCCCAACTGGCCACCGCGTAAACCGATTCGTTCATCGAAAGAATTTTGATTTTGCTGGGTATATTGTGTGGGGCGGGCGGCGTGCAAAACACGCCGCCCGTTTTTTTGATCGCGCAAACCGCAGCCACCGGAAACCGCCGTTTTGGAACAACCATGACCTCGACTTCGTCCCGATTCAGCGAGAAAGCATTGAAAGCATTGCAAAACTCGTTGGTCATTCTGAACGCAGTGAAGAATGCATGCGCCCGCAGACTCATCCTGATCCCAAGGAATTAGAGTGAGCTCAACTCGGCCGCGAACCGGGATAAAACGAATTTAACGCGGGGCGCAGAGAGCGCGGAGCTTGACGTGATTTCACTCCACGGCCTCCGACCATTCGACAGGCTCAGGCCGTCCTGAGCGAAGTCGAACGGACGCGAACTCCGCGTTAAAATATTTATTTGGGCAGGCTGTTTCCAGCTCCCCCGCGCCAAACGCGAGTGTCATTGGTAAAACCCAGGACTACTTGATCGGGAAGCGTCGAAGAATGGACGTTCCTCTTGCGCACGGATCAACGGCCACGGCAACTTCGCTTCGAATTATCGAGATGCGTTGCCTCTCACTCACGACCGCCGCCCGCTCACTCTCTTCGCCATGCGGATCAGGGGGCCGCTTCGGCCATCGCCTGAACGGTTTCGGGCGATACGACGCGATCAATATCAAGCAGCGTCTTCACCTGGCCTTTAACCTTGGCCATACCGAGCAAATAAGTCGTGTCGATCTTCGCGCCGAAATCCGGCGTCGGTTCGATTTCGGCACCAGCAAGGGTCACCACTTCTTCCACACTGTCCACGATCAAGCCCATTTGCACGATTTGATCAGTGGGTAATTTCACCTGAACCACCACGATGCAAGTGCGCTCAGTGAATTCCGCCTTCAGTCCGAATTTGACCCGTAAATCGACGATCGGAATCACCCGGCCGCGCAAATTGATCACGCCCTTCACGTACGGCGGCAGTTGGGGCACCGGAGTGATTTTTTGCAGGCGGATGATTTCGCGAATCTTGAGGACGTTCAGTCCGTAAG
>JBEPTW010000137.1:0-10628 GCA_041691855.1 Verrucomicrobiota bacterium | reverse complement strand
GGGATCAGCGCCTTGTTCGCCGGCGACAGTGGCACCGGAAAAACCATGGCCGCCGAAGTGATCGCGCAGGAGTTGAAGCTGAATTTGTATCGCATCGATCTGAGTCAGGTCGTGAACAAATATATCGGCGAAACGGAAAAAAATCTCCGTCGTCTCTTCGATGCCGCCGAGGACGGTGGCGCGATTCTTTTCTTCGACGAAGCCGACGCGCTCTTCGGCAAACGCAGCGAGGTGAAGGACAGCCACGACCGGTACGCGAACATCGAGATCAACTATCTCCTGCAGCGAATGGAATCGTACCGCGGGCTCGCAATTCTCGCCACCAACCAAAAATCCGCCCTCGATCCGGCGTTCATTCGGCGGCTGCGGTTCATCGTGAATTTTCATTTCCCCACCGTGGCCGACCGTCGCCGACTCTGGAGCAAGGCATTCATGCAACACGAGGCCAACCAAGGTGTGGCCGTGCCGCCCATGGACAAAATCGATTGCGACCGTCTCGCCGCCCTGAATTTCACCGGTGGCCACATTCACAACGTCGCGTTGAACGCGGCTTTCCTCGCAGCTCATCGCGGATCGTCGATTACGATGCCGATCATTCTCGAAGCCGCGCGCGCCGAATTCCGCAAACTCGACCGACCAATTAACGAGTCGGAATTCAAATGGGAAGAACCCGCCGCCACTCGAAATCCGGTCGCGCCTAGGTCGCCGGTCCACGCATGAATGTCGACCTCCACATCGAACGCCTTGTCCTCGACGGCCTGCCGTTGAACCAGCGTCAAAGCGTTGTGCTCCAAAACGCGCTCGAACGGGAATTATCCCGATTGCTGGAGCATCGCGGCCTCGACACGCCAACGGGAAGCGCCGTTCCGCGACTGCCCATCGCGGCCATTCAATTATCGGCCGGTGGCCAACCCGCGCAATGGGGCCGGCAAATCGCACGCACGCTCTACACCGGCATCGCGAGCTCGCCCTCGGCCAATCGCGTTCCACTTCCAAATTTAGGCGGTGGGCCCACACCACCGCCAGCTTCACGGCAAACCCCCGCCCTATAAAAACCCACCCAACAAAACGGAGAAACTCATCATGCCTAAATCAAAAATCAACTCGTGGTACGGTTGGACGCCTGACCGGCCAGACTATCGCGATAAACTTTACGCCACCATCGCTGCTCCGCCGAAAAAAATGCCGGCCAAAGTCGATTTAAGCGGAGGCTGTTCACCAGTTGAAAATCAGGGCGACCTCGGCAGCTGCACGGCGAATGCGCTCGTCGGAAACCTTGAATTCCTCCTGAAGAAAAACGGTCACTCCGTTACGAATCTCAGCCGCCTTTTCATTTACTACAATGAACGCGCCATGGAGGGCACGATCAACGAAGACTCCGGCGCGATGATTCGCGACGGCGTCAAATCACTGGTCAATCTGGGCGTCTGTCCCGAAAGCAAGTGGCCGTACAAAACCGCGCAGTTTAAACAAAAGCCCACACCGGCGTGTTTCAAGACTGCGGCGGAACGTCAGCTCACATCCTATCACCGCATCATCGGATTACTCCAAATGCGCCGCTGCTTGGCCGAGGGATTTCCGTTCGTTTTCGGTTTCTCGGTTTACGAGGCGTTCGAGTCGGAGGAAGTCGCCAAAACCGGAACGCTAAATCTGCCGCAACCCGGAGAAAAACAGGTCGGGGGTCACGCGGTTTGCGCGGTGGGTTATGACGACTCGACCCAGCGAATTCTCGTCCGCAATTCATGGGGCGACGACTGGGGCCTCAAGGGTTACTTCACGATTCCATACGATTATATCTCGAACGGAAATCTCGCCGACGATTTCTGGACGTTGCGCGGATTCAACAAGGACTAGTCCGATCGGAATTTCTTCAACGATGATTTCCGGCCCCCACGCGTTCTCCCATGGCGCAAGCCCGACGCGGCTCGGCTTCCTCCTTTCCTCACCGGAAGGAGGAAGTTCGGGCCTGTTGCAGCGCAAGTGCGCGTGCGGCGGCAGGCCGGGACCGGAGGGCGAATGTGAAGCGTGCAAGAAGAAACGCGAAGCGGGACTGCTTCAGCGCAAATCCCCGTGCTTTGAGAACACCGCTCAATTCCCCGCTCACAATCCCTGTAATTCCGAAGCCCCTCAGATCGTCCACGAAGTTCTGCGCGCGGCGGGCCGGCCACTTGACGGCGCCGTCCGCGAGTTCATGGAGCCGCGCTTTGGCCATGATTTCAGCCGGGTGCGGGTGCATACCGACGGTGGGGCGGCGAATGCGGCCCAAGCGGTGCATGCGCGCGCCTTCACCGACGGGCGCAATATTGTATTTGGAACTGGAGAATATGCCCCTGCCACTCCCCAAGGGAAAAGACTCCTCGCCCACGAGCTGACTCATGTGGTGCAACAGTCGAACGGTCTTTCCCGCCACGCATCAGGCCGGATCGGACCGGCCAATGATCCGGCCGAGTTTGAGGCCGATCGGGTGGCGGAGAATGTAGTCGGTTCTCATTCCTTGCCTGCTCCCTCATTCATCTCGCGGCAAAGACCGGGGGTGATTTCCCGACAGGGCACGTCGAGTCCGGTAAATTGCCCGGCGGGAAGGCATGGCGCCCCAGCGGGGGCTGACCAGGTGCTCGATCGCTTGGAATTGTTCGCCATTCTCGCCACGACCCTCGCGAGTTCTGATCTTACCCTGCTGCAGCTCGACGCCGTTCTACCGGGGCTGGGTGCCGGTGGAGGGTTCGCCATGCCGACCGGCACGAGGATGCAGAATTATACCAATCGCTTTGGACTGCCGTCTGCCGCAGGCAGGGGCAGATTCAGGAACCGCCTCTCCGGTGCTACCTTCCCCTCGCAAGCCCAAGCGCTCGTGGAGGAGACAAAATCGCTGCAGCATCGCTATGCACGGATCGCAGATTTTCTCGGCGGTTCGAGGATCCGTTTTCTCTGCATTACCCATCAGACCACCATCGGCGGCTGCACTGCAGACTGTTCCCAAGCCTCGGCTTTCGGCTGTCCCACTGTGATCATACTTTGCCCAGGCTTCTGGACCTTTTCACCCGCAACCCAATCGCAGCTGCTGATCCACGAAGCCGCCCACTCGCTATTTGGCATATTGCATGGCCACAATTTTCGCCACGCCGACTGCTATGCGGCGTATGCCGCCGACGCTCAGGGAACCGCCTCACCGACCACGCCCGCGTGCGTCCCATAAAACGAGCACGCCTTCATCCTAATGTTCACCCAATCACCATTGGCCCGCACACCTGGGCAAAAGGAGAGTTACCGCTCAACGGTTACGCTACTGCCGTTGCCGCCTGGTCGTGGTGCCGTGCTCCAGCGCAAATGTGCCTGCGGCGGCACGCCCGGGCCGACCGGTGAGTGCGCCGAGTGTCGGAAGAAACGCGAAGAAGGAATTTTGCAGCGCCGGGCCGGACAATCGTCGGCCGCAATGTCCCGCTCGACCAGCGTTGCTTCTTCTGTCCGGGAAACCCTGCGGTCATCGGTAACACCGCTCGACCCGGCCACGCGCGAGAACCTTGAGCCGCGATTCGGTTACGATTTTAGCCAGGTGAGGATCCACACCGATGCGAAAGCGGCCGGTTCCGCCCGGGACGTCAACGCGCTGGCTTACACCGTGGGACGCGATGTGGTGTTTGGTGCTGGCCAGTATTCGCCCGGCACCTTCGCTGGCCGAACTTTGCTGGCGCACGAACTCGCGCACGTGGTGCAACAAGGCGCCACCACAGTCGATTCCAACGGACCCTTGGAAATCGACGCGCCAGGCAGCGCGCTCGAACATGAAGCCGAACGGGCCGGGATGCGTGCCGGGAACTGTCCGATCGTTCAATCGGGTGAGAGACATGCCACTGGTCTGATTCAACGCGCACCGGACAAAACTGCTGGAGCGACGAAGGGGTCCGAGATCAAATGCGCCGGTTGGTTTGCCGATCAGGAAAGCCTGAGCAAGCGGGCGGCGGAACTTTACGTGCGCACGGAGCTGGCCGGGAAACACGGTGCGGTTCAAAAAATCGAATGCGACATGGCGGCCCCGAACGGTGCGTTCGCGTGCACCGTTCGATTCAGTGACGGAACGGCCATTCGGGTAATCGCCCGTCCGGACTCGATTGTGGTCGGAAAGTTTCCCCTCCAATCAATGACTCCACCGGCAGATCAACCGTTGTGTTGGTACAGCTCCAAATGTCCGGGACCGGCTCACGATCTGGTGCTCACCAAAATAAAATGCCAGCCCGCACCCAAATCACCGCAGGGTAAACCGGATGACGATCACAAAAAAGGGCCGAATCCATGAGCGCCATTTTTTCACAACCAAAGGTGCCACCAGTCCGGAATGAAACGCCGGCACTGGCCGGAGCGCCCGGACCCACGGGCGAATACGAATCCTGCCGGACGAAGCGCGGGGAACAAATCGTGCAGCGGTCAGCGATTCACTCGGCCCCGCCCACCCTGCCCAATACCTGGCCCCTGTTGCCGTCACGCTTTGGTCACGATTTCAGCTTGGTGCAGACCCACGCAATCCATGCAACCGCCGAGAGCGGAACACGGACCGCGCGAGACGCTATGCCCCACGCCGAGGCGATCCAGCGCTCGTTTGGCCACCATTCCGTGGGTGAGATTCGCGCGCAGATTGGAGGCGCGGCCGTGGAAGCGACCCATGCGCTCGGGGCCGTCGCCTATGCCTTTGGCAACAAGATCGCATTCGGCCGCGCACCGGATCTCCACACGACCGCGCACGAGGCGGCCCACGTGATTCAACAACGGGCCGGCGTCAATCTCCCGGCCGGAATGGGCAAATCGGGAGACCGTTATGAGCAACACGCCGACGCGGTTGCCAGCCTGGTGGCTCAGGGACAATCCGCTGAATTGCTCCTCGACCTGGCGAGCGGAAGCGGAAGTACCGCGCCCGCCGTCCAGCGGCTCGCCTTTGTCAACGAAACGCGGATCACAAAAAACGAGAAGGATTTCACGCCGGAAATGCGGAGCATGGTTTCAGATTCCCGCGTGCGAAACTACACCGGGGTTGATGAATTTAAAAAACATGCGGGCCAACAGACGGATTATCTCGGCAATCTGGCAGACGGCACCTGGCTTAGGTTCAGCCCGACGGGCACCAATCTTCTCGGGGAAAATCACACGGAGGTCACTTTGGAGCAGGTGGTACCCGTGGTCGGCACCAAAAGCTTCATCTATGAGCCGTTTTCTTCTGACACCATGGCCCCAGGATCGAATTTCCAAAGCGCCTACGCAGGGGAAAACAAGGACCGGTTTAATCGATTTGGCGTCGGCAAGGAGAAGGACAAACAACAATTCGGCGCAGAGTCCCTGCTACCGAAAATGGGCTACAATCTCACCCTTTTGCAGCCGTATTTTGATGGCACGGAAAAATTAAGCGACCTAGCCAGCGGCCAGTACTTTGGTCAGCCAGCCCAACGATATCTCAAAATCGCCTGGGGCTGGAGCAAAGACAAAAAACTGGACGTCGAGCAGAAACTGAAAGCGGGAATATTTGTCCCGCCGAAATTCAAGAAGCTCGCGCAGGTCCACGCTGCGGTCGAGGGCAAGCTCGACAAATTCATCCCCGCGCTCGTGGTCGACGGTCACCTCGGCGACGAACTCGGCAAAAAAGCCAACGCCGCTCTCCTGCCTCTCCTCGCGCAATTCGGCCGGGCGTTTAGCGAGGCCATGGTCCGGGAGGCGGCTGCGGCCACAAGCAGCCGCTTGAGCATGGGCCGACGCTCGTCCATGGCCGGGTCCAGCGTGACAAGTGAAAAAGATAAACTGACGCTGTTCACCGAGTGGCGCGACTTCATGTTCGAAGACAACGTCAAGGCTGCCACCAAGCGAGGGGTCCGCTACGCCGGGATGGGCCAGGCCCACTTGGATCATCTGGTCAGCGTGGGACTGGATAAAAACCAGCACCCTTTCGAGATGGAAGGTAAAGACATCAAGGCCTTTCGCGACCTGACGAAAAAACTGAAACCGGCCGCAAAAAAACCCTAGCCACCGGAGCTACCCATGAAATCGCCGAATGCACTTCTCGAATACCCCAATGCCAGAGCCCGGCTACGGCTGGCAAAAAAGGGGCCTGGGCTGCCCGAGCGCGAAATTTTCATGACCATCTGGACGAAAGGAACGCGCTTTCATGTGCGTGATGAATCGGGGCAAAATCTGTCGGACATACTCGCGGATATCTCAGCACCACGCAGCCTGGGCGCAGGGCCTGGCTCGTTGGAAGGAATGATGGACCAGTATTCCCAATCGCTTCATCCCAGCAAACGCGCGACGGAACTCTATGGCGATCTCGGCGCCCCCGAAGGAGTAATTCATCGCACGGGTGAGGAGCCGTGGTCCGCAGAGGTGGGAAAGCTGGCGCCTGTAGCCGCGCAGTTTTTAGCCGGGGAATTCAGAGCACCACTCGAACAACCGGTAACCTGCCTCCGACTGGGAAGAACCTGCACCCACTACCACGGTTATATCGAGGGAATTGAACTTGGCGTCCCTTATAAGAACGAAGTCACCCGGATAGTTTCCCCGCCCTACCTGATGTTCAGCTGCGTCCGGGATGTGACCAACTCCAACTATTATTACATCCGCGAAATCGTTTCCCTCCAGGAAGGGACTGTCTCAAACGCGGACCTCATTCCATGAGTAACTTTCCCGGATCACCGCGCTTATTGAAAGGCGGCATCGCCCTGCTCGATCCGAGCAACGGCTCGGTGCGCCAGATTCTCCCGCTGCAATACAATCCGGATACGTTGACGCGCAGCTTGAAAATCAAGGGAGTCGGCGCTGAGAGCGGCGATCACATCGAAGCACTGCGTCTCGTCGGTCCGCCGTCGGAAACAATCAAGGTCGAGGCGGAGCTCGACGCCACCGACAAACTCGAAACCGGCGACGCTCAGGCGACGCAAATCGGACTGCATGCGACACTCGCGGCTCTGGAAATGATCGTCTATCCGTCGAGCGCGCATTTGCTGGCGAACAACGGCAAGGCGTCCGGGGGCACACTCGAAATCGTGCCGGCCTCGACCGCGTTGACGGTATTTATTTTCGGGCCGCGCCGGATCGTGCCGGTGCGCATCACGGAATTCAGCGTCACCGAGGAGGCGTTCGATCCGAATTTAAATCCCCTCCGCGCCAAGGTCAGCCTCGGCATGACCGTGTTGACGGTGGACGATTTGGGCTTCGATCAAAAGGGCGGCGGATTATTTCTCGCCTATTTGCAGGCCAAAGAACAACTGGCCGCACAAAACCACGCCGGTTCACTCGGCACACTCGGAATTGGAGGCATCGGATGAGCGACACTAATCAGGCACTGCAAGCGTTGTTAATGGCCGGCCAAGGCAAGGTCACGCCGTTCCCGCCGACGAGCCGTTATTACGGAATCGAAACCGCCACGGTCGCGTTGCCGGATGGCCGCACCGCGATCTATTTGCGCCGGCGTTTCGTTCCTTCACCGGAAAATTTTTCGCTGCTCTTCAACCACAAGATCACGCAGGGCGAACGACTCGACAACCTCACCGCGAAATACCTGACCGATCCCGAACAATTCTGGCGCATCTGCGACGCCAATCGCGCCGAACGTCCGGACGAACTCACCGAAACTGTCGGCCGTGACGTCCGAATCACGCTGCCCGAGGGTGTTCCCGCTATTCCCCATGCTTGAAGGAATTCAACTGACGCTGCTCATCGGTCCCGGCGTTCCCATCCCGGCGCCGAAATCGGTGATGGACGCATTGCAAAGCATTCAGGTCAACAGCGCCAAGGACCGCAGCGGATTTCAACTCGTGTTTTCCACGAGCAAGGAATCGTTGCTGCAAACCACACTGCTTCCCGTCGGTTATTTCGATCCGATGATCACGCGCGTGATCATCATGGTGACATTAAACGGATTTCCCAGCGTGCTCATGGACGGCATCGTCACCCACCACGAAGTCGCACCGAGCAGCGAAGCAGCCCAATCGAAACTCACCATCACCGGCGAGGATTTGAGCGTGTTGATGGACGTCGTCGAAATCAAAGCGCCCTTCCCCGCGGTGCCGGAGGCGGGCCAGATCATGCTCGCCCTCGCGCCGTTCGCAATGTTCGGCATCGTGCCGGTCATCATCCCGCCGATTATTCCGGTGACTAAAATCCCCGTGGAAACGTGGGACACGCAAACGGGTACGCATCTCTCGTTCATCAAGGACATCGCGCAACGCAACGGTTACGTTTTCTACGTCGACCCCGGTCCATTGCCGGGACAGAGCGTGGCGTACTTTGGCCCGGACATCAGCATTCCGGTTCCGCAGCCGGCGCTAAATGTGAACATGGATGCGCACACGAATGTCGAATCGCTCACGTTCTCCCTCGATGGCATGGCGAAGAAAGTTCGCGTGTTCACCATCATGGACCCGATCACGCATAAAATCCCAATTCCGATTCCCGCGCCCAACGTCAACGTGTTCAAACCACCGCTCGGTGCGCGCCTCACGCCACCAGCGAAAGTCGAGTTTGCCAAAAACGCCGCGGCCCTCGCACCTGACGAAGCCGCGCAGAGCATCCTCGGTTATTTCATGAACAATACGACCGCGATCACCGGCAGTGGATCGCTGGACGTCGTGCGTTACGGTCGCGTGTTGCGTTCTCGCATGCTCGTCGGCGTGCGCGGCGCGGGCATCTCGTACGACGGACTCTATTACGTCGACAGCGTCACGCACAACTTGAAGCGCGGGGAATACAAACAGAGTTTCACGCTGTCGCGCGACGGATTGATTTCACTCACCCCGAGGGTCGTACCATGAGTGGAGCGAACAACTATTTCGGAAAATATCGCGGGACGGTGGTCCAGAATGTCGACCCCGAACGAAAGGGTCGCGTCCAAGTCATGGTGCCCGACGTGCTCAGTCTGATTCCTTCCACGTGGGCCGAGCCATGCGTGCCGCTGGCCGGCCCAACCGGACCGCCCATGGGCGTATTCATGGTCCCACCCATCGGCGCGGGAGTATGGGTGGAGTTTGAACAGGGCAATCCGAACCGGCCGATCTGGGTCGGCTGTCGCTGGGGTTCCGCCGCGGATGTTCCGCTCGCCGCGCAGGCCGGAAATCCCGCCGACCCAAACATCGTGATCCAATCACTGCTGCAACAAGCGATCGTGATCAGCGACATGCCACCCTCGATTCCACCGCCGGTGATGCCGCCCGTGCCGACGACCGGCGGCATCATTCTGCGGAGCACCACCGGCGCCTCGATCGTCGTCAACGACGCGGGCGTTTTCATTTCCAACGGCAAAGGTGCCACCATCCAGCTGCTCGGGCCGAGCGTGATGATCAACCAAACGGCCCTCGTCGTTACCTGACCATGCCCGGCTTTCTCGTCCACGTCGGTGCCCAGGTCACTTGTTCGCATGGCGGACAGGCCCAGCCGACCGTCCCTAATCCTCGCGTGATGGTCAGCGGCCAACCCACGGTCTTGATGCCGTCGCCGTACGTCGTGGCCGGTTGCCCTTTTCCGCCGCCCATTGCCGCAAACGGTCCCTGCGTCACCGCGCAATGGCTCACGGGAACCACGCGCGTTCTTTCCAACGGCCAGCCGCTCGTCGTGTTGAGCAGCCAGTCCATCTGCGCGCCGACCGGCACGCCTCTTCTGATTCTCGTCACTCAAACCCGCGCCACTGCTTTCTGAAAACGCCATGAACCTCGACTTCCCTTTTCACTTCGACGGTCGCGGTCGCACCGCTGCCACTGACGACAACGATCATATTCGCGACATGATCGAGGAGTTTCTTTTCACCAATCCCGGCGAGCGCGTCAACCGGCCCGATTTCGGCAGCGGCTTGTTGCAATTGGTTTTTGCGCCCAACAGCCCGGAGCTTGCCGCGACGGTGCAATTCACCATCCAGGCCGGATTGCAACGGTGGCTGAGCGATTTGATCGCCGTGCAAAAAGTCGAGGTCACCGCCATCGACTCCACGTTGCAGGTCACCGTTGGCTACGTCGTCAAAAGCACGGCCGAGCAGCAAACCGCCACGTTCACCCAGATCACCTAAACCCATCCGCGAACCATGAGCCTTTGTTGCCAGCAAGATGAACGGCGCGATGCGGTCCGCCGCGCCCGCGGACGGAACGGTCTCGACTACCTCGAGGTCAGTTCCGATCAGTTGACGCTTCGCCTTTTCTTCCTCGGCAAACTCCCGCCGGAACTGAGCCAAAAGAAACCGGGACTGGCCCGCTATCTTCAACTCACCGGTGGACAGCGGGTGAAAGATATCCGTATCACGCAGGTCGAACCGCTGTCCGATCCCGATCCGGAGAAGGACGACCAACTCGTCGTCACGCTCGATAAATACGGTGATTTCTCCACCTACACGCTCGGCCTGATCGGCGTCGCGAAGATCGATCCGCTGTACGACCACGTCGATTTCTCCTTCAAGATCGATTGTCCGTCCGACTTGGATTGCGCGCCCGTTTGCCACTGCGAATCGCCGGTGCTGAACGAACCCGAGATTAATTATCTCGCCAAAGACTACGCGAGTTTCCGCCAGCTCATGCTCGATCGACTCGCGCTGCTCGTTCCCGGATGGACCGAGCGTCACGTGCCCGACGTCGGCATCACGCTGATCGAAGCACTCGCCTACACCGGCGATT
>JBEPTW010000136.1:0-10743 GCA_041691855.1 Verrucomicrobiota bacterium | reverse complement strand
CGAGAAGGGCGATTTGATTCAACGATCGCTGGCCGAGTATCGAGCTGATCCGGAATCCTTCAAACAGAAGAAGTCGGTCTGGGCGGACGCCAAAGACCTCGGCCCTCTGACAAACCCCCGGCATGTGGCCTACTACAAAAATCTGCTTTTCGCCGTCGACCGGCTACTCGAAAAATTGACCACCACGAAGCGCCAGTTTAACAGCCTGCTCGAACTCGATAATGCGCTCGTGTCCCAGCTCAAGGAGGTCAGCGGAAGCGGCGATTCGGTACGATAAGCACGATCATACCGCACCAAGTCTTTAGTTGATTAGAAATCCCAGCCAACTGTTCGCCAATAACCGTAGTCCCACAACATGACCCTTTTAACCCCCGCCGGCTGATTTTACCGTGGCCCGATGGAGCGGGTCCAGGCGGAAGGCCTTAGGGCGTGTCTGGGAAATAACTTGCGCGCTTGCTGTAGGGCCGGTGCTTGCGCCGGCCTCGCGAGCGAAAAACGGCACGTCGCAAGCGACGGCCCTACGCGCCCGAGCAGAGTTGATTGGCCATAGTTTATTTACCAGACACAGCCTTAGCGCTCCGCTGCCATCGCGGCGACGAGCTTCCCGTCTGCAATCTGGGCGACCTCGAGCGCCGCTTGCTCGAATTGCGCGGTGTCGGCCTGGACCGTCACTTGGCCGTCGCCCCCGGTCAGTTGCCCAAATGGCCGGTCAGAGCGAACGGGGGCGGCGAGCACAGCGATCGCGGCGAACCCGCCCGACTTCGGCCCCCAATATTCCGCGAGGCTAGCCGTATCGGCAAATGATCCCGATTGGGCCGAAACACCTTTTTCGAACTCGACCTTTACTTCGTCGTGCTTCTTCCGGGCTTCTCCGGTGGTGCTGTACACTCCATAATCAATGACCAATGTCACTGCGATGATGCCAAGATTCGCATCGTGCGCGAGGTAAGGGGAACGGGTCATCGCTTGCGGACGATCCAGCGCGCGGAAGGGCAGGAACAACTGCGCCTTTTTACCGGAGATGTCCCTTTTTGCGCCGTCACCTTGAAGAAAATAAACCGAACGTCCCGTGGGAGCGACGTATTCACCGTAGCGGCCCTTGGTGAAATTGGGCATGGATTTCCAAGTCGCATATTCCGGGGCCAGCCGGGCGAGTTCATCTGCCGACACGACTTCGTAGCCGGCGCGTCCCAATTCTGCGACGAAATTTGCGTACGCCGCATCTGCGATACGTTGGCGCGTCGCGTGGTCCACACCCTGCAACGTCGTATGCAACGTTGAGGTTTTGTGAAACGACGTGGTTGTCGTCACGGACATATAGTAGCCATTGGAAGTGGAGGAGCTTGGCTTGGTATGGAGACTGGCCGTGAGGGAATTCTCGTCGGGAAAGGCGACGTTGAAGACACTGATCGCGACCCGTTTCGCCCCTTTGAATCCGTCACTGTGCTGGATCAGAAAATCTCCCGCCACTTTTTGGCCGGTGGGACCACCACCACCGTGATAAAGTTTAACGTCCTGAGTGATGCCTTCCTTGACGATGGCAGCATGGGTGGAGGCGAAGGAAAGAAAAATTGAAGCGCAGAGGACGAGAAGGGAAAAGCGGGACATGGAACAGTTTGGGGGTGGAATGGAAGCGGTGAAAATTCAAACTAAGTATCTACAAAAATGAATGGCCATTAAAAGTACAGGCTGAGTGGAAACTATATTGTCGCCTCGCCGCAATAAACGTCGGGACCGTGTTTGCGTTAAAAATCCTTATGATCATCACGGATCCCGCGCTGCGCCATCGGCTCGACGGACGTGGAGTGCGCCCACTGACGCTCAACTCTCCGTCAAATCAGCACCAGCGTGCTATGGCTTCTTCTCTTTCTTGATCGCCTGATCACTGGTCGCCTTCGTTATCATTGGACGCGAAACCTGCTTGTTCCGGAAACGTTCGCTGGCCTTCAGATCGCGGATTGTCGGTTGATATTTGGCACCCATGCCAGCTATGACGCCGAACCCGAACAGTGCGGGCAATCACAATCGCTTGGAGCCGTGCTGCGTCGTCGAGGCCCATCTCACCGTAGCCGGCAATAGCTCAGCCAAGCCCACATCCTGGGCGGTCGGCAGGTTCCCGCTCACCTTCCTTCGGTCTCCCTTGCCGAATCCTTGCTGGATCCTTGCTCGGCTGTTCGCAAGCGGGACCGGACCGGAAGGACACCCCGACGAGTAGCTTCGAAGGTGCGTTTGGATTGCGAGAAGTACTTAATTTCCTATATTTTGCCCGGCCTGCAATGAGCCGGCTGGCCGGCCTGATCTCTTCGTCATGACCCGGTCATTTATCAAACAGCGTCGGTGACAATTTGCCATTGGTTGTCGAGTCGCCGGGAAAAATCGAGGGGATCCCCCACTCCCACAGTACCGCGTGCCACTTGATAGGCCCAGACTTGGAAATGACTCAGATTGGCCGCCCCGTAGATCGTCGAGAAAGCGCCATCCACCGCATCCTGGCCCGACGACACTTTGATGCGCCCGATCCGGGGCACATGGAAACGAGCGTCAGTCGTAAACCACTGCCCACCGAGATAGACTTCGGCGTAAGCATGAAAATCCATGTGGTTGTCGGGGTCGGGAAATCCGATGTCAGGCAGGTGTCCGGTGACGTAACGGGCCGGAAGGTTAAACGTGCGGTTCAGCGCGATCGCGAGGTGGGCGAAATCACGACAAACACCGTAACCTCGCTGCAAGATGTCCCACGCGGAGAGATTCGGGCTGCCCGACATATAACGATACTCAATATTGTGATGCAGCCAGTGACTGATGGCTTGCACGCGTGGCCACCCATTGCCGACGGAGCCGAATTTTTCCCATGCAAAATTAATCAGTTTATCCGAATCACAATAACGACTCGGCAACGTGTAGCGCAAAAGATGCGCGGGCAGATCCGCCGGCAGCTGCGCCGTTGAGTCGGACAGATCGTGATTATCGGGCCGCGAAGACACGCGAACGATGGCGTCGTGCCGGATGGAATTCATCCCGTGAACCAGTTTCACGCGATGGAGCTGGTTGCCGTGACTGTCGGTGAATTCCTCGGCCCACAAATTGTTGCCCAGCGCGAGCGCCTCAAACACAACTTCGTGGTTGCGGTCCGGACGGAGTTTGAGGTTCAGCAAGAGCATTGCCGAACCGGTCACTTCATAGGAAAGAGTGCAGCCAACTCTTACAGTGACATCGAATTTTGACAAAACGTTAGGGAGATTTGCCATGGTGGCACAACGGGCATCAGATTCCGGGCCAACGCAACAGGTCTTTCCGCCGAAACCCCGGAATCTTTAAAGAAACGCTCCCGCCGAGGACTTTGGCCTCGCTTGCGAAAAAACCTTTACACGACTTCGACCTCTTCGACTCCCATCGACGAACACAACGCCTGGGTCACGCGATGATCCGAGGTGCCTTCGTCATAGCTCCGCACCTTAAAACCCGTCAGCAAGGCGTGCCGCACCTCGGCGTGTGAGCGAAAATTTGCGGTGAGCCGAACGCGCTCCAGCGCCCGCGGGCCGTGCGTGATGAAACAAGCCGCGCCACAGTAGGAATCCTTGCTCGCGGCATTTTCGGGAGCGAGCAACCTGACGGTGATTTCCATCTCTCCCTCAGGACTGGAAAATTTAAGAGGTAACCGCGGGAGTTTGATGATCATGCCCGGACAGTATTGCCGGATTTGCCAATAGCAAAGCCCACCGCACACAATAATATCGCTAACCCGTTATGTGGCTGGACGCCGCGGACCGAATGGCCGGGAGTTGGCGCCAGAAGTCGGGCCCTTTGATCAGGCGCTGGTTCGAGATGATCTGAAAGTGGCCGAGGATTGCCCGTGCTCATTCGCGTCCGGTATTGGCTAATGCCTGCGTAACGCTTTCGGAAATCCATTTATTGGCAACGGTCAAGGGTCATGAATCAGTCGGAATCACCAGTGAACACCATTACTATCCCGGACTGAAAATCTGCCCTCCTCCGAGAAAAGCGAATCCTCCCCGCGGAACCCAAAACTTGCGCTTCTCCTCTAAGATCCGGATTGCCCGAAAGGAAAAGCAATGCAGCGTGCCAAAACCGCCCATGATCAACCGACGCTTCGGACTCCTACTGTTTTTACCCACGGTGCTATGCGCACAAACCGTCACGCTCGATCCCTTGACGATCAGCGCGAGCCGCGCACCCGAACCGCTCTTTCAAATTCCGTTCGCGGTCGCCACTCTCTCCGCCGACGACTTGCGCGCGTCGGCGTCCAGCACGCTCGATGGCGCACTAAAGAGCGTTCCTGCCTTCAGTCTTTTCCGGCGGAGCGACAGCCTCACCGCCAACCCCACGGCGCAAGGCGTTTCTTTGCGCGGGCTCGGACCCAGTGGAGCCAGCCGTTCACTGGTGTTGTTGGATGGCGTACCGCTGAACGATCCCTTCGGCGGCTGGGTGCTCTGGAGCAAACTTCCCCGCGAATCGCTGGCGAGCGTCGAAATCGTACGCGGCGGTGGCGCCACCGCTTGGGGCAATGCCGCACTCGGCGGTGTGATTCAAATTCTCACGGAAAATCCGGCCACCGCCCCCAATCGCATCGCAGTCAGTGGCGGCGATTTTTCCACTCACAGTGAAGAGCTCTCGCTGACACAACATGTAGGCAGCAGTACGCTGCAACTGGGTGCCGATAATTTTGGCACCAGTGGTTTTCCCTTGGTCGCCGCCGCAAATCGTGGACCAGTCGACGTCGCGGCATGGAGCCGGCACGAGTGGTTTTCCGCGCGATGGCAGCAACCTATCAGCGCGCAGGCCGATCTCACGATCACCGCCCGCACCTTCAACGAACAGCGCGGCAACGGCACCGCCTACCAAGGCAATCACTCGCGCGAGAATTTCGGCTCAGCCACCTTGAATGAGCGCCCGGATAAAAACTTCACGTGGAACACCACAGTTTACGCCCAGGACCAGACGTTCTCGAGCACGTTTAGCTCAGTCAACGCCACCCGCACCGCCGAGACTCCCGCGAGCGATCAATACGCGGTACCCGCCACCGCGTATGGTGCCGAGTGGAGCGGAGTGTGGTTAAACGGCGATCAATCCCGGACCAGCGCCGGCGTGGATTTTCGCAACGTGTCCGGCGAGACCCGCGAAAATTACACGTATACCAATGGCAACTTTACCCGGCAACGGATCGCCGGCGGCACCCAGGATTTTGCGGGCATTTTCGCGTTGCACGAACAACAACTCGGCGCGGCGTGGCGGGCCAACGTGGGCGCACGGTTGGATTTCTGGCAGGATCGTGACGGGCATCGCCACGAAATCGACCGCACGACGGGCGCCGTACTCCGCAACGATCACTATGCGAGCCTCGACGGCCTCCCGTTCAGTCCGAGCGTCGGCTTGATCTGGCAGCCCTCCCGCGCGTGGCACGTTCGCGCCTCGGGTCAAAAATCGTTCCGGCGTCCCACCTTGAACGAACTCTACCGGCCATTCCGCGTGGGCAATATCATTACCGAGGCCAATCCAAACCTTCGCACCGAACACGCCACCAGCGCCGATCTCGGGCTCGATTACACCCGTGAAAAATTTACCTTCACCGCCGATCTTTTTTGGAATGATCTGCGCAATGCCGTCGGCAGCGTCACGCTGGCGCAGGGTCCAGGAACATTTCCCACCGTCGGCTTCGTGCCGGCCGGCGGACTCGGGCGACAACGCCAGAATATCGACAATATTCATGTGCGCGGAATCGAGCTCGGCGCGCGATTTGATGTTTCGCCGACGCTCCGGCTTGATGCCTCCTATCTCTTAAACGACAGCGATGTCATCGCCTCCACGAACGCGCCTGTGCTGATTGGCAAGCGTCTCGCCGAGGTGCCGCGCAATACCTTGAGTGCCGGAATCCTTTGGCGCGCGCCGGCCGCGATTAAAGTGAGCTCGCGCCTCCGTTGGGTCAGCGCGCAGTTTGAAGACGACGAAAACACGCTTCCACTCGCCGCCGCGACCACGGTCGATCTGGAGCTTTCCCACGCCATCGGGCCACGCGGCCAACTTTTTATCAGCGTGGAAAACCTCTTCTCCGTTCGCGTTGAAACCGGAAGGGTCACCAACGGCATCGTCAGTATCGGACCGCCGCGACTGGCACGAGGTGGCGTTCGCTGGGCGTGGTGAGCGTGCGGCTGGACCGGGAAAAACGTTCCGGTCCGCCCAGCGCGACGATGGTTTTCAACAGCTGCGCGCAAACCGCGCAGCTCGATCAGATCAGATGTGCCGCGAGTCCGCTTCGTCTTTTTTGACGTAGCCTGATTCCTGGCGCTGGTGATTGACTGCGTTTTTCTTCAAATAAGCCTGATAGACATCGTCGGGGGTCATGCCGAGCGTTTGCGCCAGCGAAACGAGAAAATGGAACAGGTCGACCACTTCGACCTTGGCGTTCTGCTCGTCGAATTTCTGGTACTTGGCCCACCATTTCCACGGCACACTGTCGATTAACTCCGCTGTTTCCTGCTGCATGGCGCGGGTGTAGTTGAGAATCCACTTGGCCTTTTCCTCATCGGTCGGTGGCGGCAGAGTTACTCCAATACGCTTGTTCAACGCATCTTGCATGCGAAAAATTTCCTCAAGTTTGTCCATGGCGGCGAGCGTGGTTGGCTCCGTGCCGGCTGGCAAGCCGCCCTTGGGCGCGGGGAATAATTAAGTTGCCCTCACGGGGCACTTGGCGAAGGTTTTAGGTCTATTGCCGCTGTCGAGCGAGATTTCCGAGCTCCGGCTGGCATCAACCATCCGCGCCGCCTTTTCAGGCAGGCGCTTTAAACCAACAACATAGACATGTCCTCCAATGAATCGTCCGGAGCTTCTGCCGAAGCCACCGCGACCACTCCGGCCCCTAACGCCGAAATCTCCTTCGGCAGTACCCGTGGCTCTGGCCTCGCCCGCGGTAAAGCAAAACGCCCCAGTGCCCCCGCTGCCTCCAGTGCAGCTGCCAGTAACTACACGCCGACCGCCATCGAAGTCGTCACTGCTCCGCGTGAATACCAGAACCCATTCGCACCGGTTGAAGAAAAACCGGCTGCCGTAACCCCGGAACAAGCTCCGGTGGTCGCTCCCGCGCCCGCTGCCTTTGTTCCTCCAGCCCGCGTTCAGCCGGCCCAAGTGGTTGCCCCTATCGTCAACGAAGAGCCCATCGCTCCTTCTGTTTACTCCTCCCCGCTTGCTTCGGCTCCCGCCGCTGACGAGCAAATCGGATTAAAAATCCTGCCACCCGAGCAACCGAAAACCACGCCAGCCCAGACTTGGGAAAGCGAAGGTTTTCGTCCCGCGCGCGAATCCCGAAACGACCGTCCCCGGCGTGAAGATTCACCTCGTCGCGAGGAATCGTCCCGTCGCGAAGAGCCCCGCGCCGAAAGCGCGCCGTTCGATCCGTCGACCATTCCGGCGAAGTTCCTCTACGTGCGTCCCGGCTACAATTACGTGCCAACGCCGTCCAACTACGGCGGCGCACCCCGCGAGCGCAACAACCGCCCGGCCACGTCGGCTCCAGCAGCCACTGCAACTGCAAGTCCCGCAGTCAAAGCGACCGAGCCAAAGTCCGGCGGCGGTTTCTTCGGTTGGTTGAAATCGCTCTTCGGCGCTCCCGAAGCGACTCCGGCAGCGGTCGAAGTGTCCTCCGCCGAGGCCCGCAATGGCGAGCGCCCCTACAACGGCAACGGCAATCGCAACCGCCCCGAGGGCGGAGACGGTCAACGCCGTCGCAGCCGCGGTGGTCGCGGTCGCAGCCAGCGCGGCGGTGAATACCGCAGCGGTGGTGGCCAACGGGGCGAGCGGAATTCGGATTCCTCCGACTCCTCAGCTACTTAATCCTTGCCAACGCGCCTCGCGCGAATCGCATTCAAGGCGTCTGCTTACCGCAGGCGCCTTTTTTCTGCCGGGCGACAGCCCGGACAGACACCGGGCTGGCAGTCCTTCGACAAGCTCTGGACCTTGAGCCTGTCGAAACGGCAGCCAGCAACGGTGTAATTCCCTCCTCACGCCCCTAACTTCCGACTCTCATCTCTCGTTCGATGGCTGACCTCATTATCCACGGTGGAAAACCGCTGAGCGGGACCATCACTCCCTCAGGTAATAAAAACTCCGTGCTGCCAATTCTGTGCGCCACGTTGCTCACGGAAGCGAAAGTGACGTTGCTCAACGTGCCAAATATCACGGACGTCGAAAAGCTCGTCAGCTTCTTCACCGAACAGGGCTCAGCCATCACGTGGAATCGCGCCACCGGGCGCATGGATATCGACCATTCGTCCTTCGACGCGGCCCGGCTCAACGGCGAATTACCCGCCGGCATGCGCTCATCGGTTTTGCTTTTCGCGCCGCTCTTGCAGCGCATGAAAAAAATCACGCTGCCGACCAACTCCAAGGGTTGCTCGCTGGGCATTCGCGAGCTCGATCCTCATTTGGAAATCCTGGGAAAGCTCGGCGCAAAAATCTCGCACGGCGCGGATTTAAAAATGTCGCTCAAGGGCCGTTTCAAAGGTGGACGTCACTGGCCCGATTACATGTCGGTGACCGCCACTGAAAATTTCGTGATGGCGGCCGTGCTCGCTGACGGCGAATCCGTTTTGCTCAACGCCGCCAGTGAACCGCACGTGCAGGATCTCTGCACCGTGCTCACGCAGATGGGCGCGAAAATCGCCGGCCTCGGCACCAGCCAGTTGACCGTTACCGGAGTCAAGCAACTCAAAGGCGGCACGTTTACCATCAATACGGACCATCATGAAGTCGTCACGTTTCTCGCGCTCGGCGCGATCACCGGCGGCGAAGTGAAAGTGAAACATTCCCTGCCGCAACATTTCGATCTCATCAACCGCTCGTTCGCCAAACTCGGGGTTAAAATCGAATACCAAGGCGACACCGCGATCGTCCGGAAAAACCAAAAACTCATCGTCGAAGAACCGTTCACGAGCAATCTCCTGGCGAAAATCGAAGCGGCGCCGTGGCCATACTTTCCTGTCGATTTGTTGCCGTGCATGATCGCCCTTGGCGTCCGTGCGCAGGGCGCAATGATGTTTTGGAACAAGGTCTATGAGGGCGGCTTCACGTGGATGTCAGAGCTGTCGAAGTTCGGGGCGCACGTGGTCGTCAGCGATCCGCACCGCATCACCGTCTTCGGTGCGAAACCCCTGCGGCCGTCGGTCGTGGAAGCGCCTTATATCATCCGCGCCGCTGTCGCGCTCTACATGGTTGCCGCCAGCATTCCGGGGAAAAGCGTGGTCAAAAACGCCGACACCATTAAACGCGCCCATCCCAACTTCGTCGAAAATCTCCGCAGCCTCGGCGCCGACGTCGAGTGGAAATGAGAGGGATTTTCGATTCGTGATTTTTGATTTCCAGCCAGCCACGCCAAAACCATATTTGCCTGTTATCCTGAGCGCAGCGAAGAATCCACGTAATCGAAAAACGCATCACGCTCGTCGCCATGGATCCTTCGCTGTGCTCAGGGTGACGAAACTGTAATTCTCCCTTCCCGTGTCCCAATCCAAAATCGAAAATCCAAAATCGAAAATGGCCGTCCCGGCCGCCTCGGCCACGGGTACCAACTTCATCACCTCCGCGCTCGCGACTCCGGTCTCGCCCGTCGAAGCGGCGTTGCGGCCACTTTCGTTTTCCGATTTCGCCGGCCAACCGAAAACCGTCGAACGTTTGAAAGTCATGGTCGGCGCCGCGAAACGTCGCGGCGAGGCGCTCAATCACATTTTGCTCTCCGGACCTCCCGGACTTGGAAAAACGACGCTGGCCTTCATCCTCGGGAACGAGCTCGGCCGCACCGTTCGCGTCACCTCGGGACCGGTGATCGAAAAAGCCGGCGACCTCGCCGGCCTGCTCACGAACATGGAGGAAGGCGATATTCTCTTCATCGACGAGATCCATCGCATCCCCAAGACGGTCGAGGAATACCTTTACAGCGCGATGGAGGATTTCCGGCTCGATATCATGATCGACCAGGGCCCGAACGCCCGCAGCGTCCGCCTCTCGATTCCGCGGTTCACGCTCATCGGCGCAACCACCCGCTCCGGCCTGCTCACTGCGCCACTGCGTTCGCGCTTCACGCTTAACACGCGCCTCGACTACTATGATCGCGCCACGCTTGAAGGCATTGTCCGGCGCAGTTGCGAATTATTGAAGGTCGAAGTGGACCTCGGCGGCGCGAAAGAAATCGCCAGCCGCGCCCGCGGCACGCCGCGCATCGCGAACAACCTGATTAATTTCGTCCGCGATTACGCTTTGGAAAAAGCCAGCGGAAAAATCACGCAGCCCGTCGCCGCCGCCGCGCTCGAGCTCCTTGAAATCGACGCCGCCGGCCTCGACGAAATGGACAAGCGCGTCCTGCGTCTGATGGCCGAAAACTACGCCGGCGGTCCCGTCGGCCTCGGCACGATTGCCATCGCCGTCGGCGAAGAGGCCGAGACGCTGGAAGAAGTTCATGAGCCATTTTTGATTCAGGAAGGCTATCTCGCGCGCACCGCTCAAGGTCGCATCCTCACCGCGAAAGGCTATCACGCCATCGGTCTGAAAGCCGCCGCCAGCAATCAGCAAACGTTGCTCTAATTCTAGGATTTCGGCGTCGGCTCAGGGTTCACGGCGAGCAGTTCAACGTCGAAAATCAATCCGGAGTTGGCGGGGATTTTTGCAGAATTCATTCCACCGTATGAGATTGCCTCGAATCAGTGGACATAGACATCTGCTCCCATCATGAGCTGTTTG
>JBEPTW010000135.1:0-10761 GCA_041691855.1 Verrucomicrobiota bacterium | reverse complement strand
AGGAAAACTCCCGAAAAACCCGCCGCGCCAAAAAAATTGTGATGAATGCGGGCTAACCGCGAACCGTCTCTCGCGGTTATTTTTTGGCCAAAAATAATCCGTTACCTGTACCGGGTGGCCATACTGGCTTTCCTGACAGCTGCGGGAGCGGTTGGGACGAACACTGGTTTCCCGTCGGGCCCATTTTACCGCTAACCATTCCACTTCGGGTTACCCCGGTCTCACTCACCATGCACTACGCAATCTCGCTCTTTCTTTAGCGCCGCAGGCTAATGTCCGCCCATTCGCCGAGGGTCCGCGAATCGATGAACCAAGTTTTCGTCACGGAACCAAATTTCACGCGAACCTGCTCCAATTCGTGGGCTAAAATACCGCTGAGCACCAATTCGCCACCGGGGGCGACGACCGCGCACAATTCGTTCGTAAACCGCATCAATACGTCCGCCTGAATATTTGCCATGACGAGCCCGGCTTCGCGACCCGCAAAGCCCGAAACCAAGTCACCAACATAGAAATTCACCTTCCCCGCCAGGCCATTCAATTCCGCGTTCTCGCAGCTAATCCGAATCGCTTCAGCATCGTTATCGAACCCGCAAATATCGCGAAACCCCAGTTTCGCCGCAGACAACGCGAGGATTCCCGAACCGCAGCCGGCATCAATCACCTTGGCGGCAGTTCCCTTCGACTCAGCGTGACGGGCCAGTCTTTCGCAACACAGTCGCGTGGTTTCGTGATTCCCCGTTCCGAAAGCCATTCCCGGGTCGAGCCAGAGAACTTCTTCGCCCTCGGGTAAAACAAACGTCTCTCGCTCCCACACCGGAACCCAATTTAGCCGCCCGAACTTGGAAGCCTTGAAATGAGCCTTATAGCTCTCTTTCCAATCAACATCGGGCAATTCCCGCACCTCGGGCTTCATTTTCGCCCACTCGGCACCGGCCACCGCGACGAAAACTCCCCAGGTCCCAAGCGCGTCTTCGCTCGAATCGAAATAGCCCGCCAACCAAGCCTGCGCAGACGGTTTGTCCTCCAAGACCATGAGACGCTGCTCTTCCAGTTCCGCCAACAGTTCCTCGGTCTGATCGACCAAGGCCACAGGCATCGTCGTCTTAAGTTCGTATACAGGCATAATCAGGAAATTCCATTCACGCTCAGCCGGGCGATTACCTCAGGGAGCAACGCGTGTTCCGCTGCGTGTACTTTTTCGGCAACGGTTTCGATGGTTTCGCCGGGCTCCAATCGCACCACGGCTTGGTCAAGAATCGGCCCTCCATCCACCTCCAAGGTCACATAATGCACCGTGCAACCCGTTACCTTCACTCCGCGGCGAAAGGCTTGTCCGATGCCATCCAGCCCCGGGAAGCTCGGCAGTAAACTGGGATGAAGATTGATAATTTTCCCTGCAAATGCGGAAAGAAACCCCGGCTTCAATACCCGCATGAATCCCGCCAATACCACCAGATCGGCTTTGGCCGCCTGAATGGCCTCGATGAACCGACTCTCACCAGCGCCTTCCAATTTCGTTTTAAACGGAGCGGGATCAACAAAGGCCGCCGGCACGTTGAATCGCGGCCCGAGCGCGAGAATGCCCGCCGCGGGCTGGTCGGAGAAAATCCCCACCACCTCGGCCGCACCCAGCCGGTGCTCTTGCTGCGCCTGCAGGATCGCTTCCGCATTACCGCCGCGCCCAGAGCCTAAAATTACAACACGCATGAAACGCACTCAGAAGAACTTCTTGGCCTTCTCAAAAAAGCCTTTGCTCATCGGTTCCTCCGTGTCGCCGCTGATCCGCGAAAACTCTTCGAGGATTTTCTTCTGCTCCGAAGACAAATGCGTTGGCACTTCGACCTGGACCCGAATGAGCTGGTCGCCGTGCGATCCGCCCCGAAGGTGCGGCATGCCCCTGCTCTTCAAACGAAAAGTCGTATTCGACTGCGTGCCGGACGGGATTTTCAGCGCGGCTTTTCCTTGCAGCGTCGGCACGTGAATCGTTCCGCCGAGCGATGCCAGTGTGAACTTGATCGGAATTTCGCAGAAAAGGTCGTCGCCCTGACGCTCAAACACATCGTGCTCCTTAATGTGAATCACGATATAAAGATCGCCCGACTCACCGCCGCCCGAACCCGCTTCACCGTTACCGGAGGAACGGAGTTTGTTGCCGGTGTCCACACCGGCGGGAATCTTGACGTTGATCTTTGCCGTTTCGTTGACGCGGCCTTCCCCGCTGCATTTTGCACAGACCTTCTCAAACCGATGCCCGGAGCCATGACACGTCGGACAAGCCTGCCGAACGTGGAAAAATCCGCGCGACGTCGTCACCTGGCCGGCACCACGACACGTCGGGCAAGTGGTCCGCTTCGAACCGGGCTCTGCACCGTTGCCGTGGCAGTGGCCGCACTCACCGAGTTTACGAAATGAGATTTCTTTTTCCGTTCCGTGGGCGGCTTCTTCGAGCGTGATCTCGAGATCGTAGCGCAAATCCGAACCGCGGCCCGGACCCCCGCCACCGCTTCCGCTTCCGCCCTGACCACCACCAAAAAATTCCTCGAATATGCCCCCGCCACCGCCGCCGCCGCCACCTTGGCCTTGGCCAAAAACTTCGCGAAAGATGTCAAACGGATCGTGAAATCCGCCGCCGCCGCCCGGCCGCGGACCACCGCCACCTTGCTGGAACGCGGCATGACCGTAACGATCATACGCCGCTCGCTTCTGGGGATCCTTCAACGCCTCGTAGGCTTCGGAGACTTTTTTAAAATTCTCCTCCGCTTCTTTGTTGCCGGGATTTTTGTCCGGATGAAATTGAACCGCTTTTTTCCGATAAGCTTTCTTCAATTCCTCTTCCGAAACAGTTTTCGCCACGCCGAGCAGTTCGTAGTAATCTTCTTTTTGTCCAGCAGCCATGAGTGTGTTGGTCGATTTTGCTTACTTGGCGGGACCGCTGGAAACGATCACCGATGCCGGCCGGATCAATCGACTATTCAGAGTGTATCCGAGACGGACCACTTGAATCACGTGCTCTTCGGCGACTTCAGAACTCGGTTGGTGCGAAATACATTCCTGAAAGTTCGGATCGAATTTCTGGCCTGCTGGATTCACTTCTTTCAACCCGTGCCGTGCCAGCGTGGTCTTGAACTGATCCATGACTAACGAAACGCCTTCCACGATCGATTTCACATCGGTCTTTTGCTTCGCGGCCGCCAAGCCCAAGCCCAGATTGTCCAAAATAGGGACGACATCTTCCATTAAACCGCTAACGGCGTATTGGCGAAGTTCATCCTTTTCTCGGATCGTCCGCTTCCGAAAATTTTCCAAATCGGCGACCGAACGCGTATAACGGTCATAGTTGGCCGCCGCTTCTTGTTTGGCAGTTAACAGCTGCGCCTCGAGTTTCGATCCTTCATTATTTTGAGAATCAGGAACTTGAGTAGTGTCGTTAGGTTCAGTTGGTGTGGTTTCGCTCATACGGAAGATCTATCAATACCTCAACGCTTCTTCTTATCAAGCGAGTCCAGCAATCCCTTTAACTTTTCGCCGGCTTTCTTGCCTGCCTCCCCGATCGCGCCCGACGCGTCTTTCAGCAGATTCGTACGACCATTAAGGGCCCCATTCAAAGCATCAGCCAGCAAGCCGATCGACGCACTCGTAATCGGTTTCATGATCTTGGCAACGCTGTCGACGTCGTGGAGGTCGCTATTCAACTTCAGGTCGTATTCCTTCGTTGTCGGCGTCGCACCGGTGTAGTCCGCGTAAACCAACGTATCGAACTTAAGCACCAAATGCTTGATCAGAAATTCCTTGGTTTTTCCTGCCGGCTGCGGCCGCGCCGGATTGGCCGATGGAGTCGGGCTTTTCCCGTTCAGCGCATTTGAAAACACTGTCGCATTCACGTCTCCTTTTTTATTTCTTACCACGGTGCAGCGAACCACATCGAGGATAACTTCGTTGGCGACAATTTTGCTCGAAAAGAAGGATACCAAACTGCCGTCGGCTTTAAATTGCCGAAGCTCGAGAAAATTATCGACCGGCCAGCCGGCAGGATTTTTCAACACCAACCCGTCGATTTCAACGTTCGCCGTGAAAGGGTTCACCGAAAGATGATCCACGGTCACATTGAATCCAGTTTGGGAGTGAATCTGCGACGCCACCGCTCGTGGAAGCAGCAGAACCCAAGCAATCGCTCCAACGACAAATAGCATCGCCATGACGAGGAGCAACGTTCCCAGCACGCCTCCTTTTCGGGAATGTTGGGGAAAGTCGATGGTGTTCATTATTTCGAGAAATTTTCGGTTACAAGGGCAACGGTGTCTTCCTTTGCCACAAACGAGAAATCGCCGGCGTATGGGAGTAAAACATTGCTGCCAAATTTGACCGACTGACCCGGATTTTGTTCATCCACCAAAATCCCCTCCACGACGGAAAGGACCCGCGCCTGTTCTCCGGCAGCGAAAACCAACTTCCCGCCCGTTTTGAGCCTTTCCCGCCTGAGGGTGAATTCACGGCTGCGAACCAGTACCTCCGACGATCTTTCGCTCCGCAATAAACGCGGTGCCGGCGAGGTGTTGGCGGCAAGAGATTCGAGCGATTCGCGCACGTGGAGCGTACGGGGTTTCCCGTCGAGTCCGACCCGTCCCCAGTCATAAACGCGATAGGTCGTGTCGGAATTCTGCTGGATCTCCAAAATCACGTTGCCGGCGTCGATGGCGTGCATGGTGCCGCTATGAATCAGGAGGGAATCGCCATCCTGCACCGACAACCGGTCGAGACATTGATCAACGGTGCCGGACGAAATAGCTTTCTCGAAACTCTCCTTCGTCACGCCGGCCTTCAGCCCGGCATAAACAGCTGCGCCGGGATCGGTTTTCCCAAAATACCAATTTTCCGTTTTCGGTTCGCCCCCGAGTTGCGCCGCGATAGCTGCGGGCGGATGCACCTGCACGCTCAATCGATCGCGGCAGTCGAGCCATTTGACCAAAATCGGAAACGGCCGATCCTTCGGCCATGATGGGCCCATAATGTCCGCCGATTTTTGCTCGATCATCCGACGCAGCGTTTTTCCCTTCCACGGTCCGTCCGAAATCACGGATTGTGCCTCCGGTCGGTCCACCAATTCCCAACTTTCGCCGATCGGTGCCGAGCCCGGCAACTTTCTTCCCAGATAATTTTCCAAGTACCGACCGCCCCAAACGCGTTCCTGATAAATTGGCTCGAATTGGAGAAATGATGTCATGTGTTGTCGGTAAATAATTTGGGGGGATTTTTGAAGGGCATTTTACGTTGACCCTCAGTACTGATGGACCTGCATTATCCGGCTACCAACACAAATGGCCAAAGCGGAGAGATCAAATCCAAAGGACAAGGACACTCCTTCATTCGAAAGTCCACGTCACCGGCCTCACTGGCTCGCGGCATTTTCGTGTCTGGTCATTGGGATTCTGATCGCGGTCGCGATGATCGATTTTAAGCCCGCACAGAGCATTCACAACACGACTAGTCCGATCGGCGTAAATTTAGTTGGGATCATCGGCGCGGAGTTTTCCTGGGGCACTTTTTATCTGATCGGAGTTACCGCATGGCTGCTCCCGATATTTCTCTTTTGGATGACGTATATCTATCTGCGAAGCGCGCGGAGCCTCGCCGTCACCCGCTTGATCGCGATGATCTGTTGCGTGATTTCGTTTTCGGGTCTGGTGGCAATGCAGGACACGTATTTCATGAACAACCCGATTTTGCCCGCAGGCCCCGGTGGTCTCCTAGGCAATTTGGTTTATCAAGACGTATTAAAGGATAGTCTCGGAGTCTTCGGCGCAGCTCTGATTCTCGGCACCGTTTACCTGCTCGGGATGCTTTTCATTTTCACCCGTGACATTGCCGCAGAGTTCGGCCGCTTGATGAACAATTTCGCGGAATGGCGGCAAAAACGCGCCGCCTTAAAAGCCGCCCTCGTGGAAGAAGCCCGCCAACGCCGAGCGGAAGCCGCGAAACAAAAAGCCGCCGCCGCTCTCTCCACACCCAAAGCCCCCACGCTGACCGCTCCGCCGCCCGGCACCTCGAAGAAAATTCTCGTAGTCAAAACCGAGGATCCTTTCGCGGAAGGCGTCAGACCAGCGACCAATCCTGCCGTCAAACTTCCCCCGGATTCACCCGCTCCAAAAGTCACGAGCAGACCACCCATCAAACTGCCGGTCATCGCACCAACGGCCGTCGATACAAAATCTCTCGCAGCCGCCGCGGCCGGAAAAATCGAACTCAATATCGTCAAGCCCGAGGAAACCAAAAAAGCCAAGCTTGCGCTGCCCCAAAGCGATGACGAAAACTACAAATTCCCGCCGATTACGTTACTTCGCGAACAGGTGAAATCCGACGGACTCAACAGTGAGGAAGAACATCAACTTAATGCCGGAAATCTGCACCGCATTCTGGGCGAATTCGGGGTGGAAGTGACGTTGGGAGAAATTCATGTCGGACCGGTCATCACTTGCTACGAGGTCGTCCCCGCCCCCGGCGTCCGCGTCGAAAAAATCTCCGGGCTCGATAAGAATATCGCCCTCGGCATGCGCGCCCAATCCGTGCGCATCCTCGCCCCGATCCCCGGCAAGGCCGCCGTGGGCGTCGAAGTGCCTAATAAAATCTCCACCCCGGTCGGCATGCGCGAGATTTTGGAGAGTGAAGATTGGGTCGGCAGCAAAGCCGAACTCCCCATCGCGCTAGGCAAGGACGTGAGCGGTAAATCACTCATCTCCGACCTGACAAAAATGCCGCATTTGCTGATCGCTGGCGCCACCGGCTCCGGCAAATCCGTCTGCATCAATTCCATCGTCGCGTCGATTCTCTACTCGAAAAGCCCGAAGGACGTGCGCCTCATCATGGTCGATCCGAAAGTGGTCGAACTCAAACTCTTCAACAGCCTGCCGCACATGCTGATTCCGGTTGTCACCGAACCGAAAAAGGTGCCGGCCGCGCTGAAATGGCTCCTGAGCGAAATGGAGAAGCGCTACCAGATTTTCGCGAAGGCCAACGTCCGAAATCTCGTCGGTTTCAACAACCGCAAGAAGGACCCGAAACACGAATTCCCCGCGACCGAACAACAGGCCGAACTCGACGGCGTCACACCCGACATCGAGGTTCCCGACCGCCTGCCGTACATCGTCGCCATCATCGACGAGCTCGCCGATCTCATGATGGTCGCCCCCGCCGAAATCGAGACGAGCATCGCACGCCTCGCCCAACTCGCGCGCGCCGCCGGCATCCATCTGATCATCGCCACGCAACGCCCTTCCGTGAACGTCATCACCGGCGTCATCAAGGCAAACCTCCCGTCGCGCATCGCCTTCCAGGTCGCCTCTCAGGTAGATTCACGCACCATCTTGGATGGCAAGGGAGCCGAAACGCTCATCGGGCGGGGCGACATGCTTTTTTCGCCTCCGGGCACCTCGCGCCTCGTCCGCGCCCAAGGCGCGTTTGTCGCCGACGAAGAAATCCAAGGCATTGTCGAGTTTCTCAAGGTCAACGGTCAACCCAAGTACGTGCAAGAGGTCCAGCAGCAGATTGATCGCGATTCCAAGGACGAAGATGATGACAGCGACGACGGCGATGATGACATGGGCGACGACGGCGAATTGTTCCGACAGGCATTTGACGTTCTGCGCTCCACTCGCCGCGCATCCACGTCCATGCTGCAGCGAAAGCTCCGAATCGGCTACAATCGGGCCGCCCGGATCGTCGAACTCATGGAGGAGAAAGGGATCGTCGGCCCGGAAAACGGCTCTTCCCCGCGTGAAATTCTCGTCGATCTTGATACTTATCAGCTGTGAGTCGCGATTAGACTTTAAATCAAACCCCAAACCGACTTAACAAACCCCGCATGCAGACCATTGGAGAAAGGCTTGAGGAAGCGCGAAAGCGCAAAGGTATCTCTGTCCGTGAGGCCGCCGAGACGACTAAAATTCGCGGCGACTATCTCCAGAAATTCGAGGCCAATACTTTCGAAATTGATCTGCCGCCGCTCTACATTCGCGGATTTCTCCGTTCTTACGCCCGTTATCTGGAGCTCGACCCGGAGCGGATCGTCAACGACTACAACGAGCTTCTCTCCGAGGGAAAACCCGCCTCGCGACGCGAGACACGGGAAGTCTACGGCCGGGTCGATTTCGCCGAACCGGCGCGCCCGAAAGAACCGGCGGAACCGGCACCGGCCAACCGATCAGCGCAAGATCAAGCGATGTTGTTGAAGTTCGGATTGCTCGGGGGCGGCGCGGTCGTGGTCGTCGTAATCATCATTCTGCTGTTCAGAGTCATCTTTTCCAGCTCGCCCGCAAAACAGTCACAAGCTGCGCAGCAAGCGACACAGCAAGCGACGGCCCTGCCCGCTGATCCCGCACAAACTCTCACGCTCACCGCGACCGATGCCACTCGCATCAAAGTCGTGCAGGATTCCGATGGAACCATCCTATTCAATGGTGCGCTCGCACGGGGAGAGTCGAAATCATTAAAAAAGCAGGGCAAGCTTTTGATTACGGTCGAATCGGGGAAAAATCTTAGAATGGAAGTCAACGGACGCAACTATACCGTTCCGGTCGACAATTATGGGCGATTTGGCCTCGATTGACAAAACACGAATACCTTCGTCGCGAAAAACAAAAGACCGGTTTCCACCGGTCTTTTTTATTTTCCAGCGACATTTCGCCGTCAGCGCAACGCCACCGGTGGTCCGATAATTTCGCGAAGAATAAATGCGCGGCGCAATGCAGCGACATCCTTTAAATCATCGATGACTGCCGTGCGCACAAGGTGGGAGGCCGATGAAATCTCATTTCCGTTTTGCAGCCCCCGCAATGCGGCCGTCTTGATTTCCACCGCTTGGCGGAGTTGCTCGGCAAGCGCGGCTTGCTTCGCCAGCATCTCAGTCGACCGCTCCGCTTCGTCGGGTGTCATCCCGATTCTCGCAAGCGGCGGCGGTTCCGCCTCCGACCATTGCGGTGCCACTACGGTCGGACTCGGCCTTGATTGCTTTTGCCTCGTCGATGTTGAGGAGGATTCACCTCGCGTACGTTCCTCAATCTTCCGTTGGATTTCCTCCCTGATTCGTCGCGTGCGTTCTGCAAAATCGGGATCGTCCTGACGGGATTCTTTACTCGGTGCGGGCTTGGCCGCGTCATCACGCTGCTTGCGTTGATTCAGCCACCAAGCGACCCCGCCCGCTCCGGCGATGAGCAATTGCAGATGCTGTAAGAGCCAATCCATTTTATTTCGCGCTTACGATTCGACGAAAATTATTTTTTTATTTCAGGCTGCGGTTGGGCGATCGAACCGCGCATGGAGGTATCCGCCTGAATGTTTTCCATCCGATAATAATCCATGACGCCCAAGCGGCCCGAACGAAACGCTTCGGCCAACGCCAGGGGAACCTGCGCCTGCGCTTCGACCACCTTGGCCTGCATTTCCTGCACTCGCGCTCTCATTTCCTGCTCGACCGCAACGGCGGCCGCGCGCCGAATCTCCGCCTGCGCCTGCGCGATGCTCTTGTTCGCCTCGGCCTGCGCTTCCTGTAATTTCGCACCCACGTTTTCGCCGACATCGACGTCCGCGATATCGATCGAAAGAATTTCGAACGCACTGCCCACGTCGAGACCACGCGCGAGCACCGTCTTTGAAATGCTGTCTGGCGACTCGAGGACCACCTTGTACGTTTCGGCCGAGCCGATAGTCGTGACAATGCCTTCGCCCACGCGCGCGATAATGGTCTCTTCTTTCGCACCACCCACAAATCGGTCAAGGTGAGTGCGCACGGTCACTCGCGCTTTCACCTTCACTTGAATGCCGTCTTTCGCCACGCCGTCGATGGTCGTGCGACCGCTTTCGGGATTAGGGCAATCGATGACCTTGGGATCGACGGAAGTGCGCACTGCCTCCATCACCGATTTGCCCGAACCCTTGGTCGCGAGATCAATCGCGCAGGCGCGGTCCCATGGCAGGTTGATGCCCGCTTTTTGCGCGGCGATCAACGCCAGCACGGTCTGCACGACATTACCTCCCGCTTGAAAATGAGACGCGATTTGATCCGCAGAGATATCGATGCCGGCACGCACCGCATTGATGCGCGCGTCGACGACCAAGTTATAAGGAATGCTGGCCAATTTGAGTGCCACCAATTTTCCCAACGAGACGGAGGCCCCGTTGAAAAGTGCCTTCACGTAGGCACCCACGAGGCTGAAAACGATGGCGACGAGCACGAGCACGATAATGCCAGCGAATATGCCTAAAATTTGAATGATGGTCATGGGAGGGAAGTTAACCGGGTTACAATTAAACGAAAAGTATCAACGTCGAGAACACGCAGTTTCTCACCCACGTTGGCCAATCCTGACTGACAGGATGCCTCATAGCGCCGCCCGTCAACTTCAACGTAGCCCGTCGGCGCCAAAGTCGTCATCGCCACGGCTTCCTGTCCGACAATAGCGCGACGATCCGCAATCTCCGGCTGGCTGCGGCCGGCCACCGTTTCACTCATCGACAACGCTCGCGCGAACCGGCTCTTCGGTAGCCACACAAATTCGAGGTAAAGCGTGATACTCCCGACTACCAGCGCCAACCCTGTCGCCACGAATCCGCCGGTCGGACCAAAATGAAAAAATGCGGCCACCACTCCCGCGAGCAGCGCGCTTCCGCCCAGCAAACCGCAGATTGCGCCGGGCACCACTACTTCAAGAGCAACCAGAAAAATCCCGATGACAAATAATATGACGACCGCATTCATCAGCGTTTCGG
>JBEPTW010000134.1:0-10851 GCA_041691855.1 Verrucomicrobiota bacterium | reverse complement strand
ACGAAGCACCGGACCTCGAAGACAAAATTATGAAAAAGAAAACAACCCGTCAGCTCGGCATGATCGGCTTGGGGCGCATGGGCGGCGCGATGGTGCGTCGCCTGATCAAGAATGGTCACAAATGCGTGGTGTTCGACCGGTCGCCCAAAGCGGTCACCGCACTGACAAAATTCAAGGCAACAGGCGCCGCCTCTCTCGCCGACCTCGTGAAGAAATTGAAACAGCCGCGCGCGATCTGGTTGATGGTGCCAGCCGCCGTGGTGGACGAATCGATTGCGGACCTGCTGCCGTTACTCGATCACGGTGACATTCTCATCGACGGCGGTAACTCCTACTACGTCGACGACCTCCGTCGTGCGAAGCAACTCGCGGAAAAAGGAATCCATTACGTCGATGTCGGCACGAGCGGTGGCGTCTGGGGCTCCGACCGTGGCTACTGCCAGATGATCGGCGGCGAACCGGCGATTGTGAAGCATCTCGATCCCCTCTTCGCGACGCTGGCGCCCGGGCGCGGTGATATTCCGCGAACCGAGGGTCGGAAAAAATCCAGTAGCACCGCGGAGCAAGGCTATCTCCATTGCGGACCGAATGGCGCGGGGCATTTCGTCAAGATGGTTCACAACGGCATCGAATACGGCATGATGGCGGCCTACGCCGAGGGACTGGCCGTGTTGCGCGCCGCGAATGTCGGCCGTCAGGAAACTAAGGACACCAAGGTCAACGCCGAGACCACGCCGTTGCGCCATCCTGCAAATTATCAATTCGATCTTCCGCTCGGCGACATCGCCGAAGTCTGGCGGCGCGGCAGTGTGATCGCATCGTGGCTACTCGACTTGACGGCCAACGCGCTCGCGCGCGATCCGCAACTCGCGCAATTCGAGGGCCGCGTTTCCGACTCGGGTGAAGGCCGGTGGACCGTGAAGGCGGCCATCGACGAAGGCGTGCCAGTGCCCGTGCTGAGCGCGGCGCTTTATGCGCGCTTCAGTTCGCGGGGACAAGCGGACTATCAGGACAAAATCCTTTCCGCGCTGCGCTTCCAATTCGGCGGCCACGCCGAAGAACCCATCCACTGAAGAAACCACCATGCGCATTGGCATCGCGGCGGATCACGGAGGTTTTGACCTCAAGCACGAAATCGCGGGCCACCTCCGCGAAGCCGGCCATGAGGTCACTGATTTCGGCGCGCATCATCTGCGGCCCGACGACGACTATCCCGACTATGTCATTCCCTTGGCGCAGGCCGTGGCCGAAGGGAAGGTCGACCGGGGCGTCGCCATTTGCGGCAGCGGCGTGGGTGCGGCAATCGCCGCCAATAAGGTCTCAGGCGCGCGCGCCTGCTTGATTCACGATCATTTTTCCGCGCGGCAAGGAGTCGAGGACGATCACATGAACGTTCTCTGTCTTGGTGGCCGGACGGAAGGATCGGCGGTCGCCTGGGATCTGGTGCAGACTTTTCTCGCGGCTGAATTCAGTCACGCTCCGCGACATCTCCGGCGCATTCACGCCGTGGATATGATCGCACGCGCCGGCAGGCCGGACCAAGCTCGCGGCAACAGCGAATAAAAAATCCTATGACCACCCCCTCGAAACCATCCGATCAAATTGAGCCCACCGTGTTCGCCATCTTCGGGGGCGGAGGGGATTTGACGTGGCGAAAACTCGTGCCGGCGCTGTTCGACCTGTCCCAGGATCGAAGCCTGCCCGAAAACTTTTCGATCATCGTGATCGATCGCATGAAGCTCGGTGATCGTGCGCTGAGAAAGCGGTTGCAAGAGGGGGTGAGTCTTTTTTCGCGCTTTGGAAAACCGAAAGCAGCGGCGTGGGATCAGTTCGCCCAGCACATCTCGTATCAGCAGGGCGACTTCAAGGAAGCAGGCACGTACGCGGCGCTCGGGGCCCGGTGCGCCGCGCTCGAAAAAACGTGGGGCACCAAGGCTCACCGCATTTTCTACATGGCAACACCGCCCTCCATGTTTGGTGAAATTCCAAAATATCTCGGCAAGGCCGGACTCGCACGCGACCGGGAATGGGCGAGGATTGTGGTGGAAAAACCCATCGGTTACGATCTGACCTCTGCCCTCGCCCTCAACAAAGTCCTTGGCGCGAGCTTCGATGAGTCCCAGATTTTTCGCATCGACCACTACCTTGGGAAGGAAACGGTGCAGAACATTCTCGCGTTTCGTTTTGCGAATCCCCTGTTCGAGCCGCTCTGGAACCGGCGCTACGTCGAGCACGTTACGATCACGGTCGCCGAAGCAGTGGGCGTCGAACATCGCGGTGGTTATTACGATCATGCGGGCGCGCTGCGCGACATGGTGCAGAATCACCTCATGCAATTGCTGTGTCTCGTGGCAATGGAGCCGATGGTGTCGTTCGACGCCGACGAGATTCGAAACAAGAAGGTCGATGTCCTCCATGCCGTGCGTCCGATCCATCACGATCAGGTGCGGCACCAGGCCGTGCGCGGGCAATATGGCCCGGGCCGGGCTGCCGGGGAGAACGTGCCGGGCTATCGGGAGGAGGATGGCGTGGCCGTCGATTCCAAAACCGAAACATTCGCCGCGCTGAAGCTGCAAATCGACAACTGGCGCTGGCAGGGAGTGCCGTTTTATTTGCGCACCGGCAAGCGGCTGCCGCGGCAGGTGTCGGAAGTCGTGATCCAATTTCGCGCGGTGCCGCATCAGGCATTTCCGCCCGATGCTTCACTGGGCTGGCAGCCTTCGCGGCTCACCATGTCGATTCAACCCGATGAAGGCATTGTCCTCGGGCTTCAGGCCAAATACCCCGGCGCGAAAATGCAGCTGCGCCCCGTGGACATGCGGTTCAACTATCGCGACAGCTTCTCCGCGCCTTCGCCGGATGCCTACGAGACCCTGCTGTGGGACGTGATGAAGGGCGACGCCACGTTGTTCATGCGCGCGGACCAAATCGAGGCGGCGTGGCGGTTATTGATGCCGGTGCTCGACGTGTGGACCGCCACGCCACCGAGTGATTTCCCCAACTATGCCGCCGGCACATGGGGTCCGGAAACCACGCAGGACCTGCTGGAACCGGGACATCATTGGCCGGTGCCGACCGAATTGCGCAAGACCGGTGGCAGAGCACGCCGTGCCTCTGCCAAAAAAACCGCCGGCAAATAATCCCCGGAGCAAGCTCCCTCCCACCCTTCCAAATTCATCGGCTGAAACCACGGATTTTACGGATGAGCACGGATGATCAATCGCTTCAGCTCTCGGCTGCACTCACCTCGGACGTGAACGAAGATCAGATGACGATCATCAACGAATCTTCTGTATCCGTTAGAGCTGTGGCATCCGTGATTGGATCGGACTGCGGTATATGGGATCAGAGGTTTTTTTCTCAACACACAGTCCGACTCGCGAGCGTCGCTGATCGAAAAATGCGGCTCGGTCAGGATGAGCACCCTGCGATGTTCTCCTGCCCGGGCCCGTCGCGCCGCTGGCGGAGACGGGCCGTCGAACCGTCCTTCACTTCACGATCAATTCGCCGCGCATGCCCGCTGAAAAATGTCCGGGAAAGGAACAGATAAACGGATACTGCCCGGGTGTCGTAGGGGCGTGGAAGGTCACGTCGCCGACTTCGCCGGGTCCGAGCAGGGGGATGACGGCCAGAACATGCGAAGCCAGCGCCTTCGGCTGATAGTTGTCCTCCCGCGCGGAAAGGGCGGCCGTCGCATATGAATTTGCCTCAGCCTCACCGTCGAGAAGGATCCAATTGTGGCCCATCACCGCTTTGGGTATGGTGCCCTTGTTCAGGAGCTGAACGTGGATTGTCTCACCTGGACTGGCCTTGATCGTCGTTACACTAAATCTCAGCGTGTCGTTGGCCACGATCGCGACTGTCTTCGCGGCTTCGGCCGAATGGGCGACGGACTGGGTCATGATCGAGATCAGGACAACGAGGATCCCGGCGGGGATCAGCGAGACGGAAGAACATTTGAAATTCATGGTTTTATTTATCGAACGAACGTTGGCTCTCAGGGCGTGGTATTAAAATACAATCCAAGATTGGAGGTAGAGGGTGTTGTTGTCTTTCGCGGATGGGCTGCTCCCGTCGGGACTCGTGGTTGAGCCGTCGAACCGGTTATAAATTACATATTGGACCGAAAACTTGATGGTGCTTCTCGGCCAGAAGGCCGGACCAGTGCCTTTGTTGAAAGGCAGATAACTCGCCTGGAGGATGTAGCCGTTGCTGTTGGGCGAACCGTCCGCGCTGTCCGGATACAGCACCGGATCCTTGTCACCGGTGATGACGAAATATTGAGCGGTGAGACCGTACGTCTTGTCGTAGAGGTCGCCGATGGTGGCTTTGAAGGTGCGCAGCATGCCTGATGCGTTGGCGGTGAGGCCGAGCGCCTGACTGGCATTCCAAGTCCGTCGCTCGTAGACACCCGAAAGGAGTGCCGTGATATCGTGGCGGCCGATCGACGCTTGATATTCCGAATCGAGTCCGAAATCCGCGAGGCGATCCTTACCGGCGCTGGCATCGCGACCGGGGTAGGTGTCGGCCGCCATTCCGAAGGTGCCAAATTCCCACAGGCCCGGTCCTGCGGGGTGTTCGACCGCCACGCGCCAGTAAGGGGCAACGCCGGCGATTTGCGTTTCGCCAGTTGGATCGACGCCCAACGATTTCTGGACGCGGCTCGCGAGGGTGCGGTAAGCGCCAAAGTCGAGATACAGGCTGTTCGACACCATGGTGTAGGCGCCCAAGCCGGCGACCTGTTGGGCCAGAGTGCCCTCGATCAACGTGCCGGCGGCAGGACCGGGCGCGAGACCGGAGCCGCTATACGGGAAAGTCCATGAAGGCGTGCTGTTCCAAGGATCCTGGAAGGCAGGATTGTTGTTCAGGTAGACCCCATAAGTGGCACCTTGACCGGCGATGGTGCCGACGTCGGCAAAGCGTATCTCGGTGTTGTCCCATGACCACGTCTTCCCCACGCCGTCGTAGGTCGTTTGCGAGAATATGCCGATTTTGTTCAACACGGACGCGGCATCGGCACCGAACAATTTCGACGCGTAAGGCCCAAAGAGACGTCCGGCGTAAAAGACACTGGCTTGGGTCACCGCGAAATTATTATTGCTGCCGAAACCCGGAGCGGCGCCGCCTTCCTGCCCGGCTTGGGTGTGGGTGAAAGACGGCATGAGCATGATCGCGATCGGAGGGAGATCTGATTGGTCGGTACTCATCGTGTAGCCACTCAATTTGAACTGCCGCCCCATGGCAGTTAGCGTCGGGAACTCCGTATGGCAGGCGGCGCATTGCATGTCCATTTGCCGGGCGAAACTGGGCACCGCCAAACATTCGGGCTGCCAATACGCAAACGATCCAGCCGCCAGCAGCCAGCTCAAGGCCGTGAGCCCGTGATGAAGAGTCCGCGAAGGGTGTAACTGGATCCGGTTGCCGCCGGAAGGATTCTTCCCGCAGGCGATCACGTGTTTCAAAGCCACCGAAAAGCGGAGGTGGACCGCTTTGAGAGGAGTTAGGTTAAGCATACAATGCGCGTTCTGGCGGAATTAATCGTCCTGCCGGAATCCCCGGTCTGAGACGGCGCGATCCTACACTTGAAGGCATTTCGGAGCTATGGGGTGTAACCCTACTGACGCCTCGCGTCCCGTCGGCGGCTTGGCGGTGGCGTGGTAGGTTCACACCCCATAGCCGACGCCGGACTTCACGCTTATGCTCCAGACTCAAGCCCATGAATGCGATGTGCGTGAATTGATCGCCTACCTGAAGTCGTTCTCCAGCGCGACATCCGCGCTGACACCGCCGGCCCAACCCTGATTTCTCCCATTCACGCGCGACTGAAAGTCCCTCAAGCAATAGACGCTATGACCATGTTTGAATGGATTTATTTCCCACGCTTCGGCGTAACCTTTTGACTTTCCCGCGCCGACCTCCGGGCGGCACGCCATTGCAGAAGGGCCGCCAGTAAAAATTCCCGGAACAAGCTCCGGGGCATTTGATCAAGCTATTCATGCTCCAGCATCCAGCCATTTTCACTGTCGGCGGGGCGGTCGTGAGACCAATCGCCCGAGATAAATGGATCTACGGTACGGGCCGTTGCCCTCAACGGCCCCTGCCCCAACGTGGGCGGTTGGCCAGCGGTGCGACCACCGCTGCCACGGCCAAGCTGGAGCCGGTCGGCTCCGCTCACACTCGGCGACAAGCTTCGGGCGATCGAACCCCACCCCGATGAAAACGCCCATCGCCATCAAGACCCTGTTTGTGGATATCGGCGGCGTGCTGCTGACGAACGGCTGGGACCATCTCGCGCGCAAGGCGGCCGCAAAGAGGTTTCGCTTGGATTGGGACAACCTGGAAGAACGCCATAACTTGAACTTCGCGACGTTCGAGGAGGGCAAGCTCACGTTGGACGACTATCTGGGCCGGGTCGTCTTTTATCGGCCACGTCCGTTCAACCGGACGCAGTTTCGCCGATTCATGTTTGCTCAATCCAAACCGTTTCCGGAAATGCTCGGATTGGTTCGCCAGCTCAAAGCCCGCTATGGGCTCAAGGTGATCGTGGTGAGCAACGAAGCCCGGGAGTTGAATGCACATCGAATTCAAAATTTTAAATTAGATGGATTCGTGGACACATTTGTCTCCTCCTGCTTCGTGCACCTGCGCAAACCTGACCTTGAGATCTTTCGTCTGGCGCTCGATCTGGCCCAAACCCCACCGCGGGAGATCGTCTATCTGGAAAACACCGCGCTCTTCGTCGAAGTGGCGGCGGGAGTGGGCATTCGCGGCATCGTGCACACTGACTATCGCAGCACGCGAGCGAAGCTGGCCGCGCTCGGACTTCACGGTGACGGAAAATCACGAGATCAAAAATGAAGCCTCCTGTTTCCAGCATCCTCACCGTCAATGGCGGTTCATCGAGCATCAAGTTCGCGCTGTTCGAATCCGGCGCGACTTTGAAACGGATCTTTGGCGGAACGATTGAGGGCATCGGTCAACCGAAAGGGCGTTTCATCGTCAAGGGCGCAGACCATAGCGAAAATTTCTCGCGACCACTGGTCTCATCCGACCACCAAGCCGCGGTCGGCGCCCTGATGGATTGGCTGCAGCCGCGAATCGATCACGGCGGGCTGTCCGCCATCGGGCACCGGGTGGTGCATGGCGGACCGAAATATTGGCTGCCGACCCGCATCACTCCGAAGCTCGTAAACGAACTGCGCCGGCTCATCCCCTTCGATCCTGAACACTTGCCGGAAGAGATATTACTGACCGAGGCGTTTCACCGCCGATTCCCGAAACTTCCGCAGATCGCCTGCTTCGACACGGCGTTTCATCACGAATTGCCGCGCGTGGCGCAGCTCCTGCCGATCCCGCGCCGCTATGAAGCACAGGGCGTGCGGCGTTATGGGTTTCATGGACTTTCCTATGCCTATCTGCTGCGGGAACTGGAACGCGTGGCGGGGAAGCACGTGGCCAAAGGTCGCGTGATCCTCGCTCACTTGGGCAACGGCGCGAGCCTCGCGGCGGTCCGCGACGGACATTGCATAGACACTTCCATGGCCTTGACGCCGGCCGCCGGGTTGGTGATGGGCACCCGCTCAGGTGATGTGGATCCGGGACTCGTCTCGTTTCTCGCCCGCAGCGAGCATATGACCCCGGCGCAATTCGACCACATGATGAACCATAAATCGGGACTGCTCGGCGTCTCGGCGACCAGCTCTGATATGCGCGAACTGCTGGCCAAAGAAAAGTCAGACTTGCGCGCGGCGGAGGCGGTGGCGCTGTTTTGCTATCAGGCGAAAAAATGGATCGGCGCTTATGCCGCCGCGCTCGGAGGCCTCGACACTCTGGTATTCGCCGGGGGCATCGGCGAAAACGCGCCGCAAGTTCGAACCCGAATCTGCGCTGGTCTCGGTTTTCTTGGCCTCACCCTCGACGCGCGGCGCAACGCGAAGAATGCCCCGCTCATTTCCGCGAGGACCGCGCGTGTCACCGTGCGCGTCATTCGCACCGATGAAGAGCAGATGATCGCTCGTTCGGTCGGCCGCGTCCTTGGTCTCAAGTCGCGCCGTGGATAAGGTCTTTTCCCGAGGCCGACATTCCGCTGGCGGTTGGCCAGACGCGTCCCCGCGGTAGTCATACACCCCATGGCGCCGCTGCGCGTTTACACGTATCTTGCCCAGCGTTGGACACGGCGGTCGTGGTGAAACCTATCTTTCATCAGACTGCGGTGGACCAGCACAGAAAAACTCAAAATCAACGAACAACTATCCATGAAAAATCTCACGACCTCGAAATTCATCACTCATTCCGGCCCGGCTCTGGGCTTGGCCATCGCTTTGGCTCTTTGCTTTCCCATTCATGCACAATCCGCCGCTCCTGCAAGTGGTTCGAAGATGAATGCAGGCACGATGGCTGAACGCCACGAAACCATGCAGCCGCAGCGGGAAAAGATGATGGCGGAAATGAAGGCACAGGACACCGAACTCAATGCGCAGCTGGCCAGGATCAAGAGCGCGCCCGAAGCGCAAAAAGTGGACCTGCTGGTTGCGGTCGTCACTCAGATGGTAGAGCAGCGGACGGCCACGCATGCGCGCATGGACGAAATGATGGCAGACATGCCGATGGACCACGGCTCGATGTCGTCGCACCCGATGATGAAAGGCATGGAAGGCAAACCAACCGGCACGACGGAAAAAAATAATTAAAGTCTTAACGCGACGAATTTTTGCGACGAATGGAGGCGGCGGCTTGCTCTACATGCGAGCCGTCATCCGGATCCCAACGACACCGCCGCGGGTAAAGAGCTGCACAAAAAAATAAATTATATGATGAACCATACAGATGGATGGATGAACGGTTGGTCGGGCGGAGGCATGTGGCTCTGGCCGGTGGTCGGAACACTGGTGGTGGTTCTGCTGGTCGTCGCGATCATGAAGCTAGCGAAGAAGTAATTGAACCCCGGCCAATCGAAGCGGGAATCACTCAACTTCAAAAGGAAACTCATGCTGTTTACACTAACGACAGGGAAAACCGTCAGCGTTGCGGCTGTTGCCTTGGAGGCGGCCGTTACTGCGAATCATTTTGGCGTCATGCACGTGCACAACCTTCAGGAAACCATGGCGAAAAAGGACGTGGCGTTCGACCACGAGTGTTTGATCTTCGAAGTCTGCCAGCCGCAACAGGCGAAGAAGGTCCTCGAGGAAAACATGAGCGTCTCCGCGGCGCTCCCCTGCCGAATCTCCATCTACGAGGAGGGTGGCCGCACCACGCTGGCGACCTTGAAGCCCACCATCCTACTCGCGCTGTTCCACACGCCGCAATTGGCAGGCGTGGCGCAGGAAGTGGAGGACACGATTGTTAAAATCATGAAGGAGGCGGCGTCAGGGTGATTCCGGTGATTACCGGAGGAACCTTCGGAGATGTTACTTCCCCCGTTCCCGGAATGACGAATATGGCGTCGAACATCGCTCATGCCGACCATTCCAAATATATGAACTATGCCGCACCGTACAATTTCGCCGCAGCAGGAATTGCGGCAATTCTTTTTGTGGTAGCGGGGGTTCTCCGATGAATGATCTTATAGTTACTTCCGGGGGCTGCAGTCGCGCGATGCGCGTGATGACTATGCACACTCCCGTAGATTCGCTTGCCCAAACCGGCCGTCGGTCGAAATCACTGCCGCCTAGACGAACGACCTTTTGCCACTTTCAACCAAATCGAAAATGAAAGTGAAATTTGATGCTGTCGCATTTAAGTACGACCGTTGGGATGCCGAGCACCGCTCGGTGGGGAAACATCGTCGCTCACTTCTTCACCCTCTTGGCGGCAAAATCCTGGAGATCGGGGTTGGTACGGGCCTCAACCTTCCTTGCTATCGCCGGAATGCCGACGTGACCGGGTGCGACATCAGCGGGAAGATGTTAAGACGGGCGGTCGACCGACTCACTACTCTGGGCGAGCACCGAATAAAACTGCTGTTGATGGATGCGCATCAACTTTTGTTTTTGAACAACTCCTTCGATGTGGTCGGAATATTTCTCTTTTGTTCGGTGGACGATCCGATCCGCGTGGCACGAGAAATTAGAAGGGTCCTAAGGCCGGGCGGGCAATTCGTGACGTTGGGCTATCACACCGGCCACGTGGAACGCATTTTGGGCCGAGCCGGACTGAAGGTTGTTTCGACTAGAGAATGCACCTCAGAGGAAGATCCAGTCGGAGAAATCGTGGCTGTCAAGAAGCCCAAATTGTTGAGCGCGAGGTTGGCTCAAGCTAGCGTTGCAACACCCCGCGATCGAAAAACTTTTTGAACGGACAACGAGAAAGCATCGCTTACATTCCCATGGATATCGGATTAGAGCCAACCCGCCGCGCATGGTTCAAGCTAACATCGTTTAAGCCTATTGCGGATAATCTCCGCGCACGCGCGCCTGGCGACGGGAACAAGAAGCAAAAAAAATTAAAAAATGAAACATAACGACCATCCCGCCGAGACATCGGATACAACTAAAACCAATCCCGCCCCAGAGATGTCGCACGATGAGGTGGCCAAAAAGGCCTACGCGCTCTATGAAAAAGAGGGACGTCAGCAGGGACACGAGAAGCAGAATTGGATGGCGGCTGAAGCCGAGATGTCGGGCCACGGTTCGGATGAACATAAAGGTCACCGCGATCATCATGCGCACATGGCGGCCGATTTTCGAAAACGTTTTTGGGTCTCACTGGTCCTGACCCTGCCAATTCTCGTCCTCTCGCCGATGCTCCAAAAGCTGGTCGGTATTCAGGAAGCGATCCATTTTCCCGGCGACGTTTATGTTCTGTTCGGTTTCTCCTCCGCCGTCTTTTGGTATGGCGGCTGGCCTTTCCTCA